>CAYQOJ010000001.1:0-28783 GCA_964419105.1 uncultured Methylococcus sp.
GTCATGCCATGGCATGGCCTCATGGTTGGGTTTGGTAGTCTTCGAAGTAGCAGGGGATTGAGCAGTGGTTGCAGGGATAACATCAATTTACTGTGCTGAAAAGAACACTTATTGTTTTATCACTTTCAAGTGAAATGCGAATAGATGTTTCTGTTTCTGGAAGTACATTGATTGGTATGCTGTTACTGTTGTGTCTTCCTCTTATCACTCTTTTAAATTTATAAATGGAAACACATTTAAGATAAAAATTTCTCTTATCATATGGACTTGAAAGGCATCTGAATCCCTCGAATATATAACCACTTTGACTCTTGGCTGAATTATGCACGTATAGCTGCATTACCAATCCAGAGAGATTGAAGCAGATAAATCCAGATGAGCAACCAAAGTATCTTTTTGAAAATTCATCTGTGGGTGTGCTCTGCTTAACAACAACAGAAAACACGTTTTTATACATTGACTGTATTTGTTCTGCTGTTGCACTGAAATGAATAGAACCAGATTTAATCAGTATAGAATCAAGAAGAGAGTTCAATTTACATACCCTGGTTTTGATATTCATGCCGATCAAGAACAGTATTTATATATATATGCTGCTACCTTACTTACCGATTTCTCAAAGTAATAACCATCTCCTCACCTACTGGTCCAAAACCGCACCCTCCTCCACGCCACCCAGCTCGGGCTCTGCAGAGTGGTGACCTCGATCGCCTTCACCCGCTGCCCGTCCGGGTTCAGCTCCGCGTGGATCCAGCGGCGGTCGGTCGCGCGCCCCGAGTAGCGGTACACGTCGGACCCCGCGCGGATCTCGTGCACGACGGCGCCGGACTCGGGACTCATGCACGGCAGGAGCTCGATGCGCGTGCACCGGACCGGCGTCGCGAACTCGAAGCGGATGCTAGCAGGGGCAAACTGGCCCGCGTTCCATATCGCCTCCTCGTCGTCTGTGAGCGCGTTCGACGGCGGCGTGTGCAGCGGCCACCACCGGGAGCTGTCCGATGTCGCCTCCGCAGGCGTGATTTCCGTCTCCTCGGTGGGCGTCGTCTTCTGCTGGGGCGGTCGGCGCTGGCGGAGAGGCATTGGTGGGGGAGGGGGTGGGGGAGTTTATTTATGGGTTTTCTTTGTTATTGGGGTAATGCAGGATTGTCAAGTTTCTTTGTAAGAATATAGGCATCCATGAAGTTGTCTATGCAGTAAGTTATATCGCCGTCATTTTCCGATAACTGCAAGTGAATGGTGCGGCGTTTCATGTAAAACCTCTTGCGAATCGCGTCATTTGCCAGTTTTTCTGCTGTTTTTTGGTCTGAGCTTTCTTGTGTATCATACCGCAGGACACCTCCGTGGTCATCGTATCCTTTAAATTTACAGATAGCACATCCTTCGTCAGAGTAGATGGCCAATATATCACCCTCTTTCAGTAAATGTGGAAACAATATTGGAGTGTGTCTTAGATTTCTGATTGTTTCGTATGCTGGTGAGCTGTATGGGGCAAACGTTCCCGGCATTGCCCCAATTGCTAGTTCTTGAAGTTTTAGTATGCTGTTGCTTTCGCGTCTACTCATGAAAACAAAGTTTTGAGAAATGTAAGACCACAATTCATCAAAGTTTGAAATGTCCACTCCTTCTTGTTCTGCTTCATCACTGGGAAACCCCTTATCAAGATTTACAGGAAATGCCTTTCTCGCAGCCTTTTGGAGGATTACTCTGGCTCGTTCAATCAGGTCCTTATAATTGTCCTTTTTCCAATCTTGGGCAGCAAATATTGGGTCTATGGTGGATTTTACATTGTCAATCCCTGAAAAGTTAAAATCAGTTTCTTTTAACATGGTATTGATCCTATTTTGAGCTGTTTCAATACTATGTTTGAATTTTGTTTCGCTTGATAAGTCTATACTACCAGCAGTTAAATGTATCTTTGCTGTATCAATTATCCAGTTCCTCAACGCCTGTGTCACTGTAAACATCCATGGCTTAAGATGTGTCTGTCCTGACTTGGCAGGGTAAAACACATCAAACCCAGTGTGACTCTTGTCAGGGTCCCACAGTGCTTTGTCCGCCTCTGGTTTGTGATGGTCGTGCCGTGCCCAGTGGTGAAAGATGATGAATATGTTGATGTAAATTCGGTAGTGCTGACCACTGAAGACCAACAGCTCAGTACTAGACAGCATCTCCTGTTTGTCTGTGCCTGGGAGCAGTACGTCATTGTAGACTGCTTTTCGTGAAAGTTGAGAGATTCTGCTTGCTTGGCTGCTTGTACTCCCTGACCGTTGAAGGAGGGCCGAATTTTCACTTACTCCACTTACTTCACTTTGGTTGCTTTCTGATCGTTGAGTTGAAGAAGGAGGAGGGGTTGTTGTATAATCAGAATCAATGCTTAGACTTCTATCATACTCGATGCTTTGACTTCTACTACTACCCTCTTCATACAGTGAAAATGTGTCGTTTGGAGAGTGTTCAGATCCTCCCCCGTCACCCTCCGTTGGTGTTTGAGCTGCATCACCTGCCTGTGCCATTTCCTCTGTAGCTTTAAATTCTTCTGGATCCTCATCTTGGAAGTAAAAATACCTCCCACAGAAAATCTTCCAGTGAATGATCTCATTTTCTTGACTAAAAGCGTTGCAAAAATATCGCTTAATGCTGGTTTTTGTGTCGTGACCGGACGCTTCATACTGAAACATGGCAACAAACGTGCATGGACATGCGTCAACGTCGCGCCTGCTTCGCAGCGAGTTGTCAGAGTAAGTCAGTGGCGTTTCGTACTCAAGCCCTAACGGTATGCTGTTGGGCATGGGAGCTTCTTGAATGAGTTTAGTATTATTTTCTGTTAATGTGACACACGATACCTGAAATTCATGCATGACACATTTGATTATTGCTGATGGAATGGAATATATTACATCTTCATCGACATCAGATTCAAGGCGCTCAGGGTGCACTGTTTTTATTACCTGTATGCATTGTATTGGCTGGGATTTTCCTCCTTGCTTTAGAATCATTATCCTGTTGGTAGTCAGATTTTTGTGACTCCAATCAATCAATCTAAATTGACCTGGACTTTTTTCTGTAAGTATGTCATCCTGTCTTGAAATGGTATCAGTTATGCAACTGTTTTCTTTATCCACCTCTATGATTTTTTTTTCCTTTTTCATTGATAACAAGACAATGTCTTTTGTGGTTTTGTTTAAGTTGCTTATACACATACAGAGCACTGGGGTGCCCCCTTTGTTGAAATAGATGAATGATCCACGCTTTATTTTTTCTGGATCAAAATTTTCATCTTGAATACCTTTACCTGATAACTGTTTTTTCGTTCGTCCAAGGTAACAAGTGATCTTTTTCTGCATGGATTTGGCAGCAATACCCGCCCTGATCATCACAACCTTATCCATCCTGCCCAGTATGTTTTCCAGCATAGGTCCAAAGCGAACTGCCCTTTTTCTTTCATCTGATGATACCCGATCCCCGTATTCTCTCAGTATGCCATCACCAGAACTGTTGATACTCCTGACCTGTATCATGCATCCCTTGCCTACACTTGCATTTTTATACTCCTCCTCGTCCCAATCTCCTGCACTTCCACAACGCATATAAGAACCAGCCCAACCCCTTCCTTTTCGCCATGCAGACTTGCCCTTGCTCGCAGCGGAGCCCCGCCAAGCAACGCCCCCCCCCGCCCTCCTTCACACGCGTTATCAACAAACACTGTGGGCAGATGCGGTACAGTGCGGAGGCCGCCCCAAGGTGCGCACACATTGGTCAGCTGAAGCTCCTACTCTCGGAGATTGAGTTTCTGACGCCGTACTACGGCCGTTCGCTCCACGTGATCTACGCCGGTGCTGCGCCAGGGGTGCACATCCCCATTCTTGCCCAGATGTTTCCCACCATGCGCTTTGTTCTTGTGGATCCCGCACGGAGTATGATCTCAAACGGTGAGTACACCAACATAGAGGTGATTCAGGATTTCATGAGCGAAGCTCTTGCCTCTGAGTTCGCTGCCAAGTTTTCATCGGATTCCCTCCTGTTCATCAGCGACATACGTGTGGGTGCCCCTGGCAATGGTGAAACGGACGAGGAGCAGCAGTTTCGCATTCAACGTGACATGGACGCGCAGCGGTGGTGGGTCAAGCGCATGCACCCACTGTCGAGCATCCTGAAATTCCGCCTGCCGTGGAGTATTGGTGCCAAAACGAATTACTTGGGTGGTAAAATCTACCTACCTGTCTACGGCAAGTGCCTGACGCACGAGGCGCGACTGATTGTGCCCAGGGACGCCCCTGCGATGGAGTTCGACAACCGGCGCTACGAGAGGCAGATGTCCTATTTCAATCGCGTGCTCCGCCCTGCTTTGCAACCAGCGTTCGGTGGCGGGCGATGCTACGACTGCACGGCATTCCGCTGGATCGTGTGCAAGTATCTCGCTGCAAGTGAAGGGTATGATGTGGGTAGCGCCAATGATAATTACTCTGCCATCAACAGAATGTGTCGTCGGATTGAACGGACGCTCGATGAGCTCAAGCGGGTGTGGCTGGCAAGTGGCAGTGGTGTTCATAATGACTGACACTTTTCGGAGAAACATAACAAACCCTTGTAGAAGTACTGAACCAAACCATTAACTGCCTCCCCGCCTGACCCACGCAGGCCCACGGTTTGGTTTGGTAGGGTTTGAGTTAACCATTAAACCTCCTGTTTATCAGTGATGTGGTGATTGGCGCCCCCATCGGCAGCAAGGAATCCGATGAAGCGCAGCAGCTCCGCATTCAGTTTGACATGGACTCACAACTGCTCTTGGTGTTATGGCATTTCCCGTCGGAATCTTCGTGTGATTGATGGATCTTTTGGATATAACAAAAACACATTGGTGAAATCATGCAGTTCGTATGTTTCTTCGTCAGTTTCATCTATACTGTAGAATATAGAATGAAATCTTAGGTAGAACAGCTTTCTCCCCTGGCGCTGGGAATTGCCACGGCGATCCTTTTCGTTGTATTCTATTTCTTCTCCCATACTTGGATTCTTTTCTTCCAGTGATAATCTTATAAATTTGACAATGGTGCAGCCTTGTTTAGTGTATATACAGAGAATATCTCCTTTTTTTAGTAAACCAGGAAATAACAATGGGGTGTGTGGCTGCTGTTTGATGACCTCAAGAAGGCGACTTCCTTTTTCTGCATATGTTCCTATCAAATTCGGGATAGTTAGAGATTGAAGGGTTTGTCCTGTGATTAATGTCGTGTCAGGATTATATCGACCCTTCAATTCATCAAAGGTAAGTGCCTGTTCGTATTGGTAGTTTTTCAGTATCTCCCATAAATATTCAAAAAACTTTCCCTTTTCTGTAAATATTCTGTCGTTCACGCCCTCTATACTAGGATCTGAAAAGCCATTAACCGTGTTTTGAGGAAATGCTTTCAGAAACGCATACTTGAGAATTGTTTCTCCTCTTTTTATAAATGAATTGTAATTTGTATGCTGTCTGTAGTCGAGAGCAGCAAGAACAGGGTTTATTGGTTCCTTTGGTATGGTATCATACTTGCCATCTGATGTTTGTTTCATAAAGGATGATTTCTCGGTAACTTCATCTGAAAATATTTGCTTTATATTTTCCAATTCTTCGTCAATTATTTCTTTCATGATTTCTTTTTTTCCTATATCAATGATATCAATTTCCCCATTATCAGTTTCAGTGTTAACATGAAATCTATCCTGACCTCTGGATTCACCAACCAACGTAGCTAACTCTGAGATCCATGTTCTCAGAATTCGTGTCACTGTAAACATCCAGGGTCTGAGTTCTGTGTTGTCTATTTTTGGTCTAAAGAAAAGGTCAAATCCACTATTGCTATGGTCTGGATCCCAAAGCGCCCTGTCAACTGCATTTTGGTTTGATTTTTCAGCGTCAAATCTGGCCCAGTGTTGAAAGACTATGAAGAGATTGATAAATACTCTGCTGTGATTTCCTTTATATTTGTTATTTCTTGTGTGACTCAATCTATATTCTTGTTTTCCATCATTAACTTTATTGCTTCTTTGTGTTCCCACAGGTTCAGACTCTCTTCCTTCGCTTAATTCTGTAGGAGATGGGGTGTTTTCAGGACTGACTGACTGATAGTTTGGATCAGAATTCCACATGTCATATACACTATAAGAATCTGAATCATCGATATCATCACCATCTGAATTGTCAATTTCACCATGAGATGGATCACTTTCCTGTGCTAGAGTTTCTCTCTCCCCATTATCTTTTGAAACAGGGAGAATGGTGTGGTCTATTTCTTCGGGTTTTTCTCTTCCACAAAACAGCATCCAATCAAATTTTTCATTTATTCTTCCATGATCATTGCTAAAATATTGTTTTATGCTGTTGTGAATATAGCCCTTCAGGATTTCATGTTGGTATAATGCGACAAAAGTGCATGGTGATTCTGATAGTTTCTTTTCCATGAGTTCCAGATCATCAGGGTATGTTATAAGTGTTTCATTGAATGGCTGGAAAGGGATTTTCGTTTTATCACATTCGTCAAGTATACGTGTGTTTTTTTGGTTTCCTGTGACAATTAGCTTTCTGGTGAATTGGAAAAACTCCTTGTACTTGAACCTTATATAACCTGGGTCATGATAATCTATTCCAGTGCAAATGACTGGCCTTTTTGAGAGTCCGCTCTTAATCAATAAAATTGTTCCTACTTTAATTTTTTCAGAATCCCAGGTTTCATCAATAGTATAATCAGTTTCTTTTATTTGTGGTTTTAATTTTTTTGAGGCATCAGTTGTTATGTCACAAGTACTTTGGTTTGCAATGTACGGTTCCCTGTGGTTTATAGTTTTTATTGATACCATAGTTACTTTGTCCTGTTCATTGATGTTATCCAAACAAACAACCAGTCTATATTTTTCACCTGAATCTAATCTCCCAAATTGTCCTTTATACATGAGAAACCGTCCTGGTTTGATGTATCTTTTCCATGAAGGATCTGTTTCAACTTCTATTGTGTTTTTAATACTTGACGGAATTCTCCTGTCTTCATCCCCCAGATAATATATTAAATCTTCATCCTTTCTGTCTTGAATTAATGTCCTGATCAAAACCCCATCCATCCTGTCCACCAACGATCTCAAAACACTAAGCAAGCGCGTGTGGCCCTGTTGCGTTCGGTTGTTTTCGAAGGCATCATCATTCATTCTCCTGACCTGCAGCATGTATTCTCCGCACCCACCTCCTTCATTTTTATACTCCCTGATCCCAAGCTCATCACCCAGTATATAAGAACCCGCACAACCCCCTTGCTTCCGCCATGCAGACGTGCCCCTGCTCACAGTGGAAGCTCCCCTCCCAGTCCCCCTCCCCTTTCTTCACGCGCGTTATCAACCGCAAGCTCTGCGGGCAGATGAGGTACAGCAGGAAGGCCGCCCCCGCGTGCGCGCACATTGGCCAGCTGAAGCTCCTGCTCTCGGAGATCGAGTTCCTGACGCCGTACTACGGCCGTTCGCTCCGCGTGATCTATGCCGGCGCGGCGCCAGGGGTGCACATCCCTATCCTTGCCCAGATGTTTCCCACCATGCACTTCGTTCTCGTGGACCCTGCACAGAGTATGATTTCCAATGGCGAGTACGCCAACATCGAGGTGATTCAGGACTTCATGAGCGACGCCCTGGCCTCTGATTTCGCGACCAGGTTTTCTTCGGAGTCCCTCCTCCTGTTCATCAGCGACGTGCGGGTGGGCGCCCCCATCGGCAGCAAGGAATCCGATGAAGCGCAGCAGCTCCGCATTCAGCGTGACATGGACGCGCAGCGGCGGTGGGTCGAGCTCATGCGGCCGCTGTCAAGCATCCTGAAATTCCGCCTGCCGTGGAGTATTGGTGCCAAGACGGATTACTTGGGTGGCAAAATCTACTTTCCTGTCTACGGTAAGTGCCTGACGCACGAGGCGCGACTGATTGTGCCCAGGGACGCCCCCGCAAGGGAGTACGACAACCGCCGCTACGAGAAGCAGATGGCCTACTTCAACCAAGTGCTTCGCCCTGCTATCCAACCCGCGTTCGGTGGCGGGCGATGCTACGACTGCACAGCATTCCGCTGGATCGTGTGCAAGTACCTTGCCGTGAGTGCAGGGTATGATGTGGGCAGGGCCAGGAATAATTACTCTGCCATCGACAGCATGTGCCGCCAGATTGAGCAGGAGCTCGAGCAGCTCAAGCAGCTGTGGCTGGCGCGTTTGCGCTCTGCGGAGAAACAGCACGTTTGAACCCCAAAAAAGTAAAACACGAAAACTATTCTCTGTATTATATAAGCATCCCTTGCAGCCCACTATGCACAGAGCCCGTATGCCGTCCGCCCTCCTCCTCCTCCAGCAGTTTTGCCGCGACTTCAGCCTCCCTGACCTCTCCCCGCTGCAGCAGAAGGATCTCCCGACTTCCGAGCGCTGCGCCGTGGTGTGGAGGGTGATGCAGGCGGTGCTGCCCCTCGAGAAGCGGCTCGGATTTCTGCAGGGGTTTTGCGCCCAGGGTCCCGCGCCTGCCCTGCAAATGCTGGCCGCGCTCATCACCGGCAGGGATATTGACGATCAGCGGTGCGACATCGCGTTCAACCTCATCCAGACGATGGGCGGCGTGGACGCTGACGCGCTGGGCACCGGCATGCGGGCCTTTTGCGTGGAGAACGAGCTGCCGGGGCTGGTTGCGATGCTGGACAAGCACGGTCTCGAGAGCGTCGCCTACAATCTGGAGCGCGTTTTTTTCAGTCTGCCCGACGACGAGGGCACATGGGTGGCGCTGGATCGGCTCAAGTTTGAGGCCAATCCGGAGCGTTTTGCCAGGGAGCTGGACAGGAGGATTGAGGACGAGGTGATCATCATGACATCCACGATAAAGCTTGCGGATCAGTGCATCAAGCGTCTCACCGAGGAAAAGCTGGAACTCGAGCGGGAGCTGATTCTGGCAGATGGCGACAACAGCAGCGCCGTTCCTGCGATCGACAGCCCCAAGACTCCGGGCCGCTGGAGCAGATCCCCTTCCCCTATCCCGAAGATGGTTGCTGCTGCTGGCGGTGCCGCTGCTAAGAAAAGGACTATTGCTTCTATTTCTACCGGAGCCACTACCACTACTGCCGCTTCTTTTTCTTCTTCTATCAAGCGCACCATTCCTGCCCCCAATGGTTTTTATGTCGCCAGGAAAAAGGGGTACAAGGCCTCTGACGGCCCAACCGATAAGTAGTGGTTTTCAATTTGAAAATCTTTCTACACTTGTTCTTTGCACGGTTGTAATGCACTCTGCCGTTGAAAAGTTCAATGAACTTGGTTTGAATAGGGCGTCTGCTCGTGCCATGGAGTGAGTGATGTTGGTGTTGCTGTGTGCTTACTATTTTAACTGATTCTGGTTTCTTTTTTCCTTTCATCCAGCTTTGACTCTCTCATCTGCCTGATCTCAGACCCCTACACCCAAAGCACAACAGCCAGCTGTCTGCAATCCCTCAAGTGCACAACCATCAGCACCAAAACCTTTCTCTCAGCATACGTCCCTGCCTGCTTTCCCGAGCGCATCGCCAACGGCGCGGTGTTGTGCAGAGCAGCCAATCCGTTGCTTGGGGCGTTTGAGCTGGTTTGTGCAGCCAGCAGAAATCATCATTATCATATGACGGACACAATCCCAGCAGATCGCCACTCGGTATTGCTGCAGAAAGAAGGGGCTTATATTGCAGCCTTTGATCTCTGGAAAAAAGCGTGCATGGAGCGCTTCGGGTTCTGGGTTGAGATGCGTGATTCTCTGCAGCTGTTTGTGGATTATGTTGTGTACATAAGGCGTTTGCAGCAGGTTGTTCCAGCGAATGGCAACACTACCACCAGCAAAACAGACATCAATCATACTACGCAGTCTCAGGGATTCCATCAACCGGTGCATGCTAAGAACCATCTTGTTTACTGATCCATGGTTCTCAGACGAATCCGGCCTCGACATCCAGCGCGTGTGCGACGCAGTGGGCTCCTCTATTTTCGTCGCGTCACTCTGGGTTGGCGATGCTGAGTGTGCGCTGTGTGAGCATATGGGGAGGCTGAACACTGTGAAAATCCATATCGACCTGTTTGTGGAGAATTACGGGGAGGGGTTGAAGGAGGTGTCATTCGAAGCGCTCCATATATGGAATTACATATCAGCGAATGGGAAAAAGTATGTGGATGTGGAGAATCTGATAAAGGAATTCGAATTTCTTGGGCAAATCCTGTACTTTTCCAATCCACTGAAACTGCGGGATGCACTGGCCCTCTGCAACGGCTGCCTGTCCCTGCAACGGGGAGTGTGTAGATTGTACAGCGACGAGTTGGACACGGCAGTCGGGTTCATATCCCAGCAAATAGAGTTGGTAAAGCGCCGAGTGGAAGAAGACGTTTTTCTCAGTGCATGATACTCAGTTTAGTGTATCCCTTGCTGTCCACTTTCAGCCGCAACATGCTGTCACTGTGCTACGCCCTCTCTCTCATTCTGGCCTATTGCATCGCTGCAGCACTTGTAGTCACGGCCTTCTGCGTGAGTAGGGAGCCTGAATACATCATAGTCTTTTCCCGGCGCAGGGTCTCCTTCCTGTCAGATGAAGGGGGTGCAATCAACGTAGTTTACCAGGAAGAGGACGGAGAAGAAGAAGACCCCTCTACTACTACTACTAGCGTGGCGCACACTGCAGACACGTGTTGGCAATAAATCATCATAGCGCTGTATTATTAAATGTCCCGCTCCATTATGGCCATTCTGTGCCTGTTGTCGGTGATTTCCGTGCTGCACGTGCTGCGCTTCTCGCTGGACCAGTCCCCTGAGTGTGCTGAGATCAAGGGTTGGGTGTTTGACGGGGAGAGTGAACGGTGCCTGGTTCGGCTAAAGCGAACTCCCACGTCCATGGAAATCATAGTCTCAGGCAAGTCGGTCAGCGAGCTGGAATCCCGCGCGCAGTGCACCATGCGTGGCTTGTCTGGATCGATCGAGATGGGATGCTGGAAGCGCAGGGACGGTCTGATTGCACGGTGGATCGAGCGCGGGTTTTAGACAGCATCATGCTTCCAGAATAAACAGAGCTGCACTATGCCCTGCTCCACGCAGTTGCGCATGTTCCATGGCTTGTTTTCGCCGCTGAAGTGCAGGATGACGGTCTTGTTTTTTTCCTCTGACTCCTCAAACGTCTTTCCAACGCCCAACACCTTGTCGTTCAGGCACCCCTCCTCCTTGCACGCTTGGCGATTGAACTTCTTGTCCAGCTGCACTATGTGGCCGTGGTAGAAGATGTTGAGGAAATCCTGCTCAGCGTACTCCCCATAGTAGTGGTAGTAGTAGTTGTGATAGCCATTTGCATTCATTGCTGAAATCAGGCGGTGGTACTCGTCCTCGCTCGGTCTCAACAACATCACCCCTGCGTTAAAGTAGTGGTGCCGCCGAGTAGGGTCGAGCACCATGGCAGGGGTTGCTTGCAGCCTCACCGTGTGAAAGAGTTGATGGGGCGAGCGGGTGAAGAGCGTGTCCAGATCCGTGTAGAGTATCTTTTCGTACATCACCAGTCGCCACATCCATAATTTGCTGAAGAGTTTGGCACTGTAGTACTTATTATTATTATTACTCCACCCCCCGTACTCCGGCATAATCCCGCTCCGCATCCGGTGCACCATCCAGCCGCTAGCCCTCAGGCGCAGCTCGTCCCTTTTCCTCAGCGCGCCGTATTCATCCACCACTAGGAGGACCATGTCCATGGCGTCGGTGGAGTGCTTGCGGAACGAGTGCGCGAGTTTCTCCGCTGCTGAAATGTATTTCTGCTGGCTCCACCACGCCTGGGGCCCGTCAACGCTCAGCAACGAAACGAGCGCGTGCTGTGTGGTGTTGGCCGGAAAGGCGTCGGGCGTGGGCATCCTGGGTCGCGTGAGCGCGATGAATCCCAGGCATCCCATGGTGACTATGAATACTAAGATGTATCGCTTGGCCATGAGGCCGGTTTCGCGCATTCAGGCACGCCGCGGTTTGACTGTTTTATATCCACACACTCACTTGTTCTTCGCGCGGCAACTCTTGTCCAGAATGTCCAGCGCGCTGTCCCAGACCTTGTCGACCGGGTGCTTCTTCATTTTGCGCTTCTCCCCGACGCCCGAGTCCCACGGCAGGGTGGATTCCACCGGGACCGGCTTGGCGGCGCTGAACTCGGGCGCGTTGTCCTTGGCGAACGCCTTGATCTTGAGCACCATCGACTCCAGATCGTCCACGGGATAGTAGTAGCAGAGCGTTGTCGCTTTCTTTTCCCTGTGCTCGGCCAAAAGGGCGTGGAGCCGCGAGCGCGTGGAGCTGTCCTTGGGCTTGACCCCCGCGGCGAGGAGGATGTCGTCCATCGTCACGACCAGCGGCTTTGGGATGTGCTCCAGGAGGTCGGCATCGATGGCGCTCTTGAGCTTCTGCCTGCTCTTCTCCAGTGCGGTGTGCAGTTCAAGCGCCTCGGCGGCGTGGGAGCGCGAGTACTTGGCGATGACCTCCTCCTCGAACGCGCGCCGGGACTCAACCGAGTGGAGCCGCTGCAGCGCGCTGAGCTCTTTGGATACCTGGTGGTATGATTTTGAGAGTTTTTGGTCAAAAGTTATCAGGGAGTATATTTAATGGTCTGCACAACATGAAATAACACAAATGCAAAAGGAATACTAGGCTGTAATAATCTCAAGCGTTTTTTGTTTGGATCAAGCACTCCACCTCTTCCAGCTTAGCCCTCGTCCCGCGGAGCTCCATCTCCCTCGTCTCGAGGCGGTACGTCAGCGCGACAAACTCGATCTGCAGCGCCCGGAAACGCTCCTCGGGGCCCATGTGCGCCAAGCGCTGCCGGTCGCTCTCGGTCCCGAGGCAGTCGTATCCCTGCTTCACGGAGAGGGCCTGCACCATTGCGAGGAGGACAGCGGCGCGGTTTTCGGTGGTAGTAGTGTCGGTGGACATTGGTAGTGGGATGTGGAATAGATTTTAATTAAATATTTATATTTTTTGAACTTTACACGTGGCTCCTTTTACAATTGTAATTTAACACGTGTTGGCATGGCAAACAAGGGGAAGCCTTGGCTGATAGAACACGACATCTTCCTTGCTGAGAATGCAGACACTCCTAATGATGAGTTGGCAGAATTGCTTGGACGGAGTGCGCTTGGAATTGAATGTCGTAGAGCCGTACTTGCAGTGGATTTGCACAAGAAAAATCCTGATCTTTCAGTGGACGAATGCATTGCTCGCTTCCATTCAGACCCTGAGCGAACTAATCGATATTTGAAAAAACAGGAAGTACAAAGCGATGGCACTGCTGCAACAAGCAAGCGATTGCGCAGATCTAACATTTCCGATGAATTCTCCCTGATAGCTGCAGCAGCGGAATGCATTCGCTCCAATGAAGGGGATCTGCTGCACAGTTGGGCGAATCCAGAGTGGGTTCCAGTGATGATCAAGCATCATTCAGGATTTGCAGCGTATGCTGAAGCAGTGGTCAAGGTTGGTCAATGTGTTTCTGATTCGGTCAAATCTAATCTCCACTGTTCTGGTACACAACAAGAAAGTGACATCTGTTGAGTAGTCTGATCTGCTTCAAATTATGTACAAAAGAGTATGACCCACCAACCTATACTCCCGCAAGTCCCTATGCCTGTATTCAACCTTGGACACGGTGTCGCCCTTATCCCTTTTGCAGCATGCATCACAGTCCATCACCACCTGTGCACCCCAATAACGGAAGAAGACGCCGAGTACTTGCGCCGCCTAGACCCGGCATCGATTACTGTTCAGCGCATGCACTCTTTCGACCCCGAGTGGGCAGTGACGTTCAGCGACAGATGGCATGTTGAGTTGGGTGTCAGACACCATTGCCGCTTCCGGGGGGGGGGGGGGCCGGCCAACACCCTGCGCCCCATCGCCACTAGGTCTGCGTATCTGGCCAAATAGCTTGCGGTTCGCGGGATGCGCGCAGAGCTCTTGTTGATTGCTGTGTATTTGATGAAAGAAGAGAACTTTTTCAACTACATTGGGTACATTCTGATGGGGAATGACGTCATTATGCGTCAGTTTGTTGGACCGTTTGTGTTCAGCAGTGTTGAGTGAAGGGGTCTGCTGATGAGGTGGAAAATACCAGGCTCTCTAGGGTATGTGAATAAAACTCTGTTTTGTGTGTGGTGTGGTTTCAAGATGCAGTGTTGTATGTATGTATGTTTGCATGTAAGAAAGCAGTTCCAGATTTATTTTTCACCGCCACTACTGAGGCGTTGGATGAAAGTATCAGCTTCTTCCTCGCTGTAAAAGTGCACCACTGTCATCCCAACTGTGCCAGCAGCGCGTTCGGGTATGTAGATTGCAGTAACCAGGTCTTCCATAGCGTGAACTAGACTACTGGGCAGGGCCACCGATGTCATAGTTCTCCCAGTGCAAGGAGTAACATCCAGGGCCCAGCTTCCCAGCTTTGAAATCGTCTGCGTCCCGCTTCTAAAGCAGAACATGAGCTTTTCCTTCGTGAGCGAGTAGGTAACACCATCATCTTGCACTTCTGCGCTTCCAAAACGTTCCATATAGACGCGTTTATTGATGCGTTCCTTTGGCACGTAGATGAAAGCGACTTCGTCAGGTGTTGATGTCGCAAGCGTCTTGCGCAGGAGAATGTTGAGGGCTTCAACCATTGGGTTGTGGGTTTGGTTGGGTTGTTCAGGGATTTTTATCAGTAACTGTAAACATTTTTAAATTCTTTTTTTAACTTTCCACACGCTTTAAAATTAAAGCTGAAATCGTTGAACGTTATTATTATTATTATTGAATATTTTAAATTCCACTTAAAACACCCTGACCTCTCACCAACAGACACAACAACACATGCCCATTCGCCCAGTCTGTGCTTCTGCCACCAGCGGCGATCCATATGAGTGCGACCTGTACAACTACTCGAGCGTATTCCGTGCACTGGAGTTTGATATCGAATTTGGCATGATCTCCGAGACGAATCTCCCCATCATCACGAGCGCTCCGTCGAACATTCCCAGCGGAAGCCCGTTTGTTTGCCTGTTTGGACGCCCCTGGGAGAGGGATCTGTCTTCGGTTTTGCCCATCTTCTCGTCTGTCAAAGCCAGGCTTCTGTCCTTCGCAGACACCCCCGCACGTCCCGAGGAGTTTGACGCCACCCAGTTTTTGGTGTGCGAGACCATCGGACATGCGATGCGATGCGAGGCCTGCTTCGAGACGGATCCGGTCAAGCGGCAGCAGCTTTTCGACGAGGCGTACCGGATCTACGAGGGCGTGCTGTTCGCCACCTGCCACTCGTCCATGATTGAGATGATCAAGACCGTCCGCAGCGGCAACCTGCAGAAGGCCGTCCTGTTTCAACCAGCGCCTGATATGGTGGGGCTTTTTCCCGATCGGTGCAGGATTCTGAGCCATTCGTTTGCGGGTATGGCGCTCTGTTCCCTGATGATGGAGGGTTCCCCTGTTAAGTTTGTCTCCCTGGTGTCGGCGAGCCTGTGCTACGAGAAGTTTCGCCCCATGGAGCTTGCGTGCACGCTTCGGCTGCTGCCTTTTCTGATGTACGAGAACAAGTTTACCGTTCCCAGCGGCTGCAGCAGCTCGGAAGAAGCTACCAAGGCTGTGACTGTGAACACCCTCATTATGAAATCAGCCCAGAAATTCGGGATGTGCATCTCGGTCACCGAGACCGTGCTTCTGCCTGTCATGCTCATGGCCGGGCGGAGGGACCTCTTTGACGCGGAGCTTGGATTCATCGAGCCCGAGAAGCGCGCGGAGAAGGAGCGCTTTGCCATGGCCATCCACCAGCGCACGATTGATCGGCAGTCGGCGCCCGCCCCGCTCAACTCGATCCGCACGCACATCGTCGAAGGCAGGATCCTCGATCGCAAGTGCGCTGGCTGCGGGGTGTGGGACAGGACGGGGAAGAGCCACTCGCGCTGCTCCCGGTGCATGCTGGTGTACTACTGCGGCAGGGGGTGTCAGATGGCGCATTGGGGTGAGCACAAGAAGGAGTGTGGAAAGTAAACTGTTGTTATTATTAAAGTTCTGTGTGCGCCCCGTATCCAGCCATGGACGCCAGCATCAGGGAATTACGGGTACAGAAGTGTCTGCACGAGCTGAATCCGCGCGGTTGGATCTGCGTCCCAGAGGCGCTGAGGATGCTGCACTGTGCGCGGAATCGACTGGAGTCTGTAGGTGTGAACGCGGCAGTGTACTCTCTCTTGCCCAAGCATCGCCCGTGGTATTTCGGCCAGCGGTGCGACCGGCAGCTGATCAGCGCAGTGTTTAAGTCGGCTGTTGAGTTTGTGTTCAGTGTGGACCTTGAGGTCAGTCCAAAACACTGGCTGGTGTTTCGCGACACTGAGCTGGGTACCGTGTATGAGGTGACGGATAAATGGTATGATCATTGGTTTGTAATCATAAGAGAGGACTCACGCGACGATGACGAATCCTCAGAAGGCACCGTGTACGACGTCAGCGACGCCTTTGCGCACGACATGTCATCGTTGTTATTATTGACAGACGAAGAACTGCACGTGTAAATATATAAATGGCCTGCCCTGCTTCTGTTTGACATGGACACAGACAATGCCTCTCTGCGCTCCAACAGGCCACCCCAGACAACCGTCGTAAAGGAGAACATTGCCAAGATAGATGCTGAGCTCTTCCGCTGCCGCGAGCGCTTGGAGGATCTAAAACTCATACGGTCGCTCGAGGAGGGCGGGAAGAAGAAATCAGAGGAGGAGAGCCGTATTAAGTGATTGCAATTTTCTCTGTGCGCATGCAACACAGTGAATTGGATTGAATGAAAAAAATATGTATATAGTGATTTCACACCGGAACAGCACATATGATAGAAATCGCGAGTGATTCTGCCAGTGAATCACAGAACGGTGAATCGACCGCGGTACGATACAGCAACACTGATTCGTTTCAATCCAACGCGGATCTAGATTTGATTAGGACGGTTAGATTGGACAAAGAGACCCTTCGTTTCAACAACACAGTCAAACGATTCTGTGATTTTACACCGATGGCGAGTTTACAGCGGCACCTGCAAGGATTATCGCTGTGTTCATATCGAATGTATGCGTCAAAGAAAGATCCAAACACACTTACAGCTGTGTTTCAATTCGATGATAAATTTGCACTGTTCCATTCGAACTCCGCCTGTCTGGACAATGCGCCAGTTGAGGTAGGGGTGCTTAGAAAAATGATAGACTACCACCATCAGACACCGCCTGCTGACAGGTCGACGACCTACTGGCATCTATCCGACGTCAAGCTTGCTGAAACCAACAGCATACTAACTCTGCAGCTTGATCTGGATATACACAGACAGGGGTTCGCTGGCATTTACTACGCGAAGCTGAATCTACATCAATAGACACTTACTACTAACACACCACGTGCGGCACGTTGATCGACACTGCGCCGTCGAAGCCCAGAGAGGTGACCACGCCGTCGAAGGCCGAGAGGAGATTGTTGGACACGAAGAACCCGCTGTTGCACACGCACGACCGCACGTTGTCGGAGCCCACGGCCGAGGTGGTGTCCGAGGGGCATGCGATGCACTGCGAGATGCTGGACGCCTTGTACTGCGGGGAGAAAGTGTTGGCTGGGCAGTTGGTGCACACGGACGACGCCACTCCTGCAAAGGTCCCGGCGCTGCACGCGGCGCACGTCATGTCGTTGTAGGCCCCCTCAACTGGCGACGCTGTGCCGGCCGGGCAGTCGATGCATGCGCCCCTGCTGGGTGAGGAGAACGTGCCGACGGAGCAAATGTCGACGAGGAGCTCCTCTTGCGTGATGGACTGGATGTAGCCCTGCGTGAGGTTTGCCTGTGACAGCTCCGCGCTCAGGGTGTTGTCCGCGAGAGTGACGTTGTTCGTGTCGGCGGAGATCTCGACTTGGATGTTGAGCTGCTGGGTGGATGGACGGGCGATGAGGAGTAGGCGCAGAAGCAGCAGGGTCAAAATGCTAGTATAGCTCTTCATTCACCCTACACGCCATACTGCTGGCTTTAATACACGGATAGCAGATTCAGTGCGCTGATTTTTTTACCCAGGTGGTATCAGCAGCAGCGTCCAGCAGCGCGCACAGCCGTTCGATCTCCGCGTCGCGGTCCTGCACCATCTGCTCCAGACGGAGGATCTGGGCGGCCATGTCCGAGGCGATGCCGACGCGCAGGGAGCGTGGCTTCTTCTCCGGAGCTTCTTTGTCAGACGCAGCCTTCCCCATCGCCCGCACCTTGCGCAGGTACTCGGTGTGGTGGCGGTTCAGGTGGAAGCGCAGGCGGTTGATGTAGTGTCCCTTGTACATGTCGAGCGACGCGTGGATCTTCTTGAAGCACAGCTCCATCGCCTTGCGCCGGTCCGTCTCGGTCCTGAGCTCCTGGCTGAGGTGGTGGGCGGTCGCGAGCGCGCGGAAGTAGGGTGTGGCCATTTAAGTTTGGTCGTCTGGGAGTGGGGTGTTTCACATAATAGTTTTTTTTTACAATTATTGTACATCTTTGAACTTTAGTGACACAGAAATAGGGAGATGGTCTGATGGTTCACCTTTGTCCAAGTTTGGAATTGGATTGCCTTCAAGTCGTTCAATTGTATCAAGTTTTGATGGGTAGTCATAACTTTCTATTAACAGTATACTATGTTCATCCCTGATGAAGATATGATCCAAATGGAGTGGTTTTGGTTTTATGTAGTTGCTTTTCTGTGATTTGATGTATGCAATATTAGACTTTATTTTTTCTTTAAGTTCTTCTTTTGAATCCTCTATTTCACGTTCAATGAATTGAGAATTTTGAAGGTAATCTTCGAAAATCTCATCAAAATCAGGTACATCGTCATTCAAAATGAATTTTATGAACATAGATGAATTTAATCCACAGTCTTCCATGGCAGCTCTGATATCTTGAATACACCTTTTCATGCTATTCTCTGTAAAACCATAATTTGTCAGCCCTGAGATATGTGATCTTCTGAGGCAACTATACCACTTTTCATCTTCAACATATTTCTTAAAGTCATATTTGCTGATGTATTCTGTGTTCACATTGGTTGGATCATAAGATATGTTCCCTGCAAAGCAGTGGTATGCTTTTCCAGCAGCATCATCAGGGTCTGAATTCAGATCCCCACATAAAACCAGAGGGAAGGAATCCAACGTTTTAGCTTTCATCCAATTTATTATATGCTCCTTGGTTCTGAGAGCCAGAGTGGTCATGGCAACTGGGTTTTCATACTGGCAAGGCACATGCACGTTTGCTACCACCAAATTTCTTCTCTGATTGTCTATCAAATGCAAAATGATAATTGTTCTGTCGCCAATATTCGGAGGTGATTTTCTGTATGGTGCTATAATTTCTTCATTTTCTCTTGACAGATTTGAATGCATTTGTTTGAGAGCAGCACATAATTTTCCAGGGTTAGTTTTGATTGATTCATCAGTTATGGCATACGTTGAAATTAGTCTTTCAGACACACGTCTAATTCTATCCTGGTCTGGTGTTTTGATTAACGGGGAAAGCTCCTTCATACTTTCAGTTAATTTCATTATTTTTCCCTGATTTTCCTTGATTCGGTCCCCGTCCACTACTTTTTTCTCCTGGTTTGCCCATGGCCGAAGCAAATCGTATGCCATTATCGTATAAAAAGAATTAGGTACCAAAATTGCCAGCCCTAACATATTTTTTTTCTTTTCCCCATTGTATTTATAATGATGATAGTATGCATTGTATTTGTTCTTAGACAAAGTTTTATGCAAATCAGGGTTGGTATCAGCACCCATAAAATCAGCAGTTACTTCCTGCAGACAGATAATATGATTTGATGTAAGCCATCCCAAAATTTTTTTATTGATACATTCTTTCCTGTCACTTGGTTCAATTGAATTGATACTTCTATCAAGTTTCCTGTAATGTGAGCTTGGAAACGTCTCAGAAGAAAGAATGTTGTATGATACTACTTTAACCCCGTCAATATCAGTCAAGTGACCATCGTTTTGATTCTCAATTTTATATGCTTGTTTAAATTCCTTTTCTTCCCCTGATTTTCCAGATTTCCTACTCTCAAGGCTACCTCTCAACATTTGCATTTCACTGTCAATGAGCTTAAGTATTTGTTGTAAGTGCAGTTTTTTTTTGTGGATAGCTCATCATCATCATTTGTTACACCTGTTTAAATATACTGTGACGTGGATCCGCCTGACAGTGGTGGGTGCAACAGCATGCTTCAACCACCACCCCCCTTCCTCCCCGCTGCCACCACCTGGTCCCTGTGGGGCTTCGACCAACCGCATGTCAACTGTGTATCTGTGGAGGACGGCGACGAGATCCTGCTGGATTTGCTGCTCCGCGCGCAGGCCAGGAAGCCCGGGACGTGGCACATGCACGCCGAGTTTGACGATGAGGGCGAGCGCTTCCGTGTGGAGTTTGACGCCCACCGCGAGTGGTGTGAGATCCCCCCCCCCGAGGCGGGCGCTCATGAACATCGAGCACGTTGTGACGATGGGGCGCGGGCTCTTTTGGCTGGAGCTCCCGGGGATCAGCGCGTTCTGCCAGGATGAGGCGATACACGCCAGTAGCCCCCGAGACCATCCGCTACTTTTTCGCCTGCGTCGACCGCCTCGCGCTCGAGGTGCACCTGTGGCAGTGCATTCGTTTCTCCTCTGGGAGCGACAAAGTGCCGCCAGTGCGCGAGGCGGGGGTCAGGCGGAAGATGAAGATGCTCTGGTTCTTTGTGCTGTAGGGAGGGGTACTGAAAAAAAAACCTTCATTTTTCCAACAGTGGAGTACTGGAATCTACAGATTGCTATTCTCTTTTGAAACTGAAATGAAGTTAGTTGTTTTTATTGGAATTTTATGAATCATTCAGAGAAAAGCCTGGACTGTAATTCTCGAGCCACTCTTGTTCTATGGGGTGATTGACTGGGAATATATCAATTACAATTTTCCATTCGTCTACACCTTTTAAACTCCAACTTATTTTTGAAAACCTGGGTTTTTTGTGGATTTGAATAAATGTGATTGATATTTCTGCAGGGTCTTCTCCTTCTCTAGGTCCACGCCCCATGTCACGCGGAAATGCGTCTTCGCCATAAAGAAATCTTGATATGGCATGAATTCCCTTTGCTTTTTCACCTACTCCTCTTTCTCGATGAATTGTGGTGTTGGAGTCGATTTTTATGTTTTCTGCAAACATACTCTTCGCTTCTCGTTCTAAAAGAGTATAAACCCGATTTCTCGTTTCTACTAGGGTCTGAATCACCTTCATATGGTTTTCATTCATTTCTGCAGTATCAATTATTAAGTTCTTTATCAAATCTGAAATAAGACTGATGGATTCGTCTTGTGATTCTGTATGAAGCAGTATAGTGGAGTATTTGGCGCAGTAGTAAACACCATCAACTTGAAATATTTCATAGTTATTAGGGTCATGCTTTGGTTGGTATTCTAGGATGCTTAAAATCGTTCGAGGGTATCTCAGATAGGTGCCTTTGATATGCCACATTGCCTTCTCTCCAAATGAGAAAAAATTTCTGTCTCTGAGCAATTCGGGGAATATTTTTTTATACATAATCATTTTTTCCTCATTGGTTACAGGAATTTCTAGAGCATTGGTATGTTTATCATCGTTTTCGGTAGTTTGGAACGAAAATTTCAGATCAGTACTGCCATCATTATATTTTTCAAGCATGATGTACGCATATATCTTTTTGTAAAGACTCGAACTGATCTCATACCTGATAAATCCACCTCGGGGGACAGATTTAACTGAATATCCTCCAATACCTTCAATGATTGATTTTAGAATATACTCCATGTGATCAAAGTTTCTCAGATGTTGGGCAATTTTAAGATCGACTACATAATCAACGCTTGCAGTATCACCGCCAGCCCCATTTGTTCCAATTTCCCCGTTAGTTTCTGTCCATATAGCATTCCATGCTGTGTGTGCTTGCAGTAAAAAAAATTTGAGTGTTTTAACAGGGGTTGTATCTTTAAACAGCATTAAAGCCTTCTCCAGGTGTTTCATGTGGTCAGTTGCGTCCCTTAACGTCCTAAATTCTGCAGTGTGATTCAATGAAACATCAGAATAAAAAAAAGTAGCCTCGTATTTTCTTATATTGTCATATTCCAAGAAAAGAATTTTACATGGTATTGAGACTACGCCAATTAACTTATTTGTTACTTTAATGTCCTTTTTTATATTATGGGTAGTAACGGTTCCTTTTTCATCATTAAAAATTTTGTTTGCATTTTTTTGTGCAGGAGTTTCCATTCACACCCAACTTCTGGGTTGTTTAAATATGTGTTTTGCTTGCAATATCAGCACAACAGAAACTCATGAATAGCACAAATAATACTAAGAACATGCCACAGTTCAGCGTATTTCGAATAATAAAAGTGAAATTAATTTGATGACCAGAACACAGCACACTGGTTTTTTTTTGGTGAATATAAAAAGAAAACACATTATATTGGCATGAAACGCTGAAGGAAAAAAAGACACGTGGAAAATCAAAATAAAGTACATCTCTCACCGGATGAACGCCTGCGCTCACCAGAGCATCTTCTTCTGCCGCTGCGCGAAACACCGCATGATTCTTGGCGCAGATGCGTCGTACTACCCGAAGGCGTGCCTGTTGCGCTTGGGAAGGATGATGTCAGACGGTTTGATGCCACTGAGGGAAGGCACTTCTGGGACGCTGTTGTGAATCCCCTGGCCTGTGGCGCCGATAGGAGATTGTTCCAGTGGAAGAACGATGGTATCTACTATCTGGCGATGAGTGCGACGGAGTTTGGCATGCGCTCTGGTTCACACACCCCTCTGATGAACCACTGCAAGCACGGGGCCGCCCTCACAGTGCACGTGTGGCGCATCCAGAGGGCCGTGCGCGCGTTTCTGCAGCGAGACTGGAGGAGGAGGAGGGTTGTGGCGGTGGCAATGGGCTGGCACTCCAGGCTTGGGAAGGGGAGTGTGATTGCTGGGATTCCAGACGAATTGCTTTATTCAATGATGGGGTATTGATCAAGCAAGTGTGTATGTTTCAATGGTTTCAGTCCGCGGAACACCAATTCAGTGTCTGCAAGTTTATTAAACAACACATTCTTAATGATGCTCCGCGCGGCGTTGGCGTTGAATTGCGTTAAGGCAGGGCATGTTATTTGGTTGTTTTCGATGCCTTTACAGTGCTGCTTTTAACATGCATTGTTAGGTGACGCACAACACCTGACACAGCGTCGCGGCTGATCTGCGTGAGAGAGAGAGAGTGGCATGTGGTGTTATTGGTTTTTATTGAGTAGATCATGGTTTTATTTTTAAAACATAAATTCAATCAAATTTGTTTGTGCTGTATTATTATAGTTTTAAGTCCCCAAGTATTCCACATCCAGCGTAAAATGCCTCCCAAGAAAGCAGGCCCAGATCCCAGCAGCAGCTCCTTCTTTGTGCCTGGTGGGTATAAGGAGGTGTTCGTGAAGCCTCAGCCACAGCCAGCCGCTAAGAAACAGAAGAAATCCCCCGCGACACCGACCCCTCCCCCGCCGCCCAAGACCTCCTTCTTCAAGCCGGGTGGGCAAAAAAAGGAGACTGCCGCTCCCAAGTCCACCCCCTTCTCCAAGAAACCAACCGCCTCTTTCACCCCCCGCCGCAGCTTCCTCTACGACAAGTATACGGACGAGCCGTACGCTGAGTGGATAGGGAACGAGGCGGTGTGCCTTGAGACGGGCGAGGTGCTGTTTGTGTCGACGAGAGGAGGGGAAGAAGAGGACTACTTTTGTTGTGAGCCAGCACCCCCTTCTTCTTCCAGATTTGATTTCACCCCGCCCGCACACAAGCACCCGAGGGACCCCAGCATCGCGAGCCAGGACCTCATCGACAAGGGCATCCTCACGCTCGACGACTTCCGCACTGGCAACGCGGGGCTGTCGGTTGAGGCCTACAAAAAGTATATGATGGAGTTGTTAGCAGTGAGGGATTAGTCTGTGGTTTTCTCAATTTCCATGGCAATCATTCTGCGCCGTCTGTGTTGTCTCCTCTACAAACGTCTGTTGTTGTTTTTTCCATTGAGGGCACAAAATAGTAAAGTGGCCACCCAGGTATCTGCAAAACTCGTGGTCCTTTTTCAAGCACCAAAAGCATTCTCCAGGACTGTATGTCTCCAGGGAGTCTAGATTATGCTGCATATTCTTGGGTACCCAGTTCCTGATCAAACGGTTTTCGTCGCATACCATCCTGGCTATTGTCCACCAGACTGCTAGATCTGGAAATCCACCCCCTTGCAGGTCCATCGTCCATGGATTGATATTGAAGTAATGGAACAAATATGGTAGTTCATCATGCATCGGCCTTTCCTTCCATGGAATAGTCTGGTACTGGATGCCTATGTGCGTCCAAGGAATTTTCATGAAGTTTGTGTAGAAATGAGTGATCATTTGGTCGTTGGTACACGAGTTGACCCCCCGAAAACCAATACAGTTACCATTCCTTCTGGCAAATTGCTCCATACATTTCACGAATTGGTCTGCAAGATCTTTGCTAGGTGCTAGCAACAGGCAGTTGATAGTGCACACAAACGAGCCAGGGGTTCTCAGTGCACGTGAGATCTCGCGAGCTGAGACGCGCCCTCCATGGTATAATCCAGTGTAAACCTTTTTCTTTCCCCAGAACGTATAGAACGACGCAGCTGGTGCAGGGAGCTCGAAAATATTATCCATGTTTCGTAGAATCACGACATCACTGTCAATCAAGCAGACCTTTGCATATTCCTCGAGCAAAAGGCATCTGAAGCATGTCAGTGACAGGTGAGTCCATGCCCCGTACATATTTTCTTGCTTCTCCGTGTTCAGCCTTAAACAGGGCATATTGATGTATTCTATCAACACTACCCTGTCAAAACCTTGCCGCAAGAGTTCAACCGCTTCTTGGGACACGTCGCAAGTTACCATGCATACAATCTGATGTATGGTTTTGGTCATCCTGAAGCTCTTGGCCAGCACCAGTGCCCCAATGACATATGCATCACCCCGCATAACCAGTGTCACGAATGCATACTTCTCAGTATCGCGTGTGCTGGACTGGGAAATCGACTTGAAACTGTGCATATAAGCTCATATCTTGACACTCAATAAATACCAAACAAACACAATTTCACCGATATGGGTTCATATTATGATTACTCCACAGTACCATATGCTAAATTCTCTGACAACATCAGTAGCAGTACAACACGACCTTGTAGTGTGATTAAATTTGTGTATAAATGGCAGGTGATGTTTTTTTTTGTTCATGCAGACTGCACACCAGCTGCTTTTCATGTTACAGTTTTTAAAGTTTTTGGCTCGTTTGCTTGCATGCAGTCCTGGATTCCAAATCATTCCAGGATCTGGGACGGGTGATATGTTTGTTCTCGCGGGTTCAAACATGTTTGTCAGTTTCACTTACAGCGGGGTGGGGTATTCTGTTGGACCACAGATTGTGATTGCTGGTAGATCAGGTATATCGGGATACGCGGATGGGGTGGGAAATGTTGCCAGGATGACAGACCTCACTTCCATGGTGGTCCTGCCCAACAGTAATGAAGTGGTGAGTGTTGATGCCAAAAACCATGTTCTTCGAAAGGTTGACGTCACGACAGGACAGGTAACAACATTTGCAGGAGCTTTTAGATCAGGGGTTGTGGCAGATTATGCTGACGGCCCTGGAAACACCTCAACCTTTAGTACAATGGGGCGACTCTCTGTTGGTTCAGGACGCGTGTATGTGGTGGCCCCTCCATCATTGCGCATGGTGACATATCCAACTGTTTCTGTAAGCACACTGTACAGCCCGTTTGCTCTTGGTACAAGTGATGGCCTTTTGTCAAACCCTGGTGTGGCATCGGACTCTGGACGAATAACCGACAGTTTTACGGCAAGTCTCTCGCCGAGTGGATTGTTCTTCATCCTATCTGATAGCATCTATCACACCATTCGGAAGCTGGATTTGACTGAATCGCGCATTGCTACTATAGGGGGCAGCAGTGGTACTCAGGGGTGTCTGGACGGTGCAGGGACCAACGCGCTGTTCAATAACCCAGGCAAGACTTTGGTCACATCCAATAACTCGCTGGTGTACGTTGCAGACGTGAACAATCTCGCCTTGCGTGTCATGGACCTTCTGACCTTGCAGGTATGGACTCTGACAGGGTCATGCCCTCCTGCAGCAACGGCAGCCACTGCAAGCGGATACAGGATATCCATTGCTATTCAGGATATGGTCTTGTCTTCTGATGAGACATTCATTGTGGCTTTATCCGACATGGGGGGTAATTTAGCAAGTATTCGACTGGATACAGGGTATGTGGCTTTTCTATATCAGAGTGCATGGAACTATTACCTTTTCTGGCAATCTTTAGCAATGATTCCAGCCAAAGGGTCGTCATGCCAACTATGCAGCCAGGGAACCTACTCCCCTACTGGATCAGTTTGCCTGGGGTGTTCCCCTGGAACGCTGTGCGCCGCCGGGTCCAGCAGTCAGACGCCGTGCTCCGCTGGATTTTTCTGTCCGAATGCTTCTTCGTCTGTGATGGTGGCGTGTGTGCTGGGGAGTTTTTGCCCTCCAGGATCTTATTTCCAAGCGCCGTGTCCTGCTGGATATTTTTGTGTGAATGCGTCATCAAAAACGAGTTGTGATCTCGGCAGTTTTTGCCCACCTGGATCCCTGAATCAGACCCTGTGTCCCGCAGGCTATGTGTGTTCAAACGCCTCATCCAAAATCAACTGTACTCTCGGAAATTTTTGTCCTCCTGGATCGACCAAGCAAATCCCCTGTCCTGCTGGATTCTACTGTGAAAATACTGCATCGAAATCCGTTTGTACCGCGGGCAGTCTCTGTCGAAACGGATCAACAAGTCAGGTCGACTGCCCCCTTGGTCTGTACTGCCCTACCCCTGCTGGTCTGAGTTTGGTGTGTCCTGACTGGGGGTTCTGTCCTACCGGAAGCACTGCCCCGATCCCAAAAGCGAATAATAATAATTCCGTCTGCGACCCCGGCTTCGCCCCAAAGGGAGGGGTCCACTCCGTTGTGGTATGGATGGGGAGGTGGGGTATTCAGAGCATGACGTATGGCGGGGATTTGGCTCCTGGTCAAGGGGGGGTCATCAAGCTCGTTGCTGGCAGTGAGGTGGATCCTGGAAGGGTCGATGGGGTGGGCGGGGTGGCTAGGTTCGGCTTGATTTCTTCTGCTGCCTTGCTGCCCGGCACGACAGAGCTGATTATTGCTGATACTGATAACAACATCCTGAGAAAGGTTGATTACAAGACGAGAAACGTGTCAACATTCTTGGATGTGATCAAGGTGAACGGGGTCGCCCAGAATGTTGACGGTGTGGGATCGGGCGCGAGTATTAGAGGCCCTTTGTATCTTTCCATTGCCGAGAACTCGAATTTGATTCATGTCAGCACACAGGCTGGTTTAAGAACAGTAAAGTTGCCCAGCATGATTGTCAGCAGCATTCCAGTGAACCTATCATCATTCAGCTTTGCTTCGGTGAAATCAGTGCTGTCCAGTGATGGGAAATTTTATATTTTGACTGACTATGTTACAAACCTAGTGCATAAATTAGACATTGCAACCGGGACCATTACCACCGCTGGCGGTTCGACCAACGGGTGCAAGGACGGTGATGGATCCAGTGCTCTCTTTGATTACCCGTCATCTTCTGCTGTGTTGTCCAATGGAACCCGTGCATATGTTTCGGACAATTTCAATCATGCCATAAGAATTTTAGATATCCCCTCGTGGACTGTTTCAACTTTAGCAGGAACATGCCCACCAACCCTGCCAACGGAAACAGATGGTTATAGAATTTCAATAGGCTGGGTGAATGGCATGGTAATCACCCCAGATGATAAGTTCCTTTTTCTCCAATTGTATCTCACACACAGTTTGTCAAGAGTCGACCTTAACTCGGGGTATGTAGGCCAAATACATCCGTCAGGTGGTGGTCAGTTTATGGTTGGGATAAACCTTGCATTGATATCAAACGTGCCGCCACAGTGTGTTCAGTGCGATCCAGGGACAGTTTCATTTGATGGGGTGAAGTGTGAAGTCTGTCCTGTGGGATACTTTTGCAGTGACTTGTTTTCAAAGCGTCAGTGCAAAACGAATGGCTCATATTGTGACAAGGGTTCCACTGTGGAAACCAGATGCCCTGTTGGATATTTTTGTAGCAATTCCACGTTGAAGCAGGAATGCAAAAATGGTTCATTCTGCGATGCGGGTTCCATGGCTGAGATTGACTGTCCCATTGGCTTCTTCTGCCCCACTGCTGCGTTGAGGATCACGTGTCCACCTGGATTTTTCTGCGTGTCAGGATCGGTTGCTCCAGCAAAGTGCCCGGATGGAACGCTCTGCTTGGCCGGGAGCTCTGTTTCTTCTATACTGTGCCCTGTTGGTTATATCTGCCCAAATGCGTCTTGGAAACAAGAATGTACAACAAGTGGCTCTTTTTGTGACGAGGGGTCCACTTTTGAAACCAGATGTCCTGCCGAATATGCCTGTCCCACGCCAATGCTGAAACAGAAATGTCGAAGTGGCGCGTATTGTGGAGCGGGCTCTACGACTGAGATCAGCTGCCCTGCTGGTTTTTATTGTGTCACACCTGCATTCAAAGTGCAGTGTCCGTTGGGTTCATTCTGCGTGTCTGGGTCAACAGCACCAGTGGAATGCCCATTAGGGACGTTTTGCGTCGACGGAAGTTCAGCTGCTGCACCGTGTCCTGCTGGACATGTTTGCCCTACTCCGCAGCTGAA
>CAYQOJ010000001.1:28793-59211 GCA_964419105.1 uncultured Methylococcus sp.
CGATATGAACGACGATATCCGCGCTTTTGCTCCGCAGCTGAAGCAGGCGTGTAGTAGGAGCGGCTCATATTGTGGGGAGGGGTTCACTGTTGAGACAAAGTGTCCTGCTGGGTATGTTTGCAGTGATCCATCAAGGATGCAGGAGTGTCAAAGTGGTTCGCTGTGTGAAGAAGGCACGTCTGCTGAGATTCTTTGTCCTGCAGGGTTCGTGTGTCCTACTGCTAAATCAAAAGAGCTGTGCCCATCGGGTGCATTCTGCGTATCTGGATCGGTTAAACCTACAGCATGCCCTCCCGGAACGTTTTGCATCAATGGGAGCTCGGCTGCTGCAATGTGTCCCGCTGGGAGCTTCTGTGTCGCAGGATCGTCTGCGGCCACAGTGTGTCCCTTTCAGTCCACGTCGGTTGCAGGGGCGAAATCACAGGATGAGTGCGTGTGCGACGCGGGGTATCTGAGGTCAACGGACGCGACATGCGAGGAAATCAAAAACCCAGAAGGAGGACTGTCTGTGGATTTAATTATAGGTGCTGCTGTACTCGGGGGTGCCTCGTTGGCGGCGGCGCTCGGGGTTGGGGCGTGGTTTTACTGGGGTAAGGCTGGTAATAATGTGGTTATTGCAAGTAATACTCCCAGGGTTATAATTTCGGGAAGTGATGTGGTTATTGTACCGTGAATATGAAGCAATGATCCAGTAAACAACACTAAAAGGTTGAGGCCTGCTACACATACTTAGTTGTAAGGGGATAGGTGGATTTGCTCAGACGACCTCTTCATCATCAGGGTGCGAAACAGGGCCCTGAAGCACGCACACTGCTGCTGGGTATTTTGTGCCTGCATAAGTCCTGCTGCTTCTGTGGGGGATTCATCAGTAATGGTAAATTTTCCGTGGGTGTATTCCTGTGTAGGGTCTGCTGCAGTTTCAGTGTATTTCTGCTGCAGCATCATGTACGAATACATCATCTACTCGCACAGACTGCACACCCATTTGTATTTATTCGTGCCATTAGCGCTGAAGCACAGTAATGGTGTGATCAATCAGCAAATAGACCAATAGCACTTTAGGAAAGGGATAACACCCCAGATCCTGGGTCCTATCTTTCTTGTTCCATCAATCGTGTTGATCTTTTTCATTTAACCTTGAAACATATCAATACTGCAATATATGTAATATTCATTTTAAAGTGATTGTTCTGGAACATTTTAAACTAATTGGGAAATTAAAATTTAAACTGAATGTGACTGAATTCAGGAAAAAGCAAGACTCAGTACCCTTGTTTCCGTGATTTATTCACGCCATTCACATCCCCGCGCAGGCATTCACAGGACACGCCACACACTTGCTTTGGTATACCACTGCCAAAATACAGCAAAACCATGCATCACCCCCTCTTTCCAGTCTTGTTGTTGATCTTCCCCGGCCGTGTCGACCTGCTGTTCTGGCGCCGTCTGCGTGTGCGACTGATCACCTCTCGCGCTGCGTCGTTGAAGCTGGTATCATCAGGCAGCGCACGCGAAAGCTTCGTCTTGAGCTCGGCGATTTGAGTAAGATAGTCCATCTCCATGGCATTCACGGTGGCCTTGGAATAGTACTTCCCTTCTTGAATGGAATCCAGGTTAGCAATATGTTCCTCCCGAACAATTCGCGTTGAAGAGCCTGTCATGTGCAGGATGCTGTAGTAGCGCCACCACGTATCGCTGGAGTACTCATCTGGAATCAAGTGATTCTTTTTCAGAAGCTTTCTAAAATCAAAAAATGGATTGCCTCTGGGTTTATGGTCCAAATTCCATGATTTCATCTGTATGAAAAATAACATTAGTGGGTTGATCAATCATAAGAATAACCACATTGCATAAATACCATTACCTCAGGACTGAGGAAAGCATCGCCTTCGATTGGATAATAGATTTTGCTACTTTCAGTATACTGTTCACCCAGCTTATCACAGAGAAATTCAACTTGAATCTCAAAACTCTTCCTGAGCTTAACAACCACAGCCTCCTCAAAAATTGGCCCGCTCAGCTTAACCAGATCATACTTGTGCTTGGCAGGAGAGTTTTCCAGATTACGGGTGATTTCAGGGGTAGCAAGAGCGACTCCAAGACCATACTGGAACAGCCTGCTTTTGGCAGCATCAGGGAAGTCTTCCAACGGAGGGAGATCACACCTCCTTTCTATTGCAGCAGCCTTATCATAGTTTCCCTTCAGCTTCACCCGAAATTCATCACACAGCTCATCTGTCCATTGGCTGTATGGATAGTTGTCAGATGGATCACCCATTGGCTGGTCCTTGATCCCCAGATGAGATGCTATCCTTTTTTCAGCTCTCCTGACATCCTGATTGACAATTCTCATCTGCTCCATAATTTCGGAACGTTCTATTGTCTGCTCCCTTTCTTCTTCCAGCACTGTGACCCTCCTTTTTACAATGTTGAGCTCCTTTGTCACAACCCCCATCTTGCCAGCCTGAGATCGCACAGTAAGGCGCAATTTATCCCTGTCTTGGGTGGTTTTCTCCAATGAATGGACAAGAAAGGCAGTATCTACTTGGTTTGTCTTAATTATCTCTTGCTCTGATACAATCTCTTCCAGGATATTGTTGGCTTTGCTTTGTCCAACTTCAATTTTCTGCATCTGTCTTGTGTGCTTGACCTGACTTTTCTCAATTTTTTGAATTTGCTTTGCCTGTTTTTTTAACATTCTTTTGATTTCAAGCCATGGTGGAGAGTCGGCATTTTCCATTCCAGAAAAAGAATCATTTGAATCATTTTCATCAGATGAAGAACCTGGAAGGTGTTGTTTTTGTGTGATTTTGCCCAAATAATCAATAGATGCATCATTTGATATTTTGTTTGAAAATGAATCTTCTGTTGATCCAGGTTGAAGGTTCAAGTGGTTGTGTGATAAGGTGCTCAGTCTGGATAAAATGCTTTTGATTCTTGATCCAGACAGATCTGTCCATGATTCTAGACATGGTGAGTCATCTTTAAATGCTTGGAGTATAAGCTTCATTCCAGGATGATCAGTGATTTGCTCTTTTCCTTGATTGCTTGAAATTTGCTCATACCCATAAATCTCATTTTGGATGATCTTGTGATGTGTTTTCAGGTAGTGCATAAACTTCTCCATTTCAGTGATACGTGCTTGTTTCCTTAGATGCAGAAATGTATATTTGTGTCCAATGTGTGTCATTGTATGAACCTCATCGACCTGGAGTTTTGAATACTCCTTGACCATCATTTCTGATATGCTGGGACAACTAGATCCATATGAAATCAGAAAATTATATTTCAGCGCTGGTTGCTGTAGCAGTCATGCAAATATCAGTAACTTTCCCAGATTTCATCATCAAAAGTGCATATACAATAAGAACCTTTACTCTGATTGTTCTTGGGCCATTCCCTGTATGTACCTGTCACAGTAATATATGTGTAAACAGATGCATATGGCTATGCATAAACAGATGGATAGATGCAGACTGAGATGTATGAACAGATGCAGACGGAGATGCACAATCAGATGCAGACTGAGATGTATGAACAGATGCAGATGGACGAATGGACGGATGGATGGACGGACAGGCACATACCTTTTTGACAGGAGCATCACTATCATCACTACTCACTACCTCCCGCCGACGCTTCCCACTTTGCTGCATGGTTGCTCCCTGCTGCTTATGTGGATCAAGATTTGGACGGATTTGTGGCGCGACACGTGTGTACTGGAGACGATTTAGTTTCGACACGTGGCGGCTGTAATTTAATTAAAAAAAAAACAGTGTTCCAGAACCTGTTGAGCCTATGTGGTTCCCCACCTCCGCCACCTCCAAAGCATGGGTGACCTGGCGCCCGCCCAACCAAAGCTTACACTACAACGAGCTGTACCGCGGCCTCTGGGAGTTCCTGCGCATGCCCCCGAAGCGAGACCTCGAGCCCCGGGCGAGGGAGTACCTGGAGATGCTGCGGATGTACCCGAACTCGCACCTGCAGCGGGACCGCATCCGCTGGGTGAGCGCGTGGCTCGAGGGGCTGGGGCGCGAGGACAGGCGGAGGCGCAGGCTAGGCGAGACGCAGTATGCCCTGCTCACGTGGGTGTGCTACGAGCCGCCGCCCGTCGTCTGGGGGAGGGAGAGGGGAAGGGCGGGGTAGAGCAGCTATTTTTATTGGAGCCCTTTTCGTATGATCCAGCAGGAGTGCCCAAACTAGCAGCATCATCTGCACCAAATGCGTGGGTGTGCTGCAAGACGCCGCCGGTGGTCTGAGAGGCTCAGGTAGTTTTTCTTTATTAAATATTCCCTTACCACTCCACCCCAGCCCCCCTTCCTCCAAATGCGCCACCAGTTCTTCCCCCCGAAGGGCCTCTGGCAGCAGGAAGTAAACCACGCCCTGCGCCTCCAGGCGTCGGAAAACACCCACCGCCGCGAGCTGGCCGCGTTGGAGCGCGTGATGCGGAGGAGGGTCGAGGCGGCAGAGAGGCTGTGCGCGCTGGTGGTGTTCGAGCAGGAGTGTCTGAAGCGGCAGTTGAGGGGGTTGGTAACGGAGGTCGAGGGGTTGAGGCTGGAGTTGAGGACGGGGGTCGGGCAGTTGGAACACAGGATGGTGTCCGGGTCATTGGTTGTTACTGGAAGCAGTAGTAGCAGCAGTAGAAATCAAGGAGAGGAAGAGGAGGAGGCTTCCAGGGGAGGGCTGGAGTGGGTGGAGGTTATCAAGTCTCCACAGTGTTGAAGTTTATTATCGGAATATGCCTACAGGTCTGTTTGAGTGCCCTCTCCTTTAAATCAATGAAATGGGCAATGCCTGTGAGGTAAAGAAGAACAAACAGCATACACAAGGCTGCTTCCAACATGAATGTTTGGAGTGATTCAGAAAAACTCAATAACAACAAAATCATATATAACTGAATTTTATATTTTAAGGACATGATCCTGAGACCAGGGATTATAATCAGATCAACAGTACTGTTACAATGTTTCATGTTTTTATTTTTTTGTAAATTTATCACCTATACGGAATGTGCTGTTTTTTCAGATCTTTACAGCGAGTATTATGCAAATTTTGATTTGTTTTCTTCTGTTGATAGCACACACGATTATGGCATTCCATCTGATGATGATACAAAAGGAATTCGGATGAGGAATCAAGGATCCTGTGGCATAAGTGTAAGATTTCCTAGCTACAGAAATACAAAGTACCTTAGAAGTGTCTGGGGGGGTGGAGGTAGACCCACATTGTCTTGTCTGAGCGGGCCTTCATACTTTTTCAGACTCCCTGTAATCACCCAGACAACTACTAGTTTCATCACTTTTGAGTTATCCACACAAGGACAGGGATGGGAATCACGTTTTCAATTAGCATACGACCAAAATAGTGATAAAGTGATAGATGTCAGCACTGAAGCAGGGCCTGGGTGGTGGGGGCAATGGGCTCAGTATACAAAAACGATTGCTGCTGACGGGGCAATTTTACCTTCAACTGCCTATAACTACGTCCACACCAACTCAGCATGGTACAGATATAGATTTTGTATTGATTTTGTGAATGGAAAAATTTCCATGTATATGAAACAGATTTCCGGAACTGCTTCGTCATGGGCGTTGATCAATGAATTGTCAGAAATACCTGCTAATTTGGATTGGAATGCAAATTCTGTTCGAAATCCACTCAAATGGAATGCTTTTTTGATTGTTTCCGAAACAGATTCAGTGCATTTGGAAGGCCTATCAGTTGCTGCATATAATACAGGATCCTACATCAACTCATCGTTCATTCCAGATATCTGCCCGGCTGGGTCATATTGCCCCACAATGAAATCCATAATCACATGTCCTGCAGGCCAGACTAGTCCTGCTGGCTCATCCAGTTCCAGCGCATGTAAAGTTCCATGTTCTGAAGGGTATGACTGCACCCCAGGATCCAGGGAGATGTGTGTTTTTGGATACACAAACAAAACAGCTCGTTATGATGATCAAACCAATCTATGTGGGAATACAGTCACAGCTATAAATGGCCATGTTTCAGTAGGTTGTTCTACTTTTGCTACAAGTTCAACCGTTGGAACTTATGCATGCCAGGTAATGATTTCCCCTGAAGGTTATAGATCACCTACACCAAGAATTATATTGGCCTATACTCAAATGTATTACAATTGCTTCAGAAGTTTCACTGTATATCTGTATGAATGCTCTTCGGAATCAAGTTGCAATTCACAACCAACATATACAATTCCCTGTGCAAATTATGTTCAGAATCAGGAATATATCCTTAATTCATATCATGCAAAATTAGTCAGCAATGGCCCTGCAGATTATGCTCTCATGACTTTTAATTATTATTCAAATAATTACATCAATTGCACTCAGTGTCCATATTTTTCAGGGTTGGTAAATATTTACTTTTTGGGGTATATGGATATGGAGTTTTTACCTGGCTGCAGATATGATTGTTTGCCAGGTTACAGCTACAGGGATATTGGGTCTGGTATGAATTGTAACAAATGTGCCCAGTGTCCAGTGGGAACCATTATTTCAGATACATGCAGGTATGCTGCAGATACAGTGTGTGATACTTGTCCAGCAGGGTCATTCTGCCCTAACAACTCCACCATGATCCTCTGCTCAGCTGGATACTACTGTCCCCAAGCATCAACAACTCAGACATCCTGCACCTTAGGCTCATACTGCCCAGCAGGCTCCACTGCTCAAACTCAGTGTCCAGGAGGGAATTATTGTCAAAGTACTGCAACTATAGCACAGTGTCAGGGAGGGTTCTATTGCCCACCTGGAACAACAGCTCAGATCCAGTGCCCTTCTGGCTCATTTTGCGGGACTGGGGTATCAGCTGCGACAGCGTGCACGACGTTGGGCAGCTACTGCGCTGCAGGTTCGTCCTCTGAGACTCAATGCCTTGTGGGCTACTATTGCCAGACCACTTCAACACAAACCATCTGCACATCAGGCAACTTCTGCCCTGCTGGATCAGCGTCGCAAACAGCATGCCCCGCGACGTTCTACTGCCCAACCCCCAGCTCAAAACTTGACTGTCCCGCCGGCAGCTATTGTCCTACCAGCACTGTGACGCCCATTCAATGCCCAGCCGGCTCATACTGCGGAGCGGGTGTGTCAGCTGCCACCGCGTGCAGCCTGTCCAACTACTGTCCTGCAGGATCGTCGACTCAGACTCAGTGCCCACTGGGCTACTATTGCCAGACCACCTCAACGCAAACCATCTGCACATCCGGCAACTTCTGCCCTGCAGGATCAACATCTCAAACAGCATGTCCAGCAACGTTCTACTGCCCAACCCCCAGCTCCAAGCTCGGCTGTCCCGCCGGCAGCTATTGTCCTACCAGCACTGTGACGCCCATTCAATGCCCGGCCGGCTCGTTCTGCAGTGCTGGCGTGTCTGCGGCCACCGCGTGCAGCCTGTCCAACTACTGTCCTGCAGGTTCTGCTTCACAGACGCAATGCCCCACCGGCTTCTTCTGCCAGACCCCCTCAAATCAGACAGCCTGTGCCGTTGGAAACCTGTGCCCTGCCGGGTCTGTGGTGCAGAGCGCCTGCCAATCTGGCACGTACTCGGCTGATCCTAGCAGTTCTACCTGTCTCCAGTGTGCGGCCGGCAAGAGCTCGTACGCAGGTGCCGGCGTCTGCTGCAGCGCCAATTTTTATGCGGCTACAGGGTCTACCACGTGCACAGCCTGTCCGCAGAACTCGTGGAGCGCAGCGGGGGCGGGGAAGTGTACGGCGAATGTGGGGTATTTCTTCTTTGACCAAGTTCCGAAGATCCAGCTTTCCATGCAGAGCAGTTTTACTGATAATACTGGATCAGCTGCTGCTATTGTGACCAAGACTGGAACCGTGACTTATGCCTCCAGTATCTGTGATGGAGCTACATCCAATAATTGCAAAAAGGCAGCTCTGTTTGGCGGTGGATCAACAGATATGTTGCTGGTTCCAAACTCAAATGCTGCTCCGTTCACTCTGTGTTTCTGGATGAGAGTAGCAACTGTTACTACATTCTACCAAGTAGCTGGGATCAGGTCAACAGGTACCACAACACATTCCATGAATATTGATGTAAACCCCTCTGGTAGCCCTGGAGTTGGCGTGTACGCGCTGCCAGGCATCTCTGACTATTGGGGGGCATCTACTGACGCTTTTGTTGCTAATACCTGGGTTCATCTTTCATTTGTGTTTGAGGAATCCTCTGGATATTTTTCAAGGGGCTTGATCTATAGAGATGGTGTACAGAAATCATCTACAGCGCACACAGGCTCTGCAAATTTCCAATACTATACAGAGCTTGTCATAGGAGCAAGTCCATCCGGTGGCCGTGGATTCAGCGGCTATGTTTCTGATGTGCGCTTGTATCCTTCAGCTCTGACTGCCAATCAGGTGGCTGCTCTGTATGCGTCATATTCAACTGCTTCCCCTTACAGCTGCTCCCCCTCCTGTGCAGCCAACACCTACGGCCACTGCACCCCCTCTGGCACGGCGGTCTGCTGCGGGGCCGGGAAATACTTTGTGGAGGGGACCTCAACCACCTGTCAGACCTGTCCAGCCGGCACCTATGCTCTAGGCAACACCACCGCCTGCACCCCCTGCCCCGCCAACACCGCCTCCGCCGCAGGCTCGGGCGCGTGCTGCGCGGCCAACTACTACCTCGCCCCGGGCGCCACCGCGTGCGCTGCGTGTCCACAGAACTCGTGGAGTGTGGCGAGGGCGGCGAAGTGTACGGCAAATGTGGGGTATTATGATCTGGGGAGCAGTTTGATGGCGTATTATCCTTTCAACAATGGCAATGTGCTGGCCGATATTTCTGGGGTCACTGGTGCACTCACTGCGTCTGTGTCGTCACCGACGTCTCAAAGCGCTGGTCCTAATGGGGCCGGATCATACAGTGTGGCTTTTGTCGGGAGCAGTTCACAGTATTTTTCTGTTCCTTCAGTGACTTTCTCCAGCAGTTTTACCATATGTTCTTGGTACTATATTGATGCTTCTGTTACCCCTAATTACCAAGTCCTGTTTGCATTTGAGAGTGCTGTTAATGGTGCAAATGATATTATAGCATATCTTCCCAGCAGTACAACCCAGGTTCAATTGAATAATGTGTGGTCATCTTCTGCTCTGGGACAGGTCACTTTTTCTGGAGCTGCTGCTACCAAAGGTGGGTGGTATCACATAGCCATAGGTATTTCAGGAACATCTGGAATAGGTTGGCTCAATGGTGCTCAAGCAACAACAGTTACATTTACCTCTGCTAGATCCCCTATGACCCTTCAAATCAACGCAATAGGCAGAAACCCAGGCTCTGCAAATGGTTATTGGACAGGAGCATTTGACGAATTCAGGATCTACAACAGACTGCTCACTTCAACTGAGGTCCAAGCTATCTACAGCTTCAATGCAGACACCAACACCCCTCTCATGCCCCTCACCTGCTCCCCCTCCTGTTTGGCCAACACCTACGGCCACTGCACCCCCTCTGGCACGGCGGTCTGCTGCGGGGCGGGGACGTACTTTGTGGAGGGGTCTTCCACCTCCTGCCTCCCCTGCCCCGCTGGCACTTACTCAGTCACCGGGGGCCAGACCTCATGCACCAAGTGCGCCGCCCCGAACACCTACTCCACCTCCGCCACCTCAGCCTCATTCTGCGTGGCGTGTGCGGCGGGGACGGGGCTGGTGGACGGCGTGTGTGTGAAGGACAGGGTGGTGTTTGGGTTTGATAGCAGAAAGGGGGATCCATCGCTGGGTCCTGATGGGTCTGTCCAGTATGCCAGCATGCCATTAGGCAATGTTATTGTGTCTTCCGGAACAACAACTGTAAATGGATTTACTATTCCTCGCGGCATTCAGATCTGGACTGTGAAGGAAACTGGCACCTATGATCTGGCAGTGGCTGGAGGGAAGGGTGGTGACTTTGGTAGTGTGGGAGGTTCTGGTATGGTGGTTTCTACAAAGTATTCATTCACTGCTGGGCAAAAGGTTGCTGTTCTGGTGGGTCAAGCAGCAGTTGGCTGTACAGGTGCTGGGATTGGACCTGGCGGAGGGGCCACATTTGTCTCCATCTATGCTGGCACTGCAGCCTTCAGCACTGCATCACAGCACACCTTGATTGCTGTTGCTGGTGGGGGTGGTGGTAGTGGAGCTGACACCACAAAGGAGGGGGCAAATGCATTATCTGTTACAACTGGTGCCAAATGCAGAAGCAACCCTGCAACAGCCAGCTCATCTGGTGGCTCAGGAGGAGGTGGGGGTGCATTGGCTGGAGGTAGCAACGGGGGCAATGCAACATCTGCTAATTCAATTGCCAATGGTGCAGGAGGTGGTGGATTCTTGAGCAATGGGGGTGATGGTTGGTACAGTGGTTGGTCTGGGACAGGAGCTCCAACCTATGGAGGCCAGTCATTCTTGAATGGGGGTGCTGGAGGATGGTCTATTGGAGCCAGGGCTGCTGATTGGACAACATCATGTGTTCAGTACGGTGGCTTTGGCGGAGGAGGCGGAAGCTGGAATGCTGGGGCTGGAGGGGGTGGCTACAGTGGAGGGCAGGGGTGTGCATCTGGGGTTGGAAATAGACAAGGTGGTGGAGGCGGTGGGTCGTATGATGTCAACGGGGTATCATATGCTGCAACACAATACACCAGCTGGAACACCACTGTTTTTGGAACCATCATCTCCAACTACTCTGCTGGCCTCACTGCAGGCGACGGCTTCCTTGTAGCAAGCGCCTGCCCTGCTGGTACCTACAGCTCTAACCAGGCTTGCAACGTGTGTCCTGTGAATACGTTCTCCCTCGCCGGCGCCACCGCCTGCACGCCCTGCGCGGCCAACACTGCATCGACTGCAGGATCCAGCGCGTGTGTGGCAGTGCCAGGGTTCTACAAGGACGTGAGCGGAGCAGTGCTGCAGTGTCCTGCGAATACGGGCAGCAGTCCCAGCGTGGCGGGGCAGCCTGTGTCTGTTCTTGGCGCGACCGTCGCCCCCGTCAGGGACACCACACGCCAGTACGCCCGATTTACCGGTGGTGGGGGGACTATCATGTTTCCCAAGGATGTCACTGCCCAGGTGCTTGTAGTGGGCGGCGGCGGGTCTGGCGGCTCTCGCGTCGGAGGCGGTGGCGGTGCGGGGGCGCTGATCTACTCCACTGTGACTCTGATTGGCGGGACCACATACTCAGTGACTGTTGGCGCGGGCGGGGCGAGCAGCACGGCGGTTGGGAATGCTGGGTCTGATTCGTCGTTTGTTGGGGGTGCGCTTACTATTCTTGCAAAGGGGGGGGGTGGGGGTGCTTCGACATCCGCGGCGGGTAATGCTGGTGGTTGCTCGTCAGGTTCTAGCGCTACAACTGATACGCGGTTTGCATCCCCTGCACCCCTAACCACCAATATTCCTTATGGGACTTATGGCTCTGTAGGCGGTGCTGGTACAAACATCAAAGCCAACTCATGCGCCAGCGCAAACAAGTGCTACGCTGCTGGAGGTGGTGGGGGTGTAGGGAGCGCTGGTTATGATGCCAAGGATGCTCCAAGCGCTTCCAGTCCTGCAGTAAGCGGCGGCGGCGGAGCGGGAGTCGTGCTGTCCATCACAGGAGACCCCGTTGTGTACGCGGCAGGCGGCGGTGGTGGTGGCAGTGATGATACTACCGTGTCCAACTCTGCTGGAGGCGGAGCGTCAGTCAACGGCGTCTGGGTTGTGTCTGGAGGCTACGGCACTTATCAGGGTGCGCCGGGAGGCAGTGCCGTTGCCAACTCTGGTTCTGGCGGAGGAGGCACTGGCTTCTCTTCTTCAGTGGCCAATCCTGCTAGCGGGGCGGGGGCTGCAGGCGTGGTTGTCGTTGCCTGGGACAGTGCAAGTGTGTTGGATGCAGCGGGGTGCGTGCCGGTGCCGGGGTATTATTCAACTGCGTATGGGACTGTTACTGGAACAACAACGCGTGGTTCCATTCCTGGTGGTAATCGTCAGTATGTAACCTTTACTGGCTCTGGCACAATAACATTTCCCCAAACAACTGTGGCCCAAGTATTGGTGGTGGGTGGGGGCGGGTCAGGTGGTTGTCGACACGCTGGTGGCGGTGGGGCAGGGGCTGTTGTCTATAATCCCAGTCAAACATTCACAGGGGGGGTCAGTTATACGGTTGCAGTGGGGACAGGTGGTGCTCCTGTAAGTACTTCAGGTACAGCTGGCAATGATGGAGCCCTTTCGTCAGTTTCTCTTACATCTGGAGGTACCATTGTTCTTTTGGCACGAGGGGGTGGTGGAGGTGGACAAGGCACTTCTGTTAATGGGCGATCTGGAGGGTGTTCTGGAGGTGCTAGTGCAAGCGCATTTTCTTCACCTGCGGTGGACACAACCAATGTTCCACAAGCTCTTAGTAGTGGATTCATAGGAGGGGCTGGCACTGATCAAAATGCAAATTCTTGTGGTGCTGTAGAAAAATGCTATGCAGGAGGAGGGGGGGGGGGCGCCGGGGGGGGAGGAGGAGTGGCAGCCAATGATCAATCAGCTGCCGTTACTAATGGAAAAGGGGGGTATGGGGGGAATGCATTTGTATCATCGATAACAGGAGTTTGTGACATATATGCTGGTGGAGGGGGGGGAGGTGCTAATGCAGCTGGAGCAGGCGGGGCTGGGGGTGGTGGATATTGCTCTGGGTCTTGGAAAACTATAGGTGGAGCTGGTGGTCTGGGCACCAATGCAGCAGGAGGTGGAGCAGCAAACACAGGGTCTGGAGGGGGTGGCAGTGGGTTTTCAGGGAGTACTGATGGAATATCTGGCGCTGGAGGTTCTGGTGTGGTTATCATTGCTTTCGAGAGTGCTTCAACCAGCACCTGCGCCACCACCAGCTCCTGCGCCTACCCCACGCCCTACCGCCAGTGCACTGTATCAGGAGGAACCGTGTGCTGCGGCGCGGGAACGTACTGGGTGCCCTCAACCAACGCCGGCGGCTGCACCCCCTGTCCGCTGGGCACCTACGGGGACGGCTCCCAGACGTTCTGCACCTCGTGTCCGGCAGGGACTTTCGCGGGCGTCACCGGCTCCAGCGCGTGCCAGTCGTGTGCTGCAGGGATGGCGTCCAGTAGTAATGGGGCTGCGTGCTATGTGGATCCCACAGCTGTCAACGCCCCTGTTGGCCAGTACTACAACACAACTGTCTCGGCCTACATGAACTGTACCACTGGCTACACGTGTGCAGGAGGTTCAGCTTTGCCAGTAATCTGTCCTGCTGGGTGGTATTGCAATACTTCAACACAGTTTCCCTGCTCTTTGGGCAACTTCTGCCCTGCTGGATCCATAGCACAGACAGCGTGCCCTGCTACGTTTTACTGCCCAACAACCTCATCACAACTCAGCTGCACTGCTGGGAACATGTGTCCTGTTGGCAGTACAGCTCAGATTCAATGCCCAGCAGGTTCATTCTGTGTTGCAGGAGTTTCTGCTGGGACTGCCTGTTCTTTGGGCAACTTCTGCCCTGCTGGATCAACGGCCCCTACGCTGTGTGCGCTGGGGTCTTATTGTGTTAACTCGTCGTCACAGGTTGCATGTGATGTATACACAACAATGTTCACGGGAGACATGGTTTATCCCCCCAAAAGGTATGACACTACCAGTAATGAGGAAATCACCACAGTTCTTGGGCAGTCAGTCTATAAAATGACAATGACATTGAACCAAACAGGAATTACAAGAGGAAATGGGACGTATGAGTTGTATTATTCTTCAAAATACCCTGGTATACCAGGCACAAACTTCTTTAGCAAAGACAACTTAGCTGCTGGATTTGCATTTAATCACTACAACGCAAGCACAGGTGCATCTGTTTTTAGCGGCAACATTGTGAGTGGGTATACAGGTGATTGGTTAATTGTAAAGTTTCCCAGGCCAGTCATCCTGACAGGGTACATGTTTAGAAGAAATTATGCACCCACGAGATCACCAGCAGCATGGAAGTTTTATGGGAGCAATACACTCACAGATTTTACTGAAATAGTGAATGCTTCAACATCAACTCAAGTTTCTATCACTGATTACATTTCAGGTGTTTACAACAAGACATTTATTAATTCAGAAAACACTGCTTTCAGTTACATAGGCATTACATTCTCTCAATCAAATGGGGAACTTCTTATAATGTTGGATGAAATTGAATTTACTGCCAGAGAACCATACCTAAGTATTTCATTTCCAGCACCAACATGCCCTGCTGGTTCTACCGACTTGAACCTATGTCCCTTGGGCTCATATTGTCCATCATCATCACTTGTAATTCCATGTAACCCTGGTGACTACTGCATTGCAGGATCCAGCGCCCCCAGTCTCTGCCCTCAGGGCTATGTATGCCCAACACCTTCAGTTAAAGTTGCATGCGATGTATTTGATCCTTTGACAGAAGAAAGAGAATATCCACCTACACTATATGATAGCTATTCAGATGAGGTTTTAGGAACATATTTAGGTAAAAATAATGTTTACATGGAAAGTATAACTTTGAACTCAAGCACTGCAAACTTTGGACAAGGTAATTATTTCCTGTATTCATCATCATCTTACAACGGGACACGTTTAAAGAGGTTTTTATTCAATAAGAATACAGGCGATCATACTGCTTGGGGAACATCACAATATGATTCAGGGACAGGAGCGTATAAAGGTGTAAATTATATTGTGTCAAATTACAAAGGTGACTGGATAGTTATTAAATTTCCATATCGCATAAGCCTTACAAGGTTTCAAATATTTCCTGTTGTAACAATTGTATCAAGAGCTCCATCTAGATGGAAATGTTATGGTTCTAATGACGGCTTAACATTTACTGAAATAACAGGCGGAAGTATGGCATCAGATTTGAATTCATCTGATTATGCAAGTGGTTTCTATGAACATAATGTGAATTCAGCAGCTGATATCCCGTATCAGTATATAGGCTTTACATTTGGTGGGCTACTTGGTCCCCTTGCATACTTTTTGAATTTTTACGAGTTAAAACTATTTGGAAAGGAACTTTCATCAGGCCATTCTTTGATATGCCCTCAAGGCTCAACTGCTTCAGCATTGTGTCCAGTAGGCTCGTTCTGTCCGAATGCAACTGCGGCCCTGCCATGCACTCCACCCAACTACTGTGCTCCTGGTTCACCATACCAAACACTTTGCCCTGCAGGGTACGTTTGTCCAGATCCAACCACAAAGTTGAATTGTCCAGCCAATCAATACTGTCTCAGAGGAGTAACAGCGGGGACTAACTGCGGCGCCTGTGCCACTGGCCAGTATGTCCTCTCTGTTTGCTCAGCCACAGCCAACATTGCATGCTCTGCGTGCACCAATCTTCCTCTGTATGCCACTTACACAGGCGTGGGTTCAGCAGCGACAAATTGTCCGTGGATGTGCAACCCAGGCTACTTCCTCCTCAACAACAACAGCATCTGCGCCCCCTGCCCCGCCAACTCCTGGTGCATAGCAGGGACCAATAACCTCTGTCCCAGCAACACGCTGAGCCCCACGCTCTCGGCTTCCCAAAACCAGTGCCTGTGCGCGCCAGGGTACTTTGGCAACGGCTCCCGAGCAGGCACCAGCCCGTGCCCCATCTGCACCAGCGGCTCGTTCTGCCCGGGGGGAAACGGTGATCTGATTGTCCAATGTCCTGTGAACTTCACATCGCCTCCCGGTTCCAGCACAGTGGGCGAATGCGTGTGCCAGCCCGGCTACAGATACACGGACAACACCTCTTCCCCTAAATGCGAACTGTGTGTCTCTGGGGAGCTGTGCTTCAACGGATTGGCGAGCGCGTGTCCTGCCAACTCACTGGCTCCACCTGGATCTTTTGCCACCACAGACTGCGTATGTGTCCCTGGATTCGTTGGCGCCAACGGCGGGGTGTGTGTGCAGTGCCCAGCCAACTACGTGTGCACGGGCGGCAACGCGCAGATTCGCTGTACAGCCAACGCTGTATCTCCCGTCCAGAGCATCAACTCCTCCGCCTGCTACTGCGACAGGGGCTACCAGGGCGTAAACAACGCCACCTGCACCGCCTGCCCCCCAAACACCTGGTGCTGGACTGGTATTCTCAACCAGTGCCCTCCAAACACCTCATCCCCTACCCTGTCCAACTACATCAAAAACTGCACATGTAACCCAGGCTTCGCTGGACCTAACGGCACCGCATGCAGTCCGTGTAGCGGTGGGACGTACAATCCGTTGGGAGCTAGTGCAAACTGCTCTGTCTGTCCTGTCAAGAGCTACTGCCCCCTTGCGTCTGTATCACCCCGTTCCTGTCCTGTTGGTTTTGAAACCATTGTCACAGGCGCAGCAGACGTGTCCCAATGCACCTGCAGTCCCGGATATTATGGCGCTCAGTGCAACCAATGTCCCAGAACAGCGTTTTGCCCAGGTGGAAGCAGCAACCCAGTGCCCTGCCCCAACGACGGCTACTCACTGGTCACTGGATCCAGCTCTGCGGACCTATGCCTCTGTCCAGCAAACTCTGCATTGGTCTCGGGCATCTGTACCTGTACTCCAGGCTATCAGCGAGTGAGCATGAACGAATCTGTGTGGATATGCAGCCCATGCCCCGCGAATCAGTACTGTAAGGCTGGGGTGAATTACAGCTGCCCTGCCCTATCGACATCGCCCACGGGGTCTGGCAACTATGATGGGTGTACGTGCGACCTGCCCCGGGTGCTGAACGCATACGATATCATCTACGGCTTCAGCGGCAACCTGGGCGTGGATTCTAATGCGTACTCTGGCTCGAAAATATTCATCATCAGAAACCACATCTTCCCCCAGTTCTCCAGCTGGGTGGGGAGTGTCATCACCTCCTGGACCGTCACCACCACCAGGGCGTGCACCATCCAGCCGTTCTACACCGCCGCTGGAAACGATGCGTTCTTTTCCGATCCAGGATCAAGCGCTCAAAACTATTACATTGATGGGATGGCAGCCGCTGTCTCAATCCCAGAGGCAGGAACCTACACCTTCCAGTGGAGCCCAGCATCAGTCAGGGGAGGAAACACGCTGAGCTCGCCCCTCTCCATCAGCATCGGATGGTATGACTCCAGCGGTTCCGGCAGCTGCATTGCCACAGAGCTTTCCGCGTCTGGACCGCAGTTGATCTCAACATTTGCAGCCAAGACCCCCCTCTGGCAGGACGCTTACTATGGATACTTTGTTACCAGCAGCTACAAGGGCAGGGTGGCCTTGCAGATCAACACCAACCCCGTGCAGAACGTGCCGTCTGTTTTCACCTGCGTCAACTGCGCGAAGGACATGTATTACGCGGGCAAAACCTCGTGCAGCGCGTGTCCTCCAAACACAATCTCACTGCCAGGCTCAGCCTCCGTTAACAACTGCACCTGCAACAGCACCTGGTTCAAGCTGTGGAACGCCAGTGGTGCGTGGACCTGTAGCAGATGTGTAGCAGGGAGCTCCTGTGCCAACGACGTTTCCACCGTGTGTCCTGTCAACACGTACTGCCCGGCTGCCTCGTCTACACCCACCCAGTGCCCAGCCCTCTCAGACTCCCTGGCGAACTCATCCGTCATCACAGACTGCAAGTGTCCAAATGGGTATTCCCTGCTCAACGGAGTATGTGCACAGTGCGGGTACGGGACGTATGCAGCGAGGGGGTCAGTTGGTCCATGCATCCCGTGTCCTTTTGGCAGCAATCATTCCATCAGTGGTTCGTCCTCCGTATCAGATTGCAAGTGTTTGCCTGGATTCTATGGTGACACATCAATTCAACAACTACCACTCGACAGCTCCACAAGTCTCATCCGATCCTGCAACAGCACTATCTGCCCTGTCACTGCACTGTATTTCCCAGACCAGGCAATCTACGCAGTGGACGGCACTCTCAGCACCAGGTATGTCGGTGACGTTCCATCAGCACAATTCAACTCCTACAGTTGGATTCGAATTGATTTCAAGACAACGCGTAAAATCACGAATGGAAGAATCTGGGCCTTGGGGAATGCGGGCAGAAGCAATGAGTTGAATTATTTCCAGGTCTGGGTCGGAGATGACAGCAGTTTCCCAGGTAAAAACCAACTGGCGTATCAATCTCCAAACGCGCGCGTTCTTGATGAGAGCTTCCTCTGCCCTTCTGACGGAAGGTACGTGTTCATCGTCACCCAGGACGGGGCCGCCTTCATGCAGATCAGGGAGATTGATATCATGTACACCCAGTACACGTGCGCCTTCTGCCCAAGAAACGCGTACTGTCCCTCGAATTCGCTGCGAAACTACACGGTGCCATGCCCCAACTCAACGTATTCTCAATACGGGGCGTCCTCCGCCTCGCAGTGTGTCTGCCCTCAGTACGCCTCATTTGTGCCAGAGCTGAACTGCACATGCGACGGCGGGCGATACAAGAATCCAAACATGCCAGCGCTGGGCGGATGGGACTGCGAGGTTTGCCTTGCTGGAAGTTGGTGCTACAATGGATCCATGACTACGTGTCCCAACAACACATACTGTCCTGCAGGGTCGCCTGCTCCTACCCAGTGTCCAGTGTATTCCACGTCGGCCAGTAATTCAAGCTCGTTGGCTGACTGCCTCTGTCAGGAAGGCTACAGGATGGTGGGGGCTCAATGTGTTCCGTGTGGCAACACCTCCTACACTGCCATCAAAAAAGGAGTTGTAGGATCATGTACGCCATGCCCCGGGAACAGCTTCACCCTTACGCTGACGTCAACAAATCTCAGCGCATGCAAGTGTCTTCCTGGTTTCACGGGGGACTCCTCCATCAAAGACTTCCCAGGATCAACCTACAGCCTGCTCCGATCCTGCAATAATGGCACATCTTTCTGTCCAGTCAAAGCATCCAGCGCAATGGTTCCCCCCGAAGCAGCCATTGACGGCTCATTGAACACACCTTTCGCTACAAACTACGACATATCGAAACCGCACTGGTGGAGGATTGATTTCCAGGAACCCAGAGTGGTAAGCGACGGGATGCTTTGGACCCAAACGGATGGATCAGTTTACATTCAAGGATACACCGTGTGGGTGGGCAACAGCAGCGAGTTCATGAGCAATGGAACCAACATCCAGGTATTCAAATCCACCAAAAGTTTTGGGAATCAACAGCTGAGAGAGAACTTCACGTGCGGTGGGGTGGTAGGACGGTATGTCTTTGTCTCGTTGAGCAACCGGGCCCACCTCACCTTTCAGGAGATTGATTTCTTTTTCACACTCCCACCCGAAAACAGGTCCTGCACGCGCTGCACCAGCAACAGCTACTGTCCAGGGGGCGCGGAGAACTTGACCATCCCCTGCCCCAACGCCATGTACTCCCTTCCTGGTTCATCATCGATTGCCGAATGCTCGTGCCCTGCAAACTCGGCTCTGGTCCCTGAGCTCAACTGCACGTGCAATAACGGCTACTACCGTGTCGCCAACTCATCTGCTCCCTTGGGAGGCTGGCAGTGCAACCTGTGCCCGAAGGGGGGTATCTGCAACCTGGGAAATCTCACAGACTGCCCTCCAGGGTTCCACTGCCCCAACACGGGGATGTCCACTCCAACAATTTGCCCTGTGGGTGCGTATTGTCCTCAGGCCTCAGTTACCCCCACCACATGCCCAGCCGAAACCTACGCCAACGAAACCGGCCTCTCCGCCTGCCTCCCGTGCACCGTGTGCCAGATCGGCTCCTTCCAGAACACGCCGTGCACCGCGACGCAGAACCGCGCCTGCACCGTGTGCGTTGTGGCCAAGCCAGCGCATGCTATCTTCGCTTCAACATCCCCCTCGTGCCCGTGGGTGTGCGACAACGGCTACTGGGGCAGCGACTGCGATCCGTGTCCGGCCAACTACTGGTGCAAGTTCGGCGTGCAGAACCGGTGCCCCCTCAACAGCGTCTCCCCCGCGCTCTCGGGCTCGCAGTCGGGCTGCGTGTGCGGGCTGGGGTACATGAGCACGGGGCGAATCACCGGCACCAGCCCCTGCGTCAAGTGCCCCGCCGGCGTGCTGTGCAATGGCGTGCCTGTGAAGGAGATCAACATCTCGACGACGCCGCTGGTGAACGTTACGACGCAGGTGCTGCTGGCCCAGAAGCCGCTGCCCCCGGCGAACAGCATGGTGTCCCTCTTCACCGCCATCCCCGACACGATCGCCTCCATCCGCGCGGCGCTGCCGAACAAGAACGCCACCGTCTACCTCCGGCAGGTGTGCAGGCGGACCTACTGCGTGGCGTGCGACGAGGGGACGGCGGCGTGCATCAGGTATGTTACGGTAAGAATGCAGCAGTTATTGGTAATGGAGGGAGGGGGTGGAAATAACAGCAGCGGCAACACCACCAACGGCACCAACTACTACTACTACACCAACACCACTTCTTCACTCAAACGGGACGTCATGTACACGTTTGTGAATGCGTCCGCTTACGACTGCGTGCCCCAGGTCACCGGCCTGTCGGCGGAGTTTGTGAGCAACAACGTCGTGGTGATATCCTCAGTCGCCGCAGTCGCCTCCGTGCGCGTGGCGTGCAGCACGAACTCGTCGCTGTTTGTTGATATTCCCGTGGACGCTGCTGTGTAAAAGATAATATCAAGATGTTTCTCCGCCCGCAGCGGAATATGTCATGCTCTCAGAGTTAAAAAAATATAATTAAAGTAAAAAAAGGGATTAACCACCCACTCGACACGTGTCAACACACACCCGCATGGGGAGACGAAAAAGGCGTCCTGTGAGCGATAACGATAGCAGCGACTATCCTGCTCAAAAGGTATTGAGTACCCATCCTATATGTGCAATCACCAGTCATAAGACAGTCCATGTGTTTCCAGAAGCATCCTTTCACCAACAAGCGCATGCGGGTGACTTCCAGTGCCACCACTGGCGGTCCATCTCGGGGGTCATCAGACAGAGATTGGAGCAGCGATGATGGTCAGGAAGACAGCATAACTGGATCAATAAAAAAGGTACATACACAATCGCCTCACTGGTTTGTCAGTCAGTGTGAGTAGTGGTTTCTCCAAGACTTTTGGCTCCATGGCTCCTTGGCTCCATGGCTCCAGAGAGAGAGAGAGAGACGCATCATCCTTGGCTCCATGGCTCCATGGCTCCATGGCTCGAGAGAGAGAGAGAGAGAGAGACTCATCCTCCTTGGCTCCATGGCTCCTAACTCACTCCACAATTCCCTGCATGGCTCTGCATGGTATCACTGCCTGCTTCATCGTGTGCTGTCCATCCAATTGAAACTCTCATTGATTTCACAAAACAGGACACAGAAACTAAACGGGATACCCAGAAACGCATATTTGAATTTGTTTTCCTTGGAAATTTCAACGTGGAAATATGGAAATTTGACGACGATCTGGGACTCCGTTCTGTTGAGCTTTGCCAAGGTACACATGGGTACAAATATGCTGTGATAAAACTGGCAAAGAAAAAGCGTGCAGTCCAACTTGAAAAAACTTTTCAGGACTACGACAGCAATGTAGCACCTTCAATGCAGATCAGGTTGACAAAATTACCAATGGATGAATCCTTAGTGAGTTTTGGACATGGGAACAAATTTATGTTTCATACCATCTACAAAGAAATCCAAAAAGCACGTGACATGAACCATCCCAGTTACTTTTCCTGGAGCAGTGATGAAGATCAGGATGCAGGAAATCTCCCATCAAAGTCTATATCCAGAAGTACAATGAGAATCAACCACTTATTGAAGACAGACATGATCCAGTCGTCCCTTAGACCAGTCTGCTCAAAACAACATCGTTCAACACTTACGAAAATTAAAAGGGGTTCAGGTAAGATTGTCACTTTATTTTTTGATTTACGAATTTATCACAGTATTTTGGTTTTGTAGGGGAAAAGCCAACACGTAAAAAAAATGCAGTTGTCTTGGATATCTGGAATAAACCAAGTCATGATCAGTCATTTCAGAAAAATGTTTGCGGATTAAATGCTCCACTTGAGATCAGCGCTCTATGTGACATAGAGAATGCGTATGCCTCAGACCAAGAACACCTTGAACAACAGTCAGGTAACCTCCCACAGCTTTCAATCACCCCTCTTCTGGAAGACGAGAGCAGCAGAGACTCAACATCATCAAAAAGCAGCACGTCGTCATCTGACCTATCAACCAGAGCGTCTTTGAAAAAACTTCGAAAAGATGTGAAGAAAATCAGCTTGGTGCAATCTCAGCAAGTGCTTGCCCTGGATCAGCTGTTGGATGAGCATACTGCGCTGAACTACCTTGCTACTGTCAACAAAAAGAAAGACATGGAGCTTGAGCACAGAGGCGTTGAACTAGCAGCACAGAAACACAAAACCAAGTCACAGGAAGGAAAAACAGCTGCTCAGACCAGAAAGGCCAATCTTGCTCTCCAAAGTGAAATTGTGGCTCTGGAAGAATCAGCTATTGCTAAAACAGAAGCAGAGAGGGAAAGACAGCTGCGTGAAAAGGCAGAAGCAGACAAAAGTACATTGATGATTGCAAATGCTGGATTGTCAACTGCTTTGGTGAATCTTTCGACAGGAGATAAGGTAGCAAACTTTATTCTGATTTTTTTTTCTATACAGTCTAAATCTGACTGTTCATCTAACAGATTGAAGATTGGCAATTGAAAAATGGATATTCTCATCTCAAAGAATTTGTTTCGCATTTAAAGCATAGAAAACTTACAGAGCATCCAAACCGCAGGAGCTTGAAAGGAGTGGCTCCAGCTCTTCCATTTTCAGATGTAACATTCCGTCGTTACTATGATCACGCCTTATCATACACAGATTTCAAGCAAGCCAGCAAATCAGACGACAAGCACTGCCTCTATCTGGGTCTTCTGAGCGGGCCACTGTATCCAAAACCAGTCATTTTCCATTTCAGGGAGAGGCTTCTGGATCAGATCAATGGGCTATGTGTCGAGTTAGAAAAACCCTTTGCATTCAGGGATTTTGAAGTGGATCCTCTTCTTCAGCCAATTCAAGATGATCCATTTGATGTTGATCAGGTGAGATATGTTCTTCTTCTTCTTCTTCTTTGAGGCAAGGTGTTTTTTTAATTGTTTGAATGCTCAGTTGAAGGCGTGGAAATACACACCAGGAAATATCTACAACAATGAGAAAATGAGACAAATGCGGGAGTGTTTTCCTGGATTTGAGCCAAGGTTTCACTGGCAGTATCTGGTGTTTCTACATAGGTGCAATTTCAATGGAAGGCTTGAAAAAGAGGATACAAAAACTATCCTCAAAATGCTTCAGGGACCTATGTACAATGAGGATGCATTCGTCGCCATGGAAACACCGCTACTCAATAAGCTAATCGCCCTTCGCTCAGAATTGGAGGAAAAACATCCTGAACAATACTGGAAACACAACGATAATTGGGGAGCCATAGCCCGTCAAATGCAGCGTGCCCGTGACTCAAGCCATCGCGCAGTTAAACAGGACGAAGGAAGGGCAAACGAATACTTTGTATTTGCTCGGGCCCAGTGAGGAAAGATGTAGATCTTGTTGATTGAACTTTCCATGGCATTAAAACTGGTGTCTTTCAACGGAAATAAACATTGAAGGGAGGGACAGATGATGATGAGAGTGTTTTTTATGAAAATATATTTCAAATATTCTGTTGTTTTTTATATTACCCCAAAAGATGTGGAAAGTTTAAAACTACAGCACACGCGGCAAAAACCTGTAAACAACAGAAAAAATCCATTGTACAACAATGCAAACAAATATCAATAAGCGTAGTGCTGCTGCCACTGCCACTGGTCCTAGCGATATCTTCCACTACTCCACTGAAACAGCCAACAAACGAGTTAAGTTGTTATCATCAGACACAGCCTCCCTCGACCCCACACAGCGCGGCATCCTGGACCTCTGCCTCTCCGGGAAAAACGTGTTCCTCACCGGGGTCGGGGGCACCGGCAAGACGTTCGTCCTGCGACAGATCACCGAGGCCATGCGGCGGAAGTACGGGGCCAAGCGCGTGGCGGTGACCGCGTCGACCGGGATTGCGGCGGTGCAGGCGGAGGGGCAGACGCTGCATTCCGTCGCGGGGGCGGGCGTGCCGAACGTCGTGTCCGACTTTGAGAAGTGCCGGAAGCAGCGGGATGCGTGGCGCCAGATGGCGTGCCTGATCGTCGACGAGGTGTCGCTGATCGAGCCGGCGTACCTCGACTGGCTGGACGCGATGATCAGGGAGCTTCGGCGGGCCCCGTCCAAGGCGTTCGGCGGGGTGCAGCTGATCTTCAGCGGGGACTTCCTGCAGCTGCCCGGGATATGCAAGGGGGTGTCGCTGGCCTCGAAGTGCCCCGTGCTGCTGTCGTCGGATCCCAAGCCGGACAACATCCCCGTGCACGTGGACCAGTTCCAGAGCTACGTGTTCCAGACGGTGTGCTGGCGAGACGCGGGCTTTGCGATCGCCGAGCTCACGACCATTTACCGGCAGAGCGAGGCCCGAATGATAACGGCGCTGACCAAGCTCCGGCGGGGGGTGGTGGACGACGAGGTGCGGTCCTTCATCGCCTCATGCGTCAGGGCGCTGCCCCAGGACGAGGAGATCAAGCCCACGCTGCTGTACGCGCGCAACAAGGACGTCGACTCCGAGAACCAGGCCAACCTGGACGCGCTCCCGTCCGAATGCCAAGTGTTTGTGGCGCGGGATGCGGTGTACCCAGACGAAGGTGCCCCGGGCTGGATTCACGAAAAGCTGCTGCGGGACCCCTTTTTCAAGAACAACCAGGTGCCGGAGAGGGTCTCGCTGAAGGTAGGCGCGCAGGTCATCCTCACGCAGAACCTGGACAAGGTGCTCGTGAACGGCAGCCGCGGGGTGGTCAAGTACTTTATGACGAGGGAGAAATCGATCGAAGACCTCACCACCCGCATAGGCCTCTGCATGGACGAGACAACGCGCGCTGACCTGATCGAGCAGCTGGAGCTCATCAAAACAGCGCAGCATCATCATATCTCCTACCCTGTGGTATTGTTCCACAACGGCCAGCAAATGCTCTGCGGCCAGGTGGAGTTCAAGCACCGGGTCTGGAACGCGGGGGAGTGCAAGCGCTTCCAGGTGCCCCTCAAGCTGGCGTGGTCCCTGACCATTCACCGATGCCAGGGGACCTCGTTGGATCGCGTGCTGGTGGATCTCACGGGCTGCTTCTCTCCCGGGCAGTGTTATGTCGCCCTGAGCCGCGCCAGAAGCTCCGCTGGTCTTCAGATCGTCGGGTTTTCCGAGGACGCTGTGAAGGCAAACCCCCTCGCCGTCGGCTTCCACGATGCGCTGACGGAGGGGACGCTCGACAAGTTCATGAAGAAGAGAGTGTCCATGTGGTGGGCGCCGCTGTTCAAAAAGGAGGGGGTTGATCCCAACTGGGTCGCCCTGTTTGAATCCTCCAAGGTGTTTAGGGCGTGGGAGGAGAAGTACGGGAAAAATAAATAAATCGCCCCCGTAAGAAGCACTGTAGTATGCGTTCGCTGATTCCAGTCAGCGTATTTAAAGACATTTTCTGCGTGTGAAACCATGACGATGATGCAAAGATACACTGGATTTCTGCTCGTGATGAGATTTATCCTGCTGGTTCAGTTTCCAGCACCCTGTGCCTCGATAATAACATTCAGCAATCTATTCTTGCCCCTGATCCCTGGTTACAAATTCCTAAGCATCAGAAGAAGTTCCCAGTTTCTACCCAATTACCCCCGCCGCCAGCTGCTGCAGGTGACCACCGATTCAGTCTCCTTCTCCATAGTCATCGTAGCCAACGAGACCGCCACCACACAAGCCGCCATCCTGAAAGCCAACGCCACGGTGGAAGGCTACGCCAGCTCGGCGCCGCCCGTTTACGTCCCCGCGTCCTGCCCTGCAAACTCCATCTCGCCCGAGGGCAGCACCTCAGTCACCCAGTGCACGTGCCTCCCCGGCTACGAGGGCGACGCGTCCAACGGCACCGGCTGCGTTCCCTGCCCCATAGACACCTTCTGCGCAAGCGGCAAGCTGGGGCTGTGTCCCGCCAACGCGTACGCCCCCGCGCTCTCGGACTCGATCCTGGACTGCTCGTGCTACCCCGGGTTCTACGGCAACGGCTCGGTCGCGTGCACCCGCTGCCCCGCCAACTCGTTCTGCACCGGCGGTTTCGCCCTGGAGGCCTGCACCCTCAACGCCGTCTCCCCGCCCCAGAGCACAGGGACCATGTCATGCTACTGCGACCGCGGCTTCTACGGCACCAACAACACCCGCTGCAAGCTGTGCGAGGCGGGCGCGTGGTGCTGGACCGGGATCAAGAATCAGTGCCCGAACAACAGCTCCTCCCTGCCTGGCTCGTCCCGCGTGTCCAACTGCGTGTGCCTGGACGGATTCGAGGACACGCCCATCAAGGACAACCTCAACGAATCGACCAGCGTATGCACCGTCTGCCGTGAGAACGTCTACTGTAAGGTAATTCCCGTATATAACACCCGCATCAGCACACTGCAGCATGGAGCGGTGTCATCGTTATTTTTTTACTTCTCCTAGTATGATGGTTATCTCTGTGCTTCTTTTTCTAGTAGCAGCAGTGCATCCTGCAGCTTCCACATGCCCCGACGGTCAGAACCCCTCACCCGACGGCACCAGCTGCTCCGCGTGCCCTACTAACAGCTACTGCCAGGCGGGGGTGCTCACATCGTGTCCAGCGCACAGCACGTCGCTCGCATCGTCGTCGCTCATCTCCCAGTGCAACTGCGATCCGGGTTACTTCCGCACCAATCTCTACCAGTGCTTGCAATGCCCTGCTGGCTACCGATGCACCAACAATCAGCTCACCGCATGTCCAGCAGGATCGTACTCAGATCCGGGAAGCACGGATTGCACCCTGTGTCCCATCGGGACCTTCGAGGCGAATGCTGGCTCCGGTGCGTGCCAGGATTGCCCAGGCGGATTGCAGGTGCTCAAGACCACCCAGTTCAACGAGCTCTTCGATCCCTCCGTCAACCGCAGCACGGTGCCGCCTGGCGAAGACAAGGTATACATCCTGCGCGGATATCTCACCCAGTCCCAGGACAACTACCTGACCAAGTGGTCGTTTTTTGCGGATCGAGCCGGGTGCACGGTGACGCCCATGATTTTCGGTGCCACTGTCCTGGGTAATGCGTGGGAGGGAAACGTCCAGTTCGACGTCAGGCACGTGGGGACGACGCGGACAACGGTGAACGCAGGATTGCAGACCTTCAAGTACTCAGACGCTGCGCCATACTACGTCAGAACCGCTGTGCCTACGGGGACCCCGTACCTCAACGAGTATGAGTTCTTTGCGTGGGCATTCACCGGCCCCGCGTGCATCCCGTACGACCTGGCCGACGTCAACACCCACTACTACTCGATGGAGTTTCCCGCCACCTCCAACGTCAGCACAGCCTCGCACATCTTTGTGGGCAACGTGTACCCAGCATCCCGGTACTGGTCGGTCCAGATCACCTACGAACACCGGGCGATGATTCCGTCGACGGTAGGCACCGGGACCTCCTCCGTGTTTGACTGCAAGTGCCCCTCGGACACGAGGCAGCTGAGCGATGGAAACTGCCAGGGCCTGTGCGAGAACGGCAAGTACATGCTCCGCGAGACCGATGACACATGCACCGTGTGTCCCCAAGGCAGCAAGTGCTCCCGGTCCGTCATCACACCATGCCAGGCGGGGTACTCGTCGCTTCCTGGCTCGGCCACATGCTCGCCGTGTCCTGGGCCGGGCACCCACACCAACATCGCTCTCTACATGTGCGGCCTGCTCACGACGTGCACAGCAGCCACGCCCGTGCGTCTGGGAACCAGCAGCTGGTATGGTTTGGGCACTGTCAATATAGGCGTCGGCGGTATAGGCAGCTTCCCATCCACACCTTGGTTCCCTGGATCGCTGGTCGCAGGCCTGATTCTCAACGCCGCAGTCGACAGGCCAAAAGCTATTCTGCAGAGGACAGTCGCCGTAGCCGCAGTAGGGTCCCCCATCGCCTTCCAGTTCCGCTACATGTGCACGACAGGAGCATCGTGCAGCGTCGCGTTCAGCGTCGAATGGTCTCAGAATAACGGCCCGTTCAGTTCAATCTTCTCCACCCAGTCCATCCCGTCCAGCGCCATGGCTTCGCCCTCATGGGTCCAGACGTCGACAGACTTCATCACCCCCACCGCCTCACAGATCAAAGTGCGCGTCGTGGCGGAGATGAACACCTCTTCCTCGGCGGTGTGGCTTGCAACTTTTGAAACGGTGTCACCGGGCCAGTGGGTGTACAACACCAGCGTGGCGGATCTCAAGCTCCTGGAGACGGCAAACATTCAAGTCCCTCACTTCGCCACCTACAGCGAGACGGTCGAGAGCTCCACGCTCCAGCTTGTGAACACCACGTTTTCCCAGTCCATCAATCCGATTGGGGTGTTTGCAGGCTACCCCTACATGGTGTCGGTGTGGGCGTACGGCACGGGGACCCTCACGCTCAGCTCCTCGGCCACCGATTCCCAGACCTGGACGGTCTCATCCCCCTCCTCGCTGCAGCAGTATGTGATCCAGACCACCACAGCTGCTCCACCCACGCTGTTCACACTGGAAATCACCGGCACTGTGGTCATCAGCAGCCCCAGCGTGTCCCTGCGGACCCTGAACATCGGGTGCCAACCGTGCCTGGCCGACCGCTGGTGCGCGAACCAGCAGATCTTCGAATGCCCTGCAAACTCCCTGTCAGCTGCGGGCTCCTCATCCCAGAGTGACTGCTACTGCCGCCCCGGGTACTACGGCAAGGTCACCTCCCAAGTCGGCTGGACCCCCTGCTCGCAGTGCGACACCAATTACTTCTGCACCGGCGGCAATCACCGGCAGGTGTGTCCGGACGGATCGAAGTCCGAGCCCGGTTCGTCGCAATGCACGATCTGCAGCTCCGACGAGGTCTGCAAGGGAGGCCAGGTCGGGAATTGCCCGCTCCACTCCCACGGGCCGCCCAACGCCAGCGAGGTCACGCAGTGCGTCTGCGACGACGGGTACTACGGGATTGCCCCCGACTGCGTGCGATGCGAGCCAGGATCGTACTGCTTCGACGGCAGCAAGCACGCATGCACCGCGTTCGCAACCTCGACACCGGGCGCTGTCAATTCGTCGCAGTGTTTTTGCGACCGCGGGTACTACGGGCTGCAGAACACCCCCTGCACCATGTGCGAGGAAGGGGCGTGGTGCTGGACAGGGGTCAGAAACGATTGCCCCGCGCACATGTGGTCTCCTCCGAAGTCGAGCTTCCCCGGCAACTGCACCTGTGACTACGGTTACACCCTCTCGGGCGCGTCGTGCATTCCCTGCAGCGCCGGCAGCTACAAAACAAATCGCGGCTTCAGCGACTGCACCCTGTGCGATGCGGGCACGTTCTCCATGGTCACCTCTGCCACCTCCCCTTCCACCTGTGCCGCGTGCGACGTGGGGTACTTCACCGCCTCCCCCGGGCAGTTCCAGTGCCAGCCATGCTCCCCGGGGTACTACACGCCGCTGCTGGGGAGCGTGGACTGCAAGCCGTGCTGGCAAGGATCGTACGCGCTCGGCGGGGCCGCTACGTGCACGGGCTGCAGCGCAGGCTCCATGTCGTCTGTTGTGGCTGCGCAGTCGTCGTCGGTGTGCATCGCCTGCCCCGTGGGCTCCTGGTCCCCTGGGAACACCTCCAGGTGCAACATCTGCGGCGCCTGCACGTACTGGCACTACCCGCGGACGTACTCCTTCTTCGTCAATTCCATGGTGTCGGTGTTTGACCGGACCGACTCGCGCATGCGCTTTGCCGTGCACCCTGTCAACGGGAAGGTGTACATGTCGGCGGCGACATCGGTGTTCGTCGTGGATCTGACGGCCAAGACCGTCGAGGTCGTCGCCCCGTCCGAGGAGGTGCGCGACGGGCGGTTCAACGCGTCGGACGTGCCTTCCGGCGACCGGATGGCGCTCAAGGACCGATTTTTCACGGAGATCCTGCCGCGCGAAATCGTGACCGTGCCCGATGCCAACGCGATCGTCGGTGAGCATGACGACCTGCTGGCGGCGATCCGCGCCGGGGCCGAACCGTTGGTGCCGGCGACCGCCGGAGCCCTGGCCGTCGAGGTGGCCGCCCGGGTGCTCGAGGCGCTCGACTGCACCCACCTGGGCGGCGGACGTCACGCCGGGCGGCGTCGGCCCGCCACAATCCCCCTGTTCCCGCGTCGCAAGACCGGTTGATCGCTGCCGCTTGCGCAGCCGGCAGGGTCGCGCCGCAACTGCGGCGGCGATCGCTGTCGATAGAGAGAACGATGGAGGACATGGTGGCCACGCTTCGCATCGCCGACCGCCGCCGCTGGCATGCCGCGCTGACGGCGATGCTCGGCCTGGCCTTGGCCGCAGCCACGGCCACCCCGCCGGCCCGGGCCGACGAGCCGCCGCCGGTCGTGTTCGATGGGTTGGGCCTGGGCGGCTTCGAGGGAGCCGGATCCGTGGCCGCAGCCCTGCGGCGAGCGGCGGCCG
>CAYQOJ010000002.1:0-39814 GCA_964419105.1 uncultured Methylococcus sp.
TTGGTCCTAGTGTTTTGAGGATTTTGTTTTGAAGCGGTGCGTTCTCTATCACCCTGTCGGCTCACCACGCATTTTTTTTCTGACGCAACATTCTCATGCTCAGCATAGGAATCTTTCACCACTGCCACTAGCTCAGGCTGACGACGCGCTCTCCCACACTTCTCCGAAGTCCCTCCCGCACACGCCTTTGTGGCGCTTGTAGTCTGCGCGGAAGCACTCGCGGGAGCAGTAGCGGATGCAGGCGCGGCAGTTGCTCCAGCAGACAGTGCACTTGTTCTTGGCCGGCTGGCCGCACGCAGCGCAGAACTTGATCTCGACGAGGACCAGGTCCAGACGGAAGTCCCTGGCCACAGCCCCTTTGTCGGAGCACTCAGCCGTGACGCGAATCGTGCTGTTGGCGGTGCCGAGATGCACTTTGCAGTCATTCTCTCCCCGGATGAAGACGAGGTAGGGCGCGAACTTGGTCTCGACGAGGGCCATGCAGCAGAGCCCGTGTTCGATGCGGTGGATTATGCGGGATTGGCGAAAGCAGGGGTAGGCGTCGCCCAAGTCAAAGAGGGTAGTGGTGGGCTTGAGGTTAGAGACGATGAGCGTGTACTCTGCTGCCTTGTAGTCGGGGACCTTGTCGTGCTTGAAGACGGCACTGGCGATGCTGTTGTTCGCGGGGAAAGTGGATCCAGTACCCTTTTCAGCGGGTATGACATCAACGTGAAGCTTGGCCCACTTCCTGCAGTTTGCCAGAAGGAGTTTCTCCTCGTTTGCTGTGTCAATGATGATTGCTTCCCTGTCTTTGAGCCTGCGGATGAGATCATGGGTGCTTTCCACTGCATGCTGAAACGATTCGCTGACAGGGCATCCAGCGGTGGCTGCGGCCTTCACCCCCAGCGTGGGCTTTTTGAGAAGGCTTTCCTTCACCTCCTGGTCGAACTTCTGCGCCACGCCTTGGAAGTGTCGGATCAAGCGCTTCCTGTTGGCCGAGTCGAATTTCAGCAAACTGTCTGGCCCGTTCATACTCTTGTAGAAGTTGCGCAGGGTCTCGATGTTGTCGGAATTCTTGGGGCTGGGCGCGTTGTCGTAGAGGGCGTGGAGGCGCCGCATGATGTCCATGGAGTACCGGATCTCCCTGAGCTTGGCGTCGAATGCGTGCGGATTCCCGTTGAGTTGCTGGTACTCCGCGCGCAGCTCTTGGATCTTGGACTCGACAAAGGTGAGATGTTTTTTACTCCTTTTCTCGCAGATGGATTTGAGCGAGCTGAAGATCTCGGCGACGCGCCCCGCGTTGAACCGATCGCACCACGCCCCGATTGTCTTGAAGAAGGAGTATACAATGTCGCCAAAGGAATCGCGCAGGGCGCTGTCGACCTTTTGCATGTCTTGGCGGGCGTGTGCTTGGTCTGTGATACTGGTGAAGGCGAGGACAAAGTCCCTTGCTGACTTGAGGACGGACTGCGCTTCGATGGGATCCAGAAAGTCCAGGCATTCATTTTCAGGAAAGTGGTAGAGCATGAACGAGAAGAGCGCGCGCCGGGTGTAGGTGTAGTCGGTGCCCGTCAATCCGGTGCGGCGAAAGTCCGAATCCGTCAGGAAGAGAAGGCGGGAGAGCAGTTGGTGCATCGAGCGCTGGACGCAGGGGACGCCGGTGAATTTCTCGAGCGTTCTCACACTGTGGGGTAGAAAGAAGTGTTATGCTGGGGCCTCGCAGAAAACGAAAATCAGCAAACATCACCCACCCCATACGCGCAGTAATCTCGAGGGAAATCCCCAAGCTGCGCGCTCGGCTGATGAGGAGGCACAGAGTGTTGCGCTTGAACCGGGCGCGCCAGTATCGGGCGATGGTGGTGGCTGCGGCTGACACATTCCTCTTTCTCTTGTTGTGATGCGCGGTCCAGGCCGTCAAGGAGTTAATGTACCGGACCAGACGGCAGCCAAACGTGCTTGTAAACTTTTTGTCGACCAGGCTGAAATCATTAAACCTATGCACAATATTCGTAATCGCAAAAAAGCACTGCCGCATCTGCGCTGATGCATGAAGGACATCCTGTGCGATTTTCGGATCGTCGTTTTCCAGGAGCTTGGTTTCCTTGTGTTTCTGGATGGCGAACATGAAGAGAAGCTTCCGGGTGTGCTGGGGCGTCAGGTTCATTGCATTTGCGCATTTGCAGGAAGAAATTTTAGATGAGGTCTTGAAGGCAAGCCGTATGATGAGGCGGTGCATGGCTTGGATGGCTTCCCCGTCCTCGACCAGCATGCTCAGCTCATCGGGTCTGTTGCATAGAGCCTCTGTCAGTGGTGGGATTTTTGTGACAAGAAAAGGAGGAGAAGGTAATAATGATAATTCCTCACCCCATCCCATTGGTATCCTCCTTGGTGATTTTGAGCCTGCGCGCGTTGTCGATGAGACGCCAGAGGGTGCTGTGCTTAAACCTGCGGCTCCAGTACACCCATATGGTACGCGCCGCTTCGATCTTGGCTGCGGTGAGGGATTGCAGCAGTGTTTCTGTGTGGGAGAGGGGGTGAAGGAGGTGGTGATGGCTGGGAGTTTCTGGGATCAGTTGCATTATGGTGGTTTGAAGCTGTGTTGTTGTGGAGATGGTTTTTAAGTTTGTTTTGATTGGGGTGTAGAAATCATGTTTAAAATGTTTGTGTTGTGGAACGGGATTTCAGCTGGGTTTTACGTGTTTTATTATATTATTAATGCCGTTAATATCATTATTTTGACCATTAGCTCACTTGTATCTACAATCATGGTGGCATAAAATGACGAAACCTCCGGTCCACGCCTTACTGTCTATTCCTTGGCAAGGTAACAGATCAACACCAGCACAATAAACATGGCAAACGCCTTATCGTCAACCAGCTCGGGTAGAGTCCACTCGACTTCCTCCCCCGACTTCGCCACGCGGACAAATACGCTGTATGTCAGGGAATTGAGGCACGAATGGCTCGGGGGAGCGCCCTTCAGGAATGAAATCGTGCCCGCGTGTCGCCTGCCATCGAGCTTTCGCCCCTCGAACATGGCGTCCAGCTGCTGTTCCACGAACGGAGCCACTGACGGGGGCACTGCGTTGTACTTGGGCACTGGGATGACGTGAAAGCCGCTGGCGATCTCCACGTTGTCGTCCCAGAGAAACGCGGTGTTTGGATCTGCCGGGGGGTCGAGAAGCGTGAGACACGCGCGTTTGACGCTCTTGGTCACAGCAGTGATGATGAGCTCGGGTGGGGACTTGAGCCCCAGCGATTCCTGGATGATCTGGCGCGCGAGAAAGATGCGTTTGTACGGGTTGATCATGGATGGATGGATGGGCGGGTCCCTGGATTCGAAGATGTCGTCTTCTGCGGTGTCCGACGGGAAGTAGGCTTCGCCTGCCTTGAGCATGTGGCGCGGGACGGCGCGCATGGCGATGAAGCCGCTCTTTCGAGTGTAGATGCACACGCGCGCGTTGGGGTGTCTGGCAAGGAGCGTTCGCATCGCGCGGAGCATCGCCGGGTTGATGAGCGTGAGCATCAGCGCCTTGATGCTGGATTCTGGCATCTGCGTGCTCTGGGTGAGCGTGATCAGGTCATTGCAGTCCTCGCCGTACAAGGAGCACTGGTCCAGGTCGAGGAAAAACGTGGGGCGCTTGGTAGAAATTGCAAATGAAGGCATCCTGACTGTGCAGCATGGGTTGTGAGGAGTTTTAAATAGTGGTTTTGGTTGAGTTTTGTTGTAGATTATTCTCAGAAATAATTTCAAAAAAATAAACAATTTACAATTCTTTTTGTGGAACACTTCAAACAGCAAAATGGCCTCTAACGCCTTGATCAGTGCCCTGAGCTGCCCACTATCTGGAGAGATTATGAACGACCCAGTGATACTAGTGTCCTCGGGTGTGAGCTATGAGCGATCCGCCATCCAGGATTGGATTCGGCAGTACGCCACCGACCCTGATTCGGACGAGCCGCTCACGGACGCGCGTTTGATTGAGAATCCGTGTCTCAAGTCGCTGATCCAGGCGGTGGTTGCCAATCTTCCTGTGGTTTAGTAAATGCTGCATTCCGATTGGGAGTATTTAACCCGTGCGTTTGTTGTGTTTTGATATGGGAAGACACGTTGGTGTGAGTCTGGCGGTTCTTGCTGTAATAACAGCTTTGATCATCGTGTGTGTTCAGAGTGCTGATACAGGGTTTTATTCAGTGGGGGGTGATGAGGAAGAGGAGGACGTGGTTCCTGCAATACGAGAGATGCTTCTTGAAACCACTATACCTTTTGAGGATGATATGACAACAGAAGCAGCAATGGATCCTGTTTTTACACTGACTACTTCTGCGGTAATGATAGATGATGTTTCTACTACTACTAATAATAACCACACATCATCATCATCATCTACTGGCAAAAACAGCAATGTCTATTACGACAATGAAGATCAAGACCTCCTCCTCCTCAACGCGGCAGCCGCTTGCGCAGCAGGGACGTACTCCCCCGAAGGATTCCCCACACTCTGCACCCCATGCGAGACTGGCACGTACGCCAGTGGCACGGGGACTGCGGGTAAGTGCGAGGAGTGCGCCCGGGGCAAGTACAGCGCGGGGACCGGGGCGGCGCAGTGCACGCTGTGTGAGGCGGGGAAGTTCAGCTATTTCACGGGAAGCTCCGTCTGCACCAGCTGTCCGGCATGGACGGGTAGTACGGCTGGGATGTCAGCATGCGTGACGTGCTCGAATTCTTCTTCTGGGGCTCAGCAGTGCGTCTATGCGAACCAGATGACCTGTCCTTCGTGCGCGTCGGCGTGCGTCCAGTGCAATGCTGGGTACTACAACGACGGGACGGAAACCCGGTGCAGGGGGTGCGAGGCGGGCAAGTACTACGACAGGACGGGTGCGGTGTCGTCCGCGGCGTGCGTGCAGTGTCCCAGCGGATCATTCACCCTGCCCACGGATACGGGGGTGTCGGCGTGTAAGCAGTGCGACGGCAGCAGCACGTTGATCAAGACCGCGAATTCAGAGTACTTGCAGGTGGAGGTGGGGGCGTACTACAGTCCGTTTGTGTGCGCGTGGAAGTGCGTGGTGGGGTATGAGTTGCAGGACGCTGTAGCATCGATGCTGCCAGGGAATTTTCAGACACTGTACAATACTTACAGAAGCAAATCCTACAGCGATGCTGATACCAGGTTGTTGATTGCCGCGAAGAACAATTATTGCTGTGGGACGTCCAAGGTGGGTGTTGGTCAAAAGCTGGTTGGATGCTCCAGGCTGAATCCAGGGACCGTTCAGGACTGTCTCCCTATTCCAGACGCCCGCTTCATAGACGATGGACAGCCCAGGATCGACCGCTGCAGCATCTGGGCGTGCAACGACGGGTTTTACCGGTCAAACGATGCGTGCAACCCCCAGCCCGTGTGCGGAGATGGCGAGACATACAGGCGAGATATCAACGGTGTGCTGGCCCCTGATTTCGAGACAGATCTCCAAGGGAGGAGCATCCCCGCCTCGGCCAAGTACGTCTGCGTTCCCTGTCCTGTGTGCGCCAACGGCACCGAGACGGTCTCGCCGTGCAATCGCACCCACTCGGCCGTGTGCAGACTGTGTGGCTCCAGCAAGGCCTTGAGCGTGAACGGGGGTCCATGCGTCAAGGATGCGCCGTACGGGTTTCGGCCGGTGTCGGAGTCGAAGGCGCTTTCGAACCTGCCCTGGGGGGTAAGGCCAACGCTGCTTTCGGATAATTCAGCGCTGCTGCTCTCTTCTGCGTCGAGAACGTTTTATTCTTACATTGCCTGTGATGCTGTACCGGAGCAGCTGTCGTATGCAGGGGGGGATGGGACCTGCTCTCTGACCACTGGAACGTCAGACTGTAGCCAATGCAATACGCAGTGTTCCCCATGGAAGCGTACCGGTGGGTGGTTCGAAGGCAAAGGGTGGTACGGTGGCAGCAGCAGCTCATGCATCGAGTGCCAGTTTGATCCTGCACGGTGTCTGGCGAATCAGTTTCTCAACATGAGTACGTGTGGTCCTACTTCGGCGCCTCAGTGCGTGAATTGTCCTGGTGTTTTGACCGTTCCCAATCAACAGGGGTGGACCAAACCGACGGACCCCAAGTTCAATGCTAGGGACTTCTGCAAGGTAGTGTGCCAGACAGGGTACTCGGAAATTGGAAACGAGTGCCTGGCCTGCCCACCGTTTCCTGAGAACGCTGTCCATGAAATCGGGTGTGACTGGACTTGCAGACAGGGATATCTGAAAACAGGCAGCCAGTGCAACGCCTGTCCTCCACCCGCGCCGTGCAGTGTAGGGTACTACCAGATGTATCCACAGGATTATAATTCCTGCCTGACCTGTATGCCCTGCACTCTTCCGGAAAACGCAGCCTTTACCTCCAACGGAACGCAGCTGGGTGATGCGCGGTCGTGCGGGAAGGTGTGCATTGCTTCGTCCTATCTGTCGGGCGACGCCTGCATCCAGTGCTCACAGCGCACATGCACTGGCGGTGTCAACTTCCTCCAGCCGTGCACTGCCAGCGCGGATGCCAAGTGTGTGGCGTGCAAGGCGTGCGGCCCAGGCTTCACTCAGACGCAGGCGTGCACTGTGAGCGGCGATACGGTGTGCTCGCCATGCAATCCGGACAATCTTCCAGCCAACGCGTCGTGGTCAGCGGCTGGGTGTGTGGCCTGGACGTGCAACACCAATTTCTGGAAGGGCAGCGGGGGCAATGTGTGCAACCTGTGCAAGGCAACCTGTAACCTGGGCGAAAGGATCAACAGCCAGAGTGGCTGCCCGTCGGGCGCAGGGGAGTGTGTCGCGTGTTCGCCGCCGCCAACAGGGTACTGTTTCAACGGGGATTCCTCGTGTGGGACCGTGCTGTGTGGAGGAGGAGGGAATCAGCCTGTGTCTACTACGGTGTTTAGAATCGCCACAACGACAACACAGGCAGCTAGGAGTAGTAGTAGTAGTAGTAGTTTGACTAAAATGGTTACATCATCTTCTACTGTTAAAACTTCTCAGGCTGTTTCAAGCACTGTCTGGAACAAAACAACAGCAACGCCTTTGATCACCACCGCTCCGCCAACAACTACCAGCACCTCTGAGCCTGTTGCCTTTGCTACAGTAGCGTCGCTGACAATCAATCAGACCAACACAAAGATCACCGCAGCGCTGCTGGCCGATTTGGTGACCAATGTCTCACGGGCAGTGTGCACGCAGGAGGCGGCTGCAGAGCTTTGCAATGTGACGGTTCTTTCCATTACAGTCAACAACGTTACCACTTTCTGCACCAATGGGGTGTGTCCTGGCTATACAAGCAATAATAATAATAATAGAAGGGTTTTGCTGGGCTTAGCAGGCCCCCCCCTCTCAGGGATCAATCTGGGCATAGTGACCAAGAAACCTATTGCCGATGTTGCTGCCAATCTGAACACCATTGTTATTGTGGTCTCCTCCAACGTAGCGCCGAACGCACCGGTGAGCAACCTTGACCAGCTCAAGGACTCGCGCAGCCTGGTGCAGTATGTGATCGAAAGACAAACAGTTTACGTCAATGTCCTGCCGCAGGCAACAGATAATACGACGGGAACTTTGCTGGCGATTCTGATCTTGGTGGTGGTTATTTCACTGTGTGTGTACTGCTGCTGCTGCAGGAAGACCAAAACAGTGATTGTGCAGCAGGTTGCCCCAGCAGCTCAAGCACAGCAGCAGGCTGCTCAGGTTCAAGCGCCACAGGTAGTAGTTATACAACCATCGCAAATACTGCAGCAATCGCAGACATCCATGTCGCCAGAAGATTTTAAAGCGTTTCAAGAGTGGCAGAAACAAAAGCAGTCAGCACCACAACCACAGCAAACAATGCCACAAATTGTGCTTTCAAATACAGCTCCCCCTCCTTCATTTGTATTTCATTCTCCAAGTAGTATTGGTGCCAACGCCCGCTTCTCCAAAACCTTCCTCCCCACAGCGCTGGAGAGCATCCGCATCACGAAGGAGAACTACAAGCCTTTTGTTAAGACAGCCTAACTAAACAACCCCCTCCCGCTGCAGCAGCTCCGCCACCCGCGGCTGGTCGACTGCGCGCACGTGCGTGGCGTGGTGCCGGCAGTAGGTGCGTATGCCCTCGCGCTCCAGGAGCGGGCGGACGTGGCGGCAGATCTTGTTGATGTTGTCGGCCTGGTCGCGGGTGATGATGTCGAGGAGCAAGGATTTCAGGCTGATGAGCGGGGAGTCTGGCTTTTCTGGTTTAACAATGATTGCATCATCATCACTTGTTGTCGCATGATGACAGGGCAGGAGGGGAAGCGTGTGGCGCAGGACGGATGCGCGGTAGTAGGCCATGTCCTCCAACGACACCCCGCCGCACGACTGCAGGAACGCGTACTCGTCCTTGATGGCGCGCAGCTCCCTTTCGCGGACGCTGAGGTGTCGGTGCATGAATTTGTAGTAGGCGAGGTCGGACATATGATGGTGATAATAATATCAGGGGATTCTGTGGTAGTATGGGATGAGGGGTGTGTTCTTTTTATGGTTTGTTTTTCAGTTTTTCTTGGTCAGGACGTAGTTCTGCAGCACGTCCATGATGTGACAAGGAGATCCATACTCGTTCAGGCATGGGAAATATTCGTTGGGCCAGGCATACTCGGGAAGAATGGAGACGTGAAGCACTGGGTGTTTTTCAGACGAGATAAGTGTGATCTCCAGCGGAATCAACTGATTCCATGGCACGCCAAGAAAGACAGTGGCAAATATTTTGCTTCCTCCTATTGGGATCAGTGGGCTGTGCTCAACATGCTCCCATGCGCATCCTTTCTGACCCGCCTGCTTCCACAGCGAAGTGAACTCCTGCAGCAGCTGACGATCTTCGCCAGTGGTTTCCAAGCAACCCTTTATTTTGAGGTGTGCAAGGTTCCAATACATTTCGTAAAAGCGGGCATGCCATTCTGTTACAAGGTTGGAAAACATGTGGAAGACACGTGGATTTTTTTTCATTATTCCCATATAATTGTATTATTAAATCCTGCCTCACATGTCCATTCACACCCTTCTGTTCCGTTTGCTGAAGTTGAATTGTCTGGTAATTCACCAGCAGAACAAGGAAGTGCAATGCATGCTGCATCCTGGAACCGCGTGCCGTTGATGGCAAAGGAGTCTGGTGGACAGTTAATCAAAGGATCCCACTGCACGCACTGATAGGGGTTTGTTTGGTTCTTGAAGAACCCGGGCAAACACTCCACACACAGCCCGTCCACCATCTCAAATCCAGCCACGCACTCGCAGTTTGGGGCATTGCTGCTGTTACCACACGGCCCTGTCTGGGTGTAGATGCAGTTGGCAACAGGAGGGCAGCGGGAGCAGAAGGTGTCGGAAGCTGCGGTGCACGGGCCCCAGTATTCCTTTCCTGCTGGGCATTCCTGTGTGCACTGTATGCAGGCGGTCGAACCTGCAGCAGAGGTGAAGTTGGCCCCGTCGGTGCACGGATTACAGGCGGTGGCGCCAGGGTCGGCCGAGTAGGTGCCGGCGGCGCAGTTCTCGCACTCGGCGGTGCCGTTGGTCTGGGCGAATCCACCCGGGCTGCACTCCAAGCACGCTGTGCCGCCGGGGTCGGGGCTGTGGGATCCAGGGGCGCAGGCGGAGCACTGGTCCTCGGCTGAGCCGTAGGTGCCTGGGGTGCACGGTGAGCACAAGTCGTCGCACGTAGTCATTGTTGTGCTGTCATCCTCTGAAACAGTGGCGCAGGCCAGTAGGGTGGGAAGGGACACACTGTCTCCAAAGAGCTCGGCGAACCACGGCGGAATCTCTGGCGTAAACGGCTGGCACATGGAGAGCGCTGCTGGTGGCTCGCTGCTGGTGTTGTTGTTGTCATCGTGGTACTGATCCTCGGGGAAAGGCTGTTCGATCTCGAATCTGTAGCTGATTTCGTTGCACGTCTCTGAGACATCCCAGGCGGAATCATTGAAAAGGGAGGTAGTAGTAGTATCTGTAGTTGTTGTAGTAGTGTCGTTGAAAAGAAGCTGGGTTTCGTTACTATCCCAGAAGTTTCCAGGCACTGTGAATTCCAGGGGTGGGATGCTGAACATGGGAAATGATGAGGAATTGTGTGTGCAGAGGTACTTGAGGACCACAAAAAGACTCATTTGGCATGCCCTGTTGGATTTGTCCTTTATACAGGTAGAAATAAAATCTCAATTGAACACTGTGTCATCATTATTCTCATTGATGTATCCCATTTGCAAATTCTGTAGTGCTGTGAATACCATTGGACTGCAGCACTGGAAACAATTTAAACAATGGAATTCAAACATTGAAAACCTTGATGGATTGTGTTGTTTAACCTGGGTTCCTTGGCTTTACACATACAGAAACTAATTTTCACTTAAACACTGTGTTGTTGTATCCTGCCTTGCATCCCCATTCACAGCCTGAAGCTTTCACTGTGGCATTCCCAGGAGGTGCAGGGCATAAAGGGAGACAAGCAGCGTTGGCAAAGCGGGTGCCGTTGGAGGAGAAGTAGCCCTGGCTGCATGCTAACGATGTATTCCACTGGGTGCATGGGAGTGACGAATTAGTACTTTTGAAAAATCCAGGTTTGCACTGCTGACATTGCCCGCCAATCAGTTCAAAACCAGGGGCGCAAAGGCAGTTGGGATTGGTAGCGTTAATTTGAAAATATGCGCTCTGCCACCATTGAAAAATGCCAGTAATAATAATAATAATGCTACCATCCACCCACAGAAATGATAGTAGTAGCATACCGCAGCAGCGCGCATCCCGAGAATAAAAGCCTGCACTTTTGTATGCTCTTACAGATGAACGCGCCGCCGCTCAATACACCTTCGTGAATCCTACGCCCTGGGTCAGGTCTTCAATATTTGATACGCGGCTATATCTTCAGGCGGTCGACTTTGAGTTGGCCCAACTTAAGAAATAGGAGAGCCATCTTCAATCATGATGGGCCTCGGCGTAATGAATTTTCATTCAGATGGCCTTTTGATGCTACTGCAGCAACCCGAAGCATTGTCCTCTTCATATCGAGGCAAATGCTACAAATAGTAGATCCTGCTATGGTTGCTACCGCTGTTGTAACCCCTGTTGACGTCATGATTTCCCATCCTTATCCCTCCATGCAACTTTGACCATTGGGTGACAGCCACCACCACGTCCACAGGCAGACATGCCATAGGGCTTCTCTCGCCCAATCCATGCAAGTTTGACCATTAGGTCAAAATTCAATATTATTAACATTTTTTGAAGTTTCAAATGAAAAATACATTATAAAATAATAATGCTATAATTGAATTGTTCTGAAAGGAATTCAAACTAGCAAAAATACCTCCTACATTATAAAATAATAATGCTATAATTGTATTGTTCTAAAAGGAATTCAAACTAATTCGTATTAATTCGCGCAGCTTTATCATTACTAGAACCACCACAGACACCACCACTACCAGATGGCGACTGACGACATTGAAATCAAAGAAAAGCTCGAGCTTCTTCGTCAACAATATTCTCAAAAAATTGGGCCTCTCCTCGACAACGTAGACGCTATGCTTAAGGAGGCGACTACGCACGAGCATGCGCTCAGAACCGAGATCGCTCAGCTCAGGGGACTGCCTGCTCCGCCCAATCCTACGCCCTGGGTCAGGTCTTCAATATTTGATACGCGGCTGTATCTTCAGGCGGTCGACTTTGAGTTGGCCCAACTTAACAAATAGGAGAGCCATCTTCAATCATGATGGGCCTCGGCGTAATGAATTTTCATTCAGATGGCCTTTTGATGCTACTGCAGCAACCCGAAGCATTGTCCTCTTCATATCGAGGCAAATGCTACAAATAGTAGATCCTGCTATGGTTGCTACCGCTGTTGTAACCCCTGTTGACGTCATGATTTCCCATCCTTATCCCTCCCTCCATGCAACTTTGACCATTGAATGACAGCCACCACCACGTCCACAGGCAGACATGCCAGAGGGCTTCTCTCGCCCAATCGCCAGTGCGTGCCCATCATCACTGCCAGCGCGCGTCGCTCGAACAGTTTCCGTCGAAACAGCCGCTGGATGCGCCACACGTACACCAAAGGCAGCACGCCCTTGATGGTAGGTTTCAGCATGACGGCAGCGTCGCCTCCCCTGATGATCGCCAGGGCAACGAGGTTATCTCTGTTCCGCGATGGCCAGACGTGGATCCGCTTGGGATACCTGCCTCCTCCCTGGTCGTGTACAAACTCCTCCCAAAACTCTCTCCCCGTGTACTCCATACCTCTGAAATCAAAGAGCTGCTTGCCCACCCTGACCAGCATGCTTTGTTGATAGAACGTGGCGTTGGGAGCGTGGACCATCATATCGCGTGTTACTTTTTTCTTGAAGTTTTTGGGGGGTAATTTTGAAGCGATGCAGACTCCAGGGACGAAGAAGGAAAAACGCCAAACACGGGAAAGGAGAAATTGTGTGTGCAGAGGTACTTCAGAACAACAAACAAACTCATCTAGCATGCAGTGTTGGATTTATCCTTTATACCGACAGAAGGAATATCTTACCTGAACACTGTGCTATTATAATGACATGATCCTATTTGCACACAGTATTGTGTACTATTGTCTGTGAAAAAATGTTTGATCTTCTGTAGGGCAGTTTTTTTTTGTTAGTAGAGGAATTGGGAATGGTGCTGTACTTGGATAAATTGCTGAATCATGGCATTGTATTATTGAACCCTGCATTGCATCCCCACTGACAACCCATGCCCTTGACTGTCGCGTTTCCAGGAGGTATAGGGCAGGATGGGAGACAGGCAGCATTGGCAAATCGGGTCCCGTTGGAGGAGAAGTAGCCCTGGCTGCACACCAGCGACGTATTCCACGGGGCGCACGGGAGGGATGAGTTTGTGCTCTTAAAAAATCCAGCCTTGCACTGCTGGCATTGCCCGCCTATCAGTTCAAACCCTGGAGTGCAAAGGCAGTTGGGGTTGGTGGCGTTGCCGCAGGGGGTGCCAGCGATGTAGAAGCAGTTGGCCACCAGCGTGCAGGGTGTGCAGTAGGTGTCAGACGTTGGGGTGCAAATGCCCTGGAGTTGTCTGCCTGCTGGACATGCAGAAGTGCAAATCAAGCATGTAGTTGAGCCCACTGCTGAATTGTACCTGCCAGCACTGCAGGCTGTGCAGTTGGGAAGGGCTGCTGATGATGCGTAGCTGCCTTGGGCGCACAGAGTGCAGCTGGCGAAGGAATCCATCCCCGTGCCGCTGCTGTAGGTGCCTGCAAGGCAGTTGGTGCACACAGTCACACCCTCCATGCTAGAAAAGGTGCCTTTGGGGCACTGGATTGAAATACCAGCTGTGGAATAGCTGCCTGGGTTTGTGACAAGACACTGGGATCCACTTGCAGCCTTGTAAGACCCTGCTGGACAGGTGGAAGCGCAAGCAGACGCCCCTGTGTAGGAGAAAAGTCCAGATGAGCACTGCGATTGAGAAGTTGAGCCTGAGCTGGAGGCGTAATAACCTGCTGAGGCCAATGTGCAGGCAGTGCTGCCCTCGGCTGAAGCATAGGTGCCAGGGGAGCAGAGAATCTCCCAGGCTGCACTGTTATCCAGCAATTCCAAGTACAGGGTGGTCATTGGTTGGTATTCGCCAGACAGGTACTGGTTTCCATCCACGCTGGGACCAGTGACTGCATTGTTCAAATCACCTAGTACAGCAGACCCCATCCACTGGGTGCCCTGCCACCACACATAATACGGGGAGAAATCCAGGGCACTGCACAGAAAATAGGGTTGGTTGTTCCTGTTGCCCTGGAACATGCAGAAAGACCCGAGGTCTAAAAAGGAAGTCTTGAAGGTCATGTAGAATATCTGCATGGGGATCCTGGGATCTGTGCAGTTTCTGTAACTCCCTTTGGAGGAGGTGTTTTTCATTGGGCAGTTCAGCGCGTATCCCGTTATTCTTGACACTATATAATAGGAAGTGCTTGTACGCAGGGTGGCCTGGCACTGTCCACAGTCTCCTTTCGTGCCGTTGCCGCATGTGCTGTATTGGCCAGGAGAGAGACATGTGTCAGTGGCGCATTGAGTGCAACTACCTACGGATGACGCTCCGGGAACCGTCGAGTATCTGCCCGCGGAGCATGACGTGCATGTAGATGAACCCACACCTGCATAGTTCCCAGGAATGCAGGCAGAACAGGATGAGCTCAAAATGTTAGTGGAGTATGTCCCTCCTGGACACGAAATGCATGCATAGCCGCCAGCACCCGTGGAATAAGAACCAACAACACACTGTAAGCAACCCGTACTGGCTCCAAGTGCAGATGAGAATGTACCCTGTGCACACAGAGTGCAAGATGAACTGCCTTGAGTGGCAGAATATAATCCCAATGGGCATATCTGACACGCGGTGGCACCCAAAGCAGCACTGTATGATCCTGGCTCACAGATTTGGCACGTGGAAGCACCGGAAGTGGCAGCGTATGATCCCGATGAGCAAACCTGACATTCAAAATAAGCAACGTTTTTATTGTATGAACCTGGAGAGCATGTCTGACATGTGGTGGCACCTTGAAAACTGCTATATGACCCTGCTGAACAGTATATGCATCCCCTGTAATCGACTGCACCTGCCAGACTGTATGTTCCCGCGAAGCAATTTACACAATCCCCGTCCTGTCTGTACTGGCCTGGAGGACAGTTGCAGGTTTTTCTACAGTATATTACAGATTGGTCAATACATTCAATAAAATAACCATGAAACCCTACTATTCTTTCACTGCCCAGGCACGATTGATACGAGTTAATATATCCAGCTTGAAAGGACCAGGTACTTGTTCCGTATGGCTGTATTCCATTTCCACCGTATTTGCCTTGAAGGCTGTATACATTATAATATCGATAAAATCCAGAACCAATTGAATCTGCATTGTAGCAAGTAGACACTGGAAGACTCTTATCTCCGAACAAGGACACCCCGCCAGGAACTCCATTCTGGTCGCAGCATTGGAACTCAACATAACGGGGGCAGGCAACGGCAAAACACATGGTGTATTTGCAAACAAAGCTGCCTATTGGGCATAGAAAGTTATAGTTTTTAGCACCTGAATATCTGTCTTGTGGATCTGTCCCGTCATACCCATATGGACAAGTTTCCCCTGCCATTGACAGAAAAGATGACACGTTGCCAACTTGAGCCATATCCATATCTGAATGAATACTCGAATTTACTGATGCCATCTCTCCTTCTTCGAAATAGGCATGATTCATGTCAACCATCCCATACACTGAAAATCCACTACAAACAATAAAAAAAAAGCATAACAACACCAAAGATCTGATCTTCATTGGTGGAAACAGTCATTGAGTTACCATTTATACGGTTTGTTTTTGACATTACCGTGAACATATCATGATTTTCCTTTTTTCTCTCCTCTTGATGGAATAGACTTTACAGCATCAGGAGAGTATTGTTTCATATATATATATATACAACCATTCCATTGGTCTCATTGAACGGCAAATAGCTATGGAGAAAATCTCTCGTACCCAGCATTACACATCCAATTCGCCTCCCCCAACGGCACGACAGCGTTATCAGGGGCAGGGGTTGGGAAGTCAATGCATTGACTGTTCTGCGTGCGCGTGCCTGGGACGAAGATTTTACTTTGTTCACACTGTGAGGCGTTCATCCATGGATTGCATACATCATAGTTCTGGAGGCTCTTCCATGTCCCAGGCGGGCACTGGACGCACTTGCTTGCAGCGCTGTTGTTCATTTGAAACCCTGGAGCACACGAGCAGCTGGGGATGTTGCTGCCGCCATCCCTGACACATCCTATCGTATTTTGATATCTGCAGTTGGGATACAATGTGCAGACTGTACACTGTCTGTCCTGCGTTGCTGTGCACTGTTGGTAGTTCTGACCTGCAGCACAGTTGTTTCCAGTGCATACATTGCAAGCTGTTGTTCCCCTGAGATTTTGGTACTGGTTTTTATTTGGTTCACATTGTGTACATTGGCTGATACCTCCTCCTGCACTGAAAGATCCTTCCTGGCATTCTTTACAAGCAGTCAATCCCTTTGCGTCAGAGTAAAAGCCTGGACTGCATAATAAGCACACATTGGATGAGGCTCCTGAAATACCTGAACTGGTCCCTTCATTGCACTGGGTGGGTGATGTGGATCTTTCTAAGCAATATGATCCTGCAGGGCACACTGTTTTCACCTTTGCATCACTTGAACAAAACCAGCCAGCAGGGCAGTTGATTTTGGCTGCTGTCCCCCCTTCACAAAAATCCCCTGGTGAGCATGCTGTGCAAACTCCATCGCTCGTTGATGAAGGGGGTGTGGAGAGATAGAACCCGTCATAGCATGTGATGGTCGTCCAGGCAGTCGGCTGACCATACGCCCCACGGCAGAAATGGGTGGGTGGACAGTTTTCACATAGGCCAGGTGAAGTCCCGAAACACTGGGAATTATATGTACCTACAGCACACCAAGAGCATACTACAGTCATGAACAGTTGAGAATCATTGGCATATTTTGAAATATTTTGGTGGGGCATGATTACCTGCTTCTGTTCTTTGCTAATTCCATTCAAAATTACCTTCACCCCGCATCCCCCTCCTGGCACACACGGCACATACTCCCCCCCCTGGTCCAAGGACACATTGATTGCCTGAAGCAGCGCCACCACCCCAGCAACATGCGGCGCAGCAAAGCTTGTGCCAACTGCTGTGGCCGGGGTCAACACGGGTAAATCAGCGCTCACACTCACCACCTGCACCGGATTCGCGCCATCCCCTCCGGGCGCACTGAAAGCCAGGGTCTCCCCCCAATTGCTGTACGACGCCAGCGTCCCCTGCCGGGTAGAAGCCCCAATCGACAGCACGCCCCTGCAGTTGCCCGGGAAGTAGAGCGTCGCGTTCGCCCCTGCGTTCCCTGCGGCTGCTATGACGGTAGCGCCAAGGCCTATCGCCTGATTCACGGCCGACTGCATGTACGTGGGGCAGGGTCCCTTTCCCGCGAGCGACATGGAGACGACCTTGGCCGGAAACGGGTTGGTCTTCACGCCACTGATCCACCCCCCTGCTGCCCACACAATCGCATCTGTGACGTCCGACGCAAACCCCTTTCCGCACTGGCCCAGGACCCTGAGGATCGACAGCCTCGCATTGGGCGCCACCGCCCTCACGACCGACGCCACCTTGGTCCCGTGCCACGAGGGTGTGGGGCAGGCGGATCCCTGGTCGCCCGGGTCGGTGAAGTCGGGGTTGCGTCCCAGGTTCGTGTTGGTGTAGTCGGGAGACGAAATGAAGCAGAACCCCGACACCGGCGACCACTGACCCGATGCGACAGCTGCAAGTCCTGAGTCGAGGAGTGCGACGACTGAAGAAGCATTTCCCCTAGTAAGAACGGGGTCCAAATGCAGGCCATATGGTTCCGCTGGATCAAGATGCCAAGGAGGAGGCGGTACTTCTGACGACGCCATTTCCTCCTCCTCCAGAGGCTCATGATCGTGGTTACTGTTATTGTTAGAAGTATTATTATTTCGATCTTCAACACCGACCAGCCAATCCGGCTCCACTCTCTCCACCAGCGAACCCCCTCCCCAGATCCCGGCGATCGCATCCGCAAGCAGTGTCCCGTTATTATCGGCGCCCAGGTGCAGCACCAACCGCCGTCCGTACTGCTTGACCACGGTGATGTCATCCGGCACGAGCTCGGCGGCCTCGAGCGTGTTGTAGGAAGCGCTGCGGAAGGTGACGACGACGCGGGTGGTGGTTGTTCTTTCGGCTGTGGGGGAGTTTTCCAGTGACAATAATAATAATAATAACACCATCATCATCATCCACCTCCTACAGTAGTAACAGTACCACACAGCAGCAGCGCGCATCCCGAGAATAAAAGCCTGCACTTTTGTATGCTCTTACAGATGAACGCGCCGCCGCTCAACACACCTTCGTGCTTCGCCTTGGTCGAAAAATCAAAAGGGCAATGGCCACACGCGGAGAAGTGGATCATCACAGTGAAACGCCCTTCGTCTGGGAAGCAAACACTATAAAACCAGCCAATCAGCGATGCGTCCATAATACAACCTATGCGCATAGCTCCCTACCCTCCTCCTACTTCGAACACCGCCGACGCAATCACGATCGCCGCCCTCAGAGCGGAGAACGCCTCGCTCATAGCGTCGCTGGCCGCCCTGCACATGCGATTTGATGCGTTGCAGAATGCGGCCTCGCCACCACAGGCGACCGTAGTAGTGCACTCGCTGTGCGCCCGGATCGTGGAGCTGACGGCGAGCGGGGAGGCGATGCAGCGAAAGGCCCAACGACTTCAGCAAAAGCTCGAAGCCGCATCCAGGTGCGCCGAGGATCTTCGGGAGCAAGTGCGCCAGCTCCAGGGCGGGATCGCCGAAGTGCAGGATGCAAACCACAGCAAAGCCGCGGAGCTGTGCCGACTCAAGCGGGACGTCGCCAAGATCAAGGAGCACCTCACATGCACCATTTCCCAGGACATCATGCAAAGGGTGTGCATCTTCTCCACAGGCCAGGCGTACAACCGCGACAGTATCGCCGAATGGCTGTGGCGCAGTGGGAGTAACCGATGCCCAAACACGGGCCGCAACGTCCAGTGGTACGACTATCAGCCGGCAACCAGCCCCGCCCTTGATGAGGTGTGTGCCATTGTGGCAAGGATGTGAGTAGTGGTATATAGTATATGATGCGTGTGATTTTCATCTTGAATGACTCATGTCTATACTGAGCAATATGGAACAGCGCGCCTTGTCAATCGAAACGAACTCGAGCTAGAACGCTATGTGGACGCAGCAGATACCATACTCCCGTTCTACCGCATTCCTCTCACAGGCGAGCATCTGGCGGCATGGGTCGTAAACACTATGCTTCAAGAAGGGCGTACATGCAAGCGGCTGGTCAACGGTATCACTGCCGGCGTCAGACGCGCGACGCGCAAGGACAGCAAATTGGTTTATTACTGCATTGCAGAAGCCAACTCAGCAGTTATCATAATTCGCGAAGGCAAGGAGCGGACTATGACATTTGAAGGGCTCAAAGACAACCAAGCAGACGAAGAGCATTTCATTCTCTACATCACAGGTTTAATACAGTGACTAGTACGCGGCAAACCATCACAGACGGAGCCAGTATAAAGGCAGCCGCCTCCGTTCCCTCCACAAATGCCGGAATGCGCGGCGCACACCCACGTGCAGAGGGCATTGCACGCCTTGATTCTGGAGGACAACACCAGCGCTGCTGGGTATCTGAGACGGGCGCTTTGCTGCTTGGAGGAGGAGGTAGATAACGGTAAATCCAGATCGGGTAGTAGTAGTAGTAGCGGTAATAGTAACAAAAGACAGAGGGGGTTCTGCGACAACAACAACAACTGATTCACTACTGTGCAGCGGTAGACGTCGAAGAAGAAGCTGTGGCAGCTGGAATAAGATCTGACGAAAGCCTCTGCAACACCACTGCAGCATTGCATTTTTGCATCTCATCCGCGGTGATGGTCGCAACCGGCGGGGAAGGTCTGAACAAATCCTTCACCGACACCACGGCGCGGATGTTATCTGACATCTGAGATGCGAGGAGCGTGCTTTCGTCAAAGATAGGATCTGGAATCTCGGCAGAAGGATCCTTGGATTTGAAAGGGAACGGCTTGGCAGGAGAGTCACCGCTTCTGCTGCGATCTTCATCGTCCTCCCGACCACTGCTGCAATCAGTATCATTGTTGCCGCTGCTGCTGTCATTCGCTGCCCCCCCCTCCTCCTCCACCACCACGACGTCCCCTTGTTTTAGCTGTCTTGGGTTCGTCAACTGGGGCGGCGACGAGGAGGTGAAGTGCATGTAGTCTCTGACCTGCTGATTATGGGCAACCTTGTAACTGAGATGGCACAGACCTTGAACCACGTCTGTATTGATTTCCTGCCTGTAAGACGGACCCGCCATAAAGCCAGGGACACCAGGATGATCGAAGGCGCTGGAATTGACAAAGGATCGTTGTTGCTGCTGTTGATGATAATGATAGTAATGATGGTAGGGATGCTGGAACGGAGGAGAGGATGAGGAAGAATTATCATTACTAGCTGCCATAAGCATCCTTCCCATTGACGCCGGAAGAGGCAAAGACGACATAGCAGAAACAGGGTGTAACTGAGGAGGAGAAGGTGTCGGCTGCATCATCGTCATGATTGCTGGGGAGGCTTGCATCGCTGCAGAAGGATGCTCAGATGATGATGATGAACTTCCAGCAGCCCGCTGGCGCTTTTTTTTGTTAGCAGTGGTAGTAGTTGTAGTGCCCGTATCATCGTTGTCATTACTTTGATGATCAGTGTACTTGACAGAAGGATTATTATTATTATTACCACCGCCACCCTCCTGATAAATTTTCATGTACTCCGGCCTCTTGTCCGAGGCAGTGAGTTCCTTCTTCGCCCGCTTGTCGATGATCTTGTAATCCGCCACTGTCTCAGCACACAGAACCGCCGTTATGCTCACAGAGCTGATTCGGATATTAAATTCGTTCGCGAAGCGGTTGGAAATCTGGTTGAGCTTGCTGACGTTGTTGTTCTTGAGGTTGCGCTGACGTACCACTTCCTCGGGGGAGAAGGAGTCAAAAATCACAGTATTCCCCTGCGTAACAGCCAGATTCATACCCCCGTCTTCCATAACTTGGGTGAAATCGCGGGGGCTGACTACGCCGTCGGGCATGGTGATGATGCACTGCAAAAAAAAAACAGTCATGAATCATAAAGGAAGAAAACGCCAAACAGCAGCCAACCCCGCCACTCACCAGCACCTTGGCCCCACACCGATTCGTTAAATCCGAGCACATCTGGAGCATGGTCTGGTGCTTCTTCCAAAAGGCGACCTGCTTGTTGCGGAACTCGCCCGCAGTCGGCGTGGCCTGCATCTGGATTTGTTCTTTTTTTGAACTGGTTTGTGGAAGAAGTAGGGGTAGTGTTGAAGTAGTGGAAATAAAATCACGTGGTTTTAAAAATACAATATTTCCCCTAAAACTATATACCCATTCAGTCGTCGTTTAAAATTTTTAAAACCGATTCGAAGTTAAACCTCCGCCGTTGTGTAAAGGCCTCCACATCCCGTATCACCTGATGCGAAAGGAGCGGAACAAGCAGCTTCCAGATATCCTTCCACACGTACGGATTCTGGTACGCGCACACATACATGTGCAGCAGGTCGTTGAGCTTCATGGTGTTGAGCTGCGTAGCGGGGAAGGCGCCCATGCACTCGCACCTGAAGTCCTGCAGCTCCTTGAAGGGCTCCTCGACGAGGCGCATCGATATGATGACCTTATGCAGAATGTCAAACTCGGGCTTCTGCACGGCGGCCGACGCAAGCGCTGTGCACACATACCCGTCGCGCGTGATGGTGTGGACGTGCTCGTGCGGCTGCTGGACGTGCTGCGGGAACTGGGACATGAGGAAGTAGAGCTTGTGCTTGGTGTGGAGGGAGAAGACGCTCGGGAACCGGATGCACTGGCACCACGATAGAAAGGTGTCCATGTCGAAGACGGAGCGCGATTCCTTTTGGATGGACGAGAGCTTGCTCCTGAGCTTGGGGCGGCGCCCGGTCGCGCGGAGCTGCTTCACGCGGAAGTTGGTCGCGAGCTCATCCTCCTTGAGCTTGAGGAACTGGATCTGCCTTTCGAGCTCGGCCTCGTTGATGGTTGCTGTGTTCATGATGTGGCAGAAGAGCGCCGTGGTTTCCTTGATGTCGAAGGCCGAGTCGGCGCTTCGCGCGAAGAACTGTAGGCTCTTGTTGTAGGCGTCCGGCACCTTGTGCTCGCTCAGGAGGCGCTCAATACTGTACTGGGAGGAGATGAAGTTGGTGTTCTTGAGCAGGAAGACATGGCACGCGAGGTCCACGTCCACCCCAATACCCCCCAGGTGCGTCTGGATGGTATGCAGCTCCGACTTGGCCCGCGGGACCGACGCGAACTGGAAGTAGCGGAACACCTGGATCCAGTGCAGCGAGTCTAGCTTTGGCAGGTTCCGCTCCACGTAGTCCCAGTTGATGAACTGCGGGGGGGCATCACCCTTGAAGAGCGTGTCGAAGGCGGGCCGGTGCAGGATGTTGCGCTGGTAGGAGAGGAGGTACTTTTTCAGGCTGTCGCCGATGCGCTTGACGTCGATGTTGGCATCCATACAGAATCGGACGAAGTGGGCCACAGGGGTGCTGCTGCTCCCCATGCGTGCAAGGGCGGCCCAGGGGGGGCGGGATATACCCACCGGCGCGGAAAGATTCGGTGGGCTTGCTTTTTTCTTCCACGTGTTGGTTTACGTGGCGGGGGGAAAGGACGTTGAAAAAAGAAAACACGATCCAGCCCAAACACAAGCGGGGAGAAAACGCGTGCACCGATGCCGTCCGCGCCGAAGAAGACTACTACCGCTACCAATACTGCCGCCGCCACAGGAGGGGGTCCTGTTGCTGGTAAGAAGAAGCTGACCCTGTCGCCGGAGGAGCAGGCGCTAGTGGTGAAGCAGCGAAGGGAGGCCATCGAAAAGCGGCTGCTCAGGCTGCAGGCCAAGATCGAAAAGGACCGCGCGCTGCTGCAGAAGTACACGGCGCCTCTTCCAATCGCTGAGGAGGGGGCTGTGGTGGAGTGATTGTACTAATGAAGAAACACAGTAACACCACGGATATGGCACACACTCACAAATTCATTGTGTCATTTCTTCTTCTGTGAGAGAAAAGCAATGAATATACCCACCCACTGCCCCCAACAAACAAAGCTGCTGCCTCAGCAGAAACAGCCAGAAGAAGGATTGTTATTCTTCAGTTCCTGAGCTTCCTGGCTTTCTGCTCTGCTTCCATCCGAATCCTCTCCTGGTTGGCAGCGTGGCAAAAGATGGCCCACAACACAAATACAGCCACAAGGATCCACGCCCAGGTGTAATAGGACCAGCCATAATTGGTGGCGGGCACTGCAGCCCCAACCTCCTCCTTGGCCGCCTGTGGTTGTTTGCGCTGCGCACGGTGGCTGACAGACTCCCTGGAATTGGAATCGTCGTACTCATCATAGTACTGGTCCTGCGGGCGATACGACCGGCGTTCGTAAATCACCGGCTGGGCCGTCGGCCGCGATTGCAGCTGCTGCAGCTCCCTGCCCTGCAGTTCCAGTTTCTGCGCGAGGAGCTGGTTCTGCTGCGCGAGCTGCGGGTCCGGGCCCCGGTTGATCACCAGGATGCCGACGAAAATGGCAAAGAGGACCATGAAGACGTGGTCCATGGTGAGCGACGACAGGAGAGAGGGGGTTGGTGCCGCTGAGGCCACCGTCTTCTGAACGGTTTCCAGTTCCAGGGCGGGAGCCTGTGCTGTGACCTTTTGTTTGCGCTCCGCCTCCATCTGTTGGACGGTCGCTTCCAGCTCTTTGAGCCTCCGTTCTTTGGCCGCCTCCTGTTCCCTGGCCCGGCGCGACTCCTCCGCCTCCCGCGCCCTGCGATCCCTCTCCTCGAGAATCTGCCGGACCTTGGCTTCAGCGATTGCGTCGATGGAGTCCTGTACCGACGCAGGAGCAATTGTTGGTGGAGCAGCGGAGGTAGGAAGAGGCCGCCCAGGGGCAATGACAGGAGGATGTTGCTGCTGTGGCTGGACTTGAGGGTGAGAGATCGCCTCTGGAACCATCATCAAGCGCAAGTGATTGATTTCCTGCACAACACGCCTGAGATGCTGCTCAAGAACCTGGCGTGCAATGCCCTGGTCTCTAGCATTCATACCTCCTACAAACACAAATTCCCCGCTCGGAAGCATGAGGGCATACTCGTCCGAACGGTAGGCAAAAAGATAGTGAGAACCAAGCTCCACTATGTAGTACTTTCCATCAATGATGACACGGAGCCGTGACTGAGAACCGTGAAACTCTACAGTCAACGCCTTGGGGTCCCCGCCACCGGCAAGGTACCAGCCAACCTCCTCATTGGTGGCGTCGTTGTTTCCTTGGAAGAGAATGCGCATCGCTCTTTGTGTGGTGCTGCAACATCGTGGATTTATATACTGCGATTGGCGATTTCATCCTCGTTTTCCCCCGACACCAACAGAACCCTCCTGCGGTGGAGCGTCTCGAGGCTGTAAACACACGCGCGCGCGCCCATGTCCACGACGACGCGGCGGTCGCGCATGAGCTTGCGGATGTACTCGGCGCGCGCGGCCAGGTGCTTCTTGAGGTAGGTCGCGCCGCACAGGGTCTCGGGCACGTGGCACGTCAGGCAGTTCACCTCCTCCACAACGCAGAGGACGAGCGCGCCGTCGCGCCGCAGGCGGTAGTGCAGGATGCAGGACGGGATGTTGACGCACAGCATCTCGTACGCGCGGATCACGGGCACCTCGGACGCGGGGGGCATGGACACAATCTCGTCGCCGGACGCGCTCAGTGCCTTGGACCGGGTGCCGTGGATCAGCACCACTGCGGGCGCGCGCATGGCGGCCTTGAGCAGCTCCAGACCCTCCCGCAGCATCCCCATCCCTGTGCTGCAGTTGAGAACCGCGGGCGGCGCATTCCCCGGCACGCTCGAGCGCAAGCAGTGCGAGAAGCGGTACTCCTTCGTGCGGCGGTCAAAGCGATACACGGTGACGGGAAGGTGCATCATCAGTGGTTATGGCTTACGTGGCATATATGCAGGTGCGGTGGATTTCTTTCTTTGTTGTGGTGATCTCATTCGGTTGGCTAATAGGATGAGCAAGCTGCTTGTTTCAAAGCTATTCTTATTATCACAATGCTGCTTACTGATCTTCGCGATATTCTTCGAATGAGCCAAAGTATGCTGCTGATCAGTTTGAATTGAGAGCGCAGAGTTAGTGGATTGGGGAGCTCAGCCGTCTGCCATGAGTAAAAAACGTGTTCTCGGTTGTTTTGCTCTTACCATCCACTTTGTATCTCTACCCCCTGAAAAAAAAAATTAGATTGGCTGTGTTCGAGAGGGGTTTTCACTCAAATAATAATGGAAGCCCCACACATGGCCTTTCTGTCGCTTGAAAGCGATGATGATGATGCAATTTGGCATGCCCAGAACGCAAACATGGCAGTCCGGCGTATGCTGCAAGCACAGGTGGCCCATGCAGAGCGAAGGTAAGAAAGGATAAACCAGTCTGTGGCACTGGACTCTGAACGAAGGCGGGATGAAATTTCCAGGCAGGTAAGGCAGCACACAGAGGATATTCTTCGCCGCTACCCAGGCCCATCATACAGTGTAAGTAAGAAGCCCATGTCCTCTCTGATCACAGCCAAGGCAAAGGACGGTGGGGACGTGTGCGTAGTCTGTCTGGACAACGTCCCCGACTGTAAGTTTGTTAACTGCAGCCATTCCAAGTTGGGCTATATCTGCAGCATCTGCGCTGATAGACTTGCCAACGGGAGCAAAAAATGCCCGCTGTGCAGGAAAAGCATCACTGGATATGAGGTTGTTGGGTGTTAACTGTCTAACGGCTACTGAAGCCAGTCCTACCTGAAACAGTAACAAAAACAATAAAACATGACAAACACGTTCTGTGTTATTTCATCTTCATTGTAACAAGAAGAGAAAAAAAAATCCCTCCTACACACAGAGACATCAGTGACGGGAAATGAGAGAGTCAAGGTACTGGCGCTGGTACCATCTGAACACGTCATCCAGCTCGTCATCCGCCATGGATCCCGCCTCTGCCTCCGTAGTGCAGCGCGCCACCGCGTCGGCTGTTCTTGCGACAAGGCGCTGCAGACGGGAGTGCGGGATACTGAAGCCAAAGTGGCTGCGCACCTGCTCCGCGAGAACGTCGACCTTTTTCTGACACATGGCGCGGAATGACGCAGTGCCCACCGGATTCACGTACGCGACGTAGCCGGTGTTATGCGGGATGGCCGAGAGCAGCAGCAGTTCGTCGCTGGACATCGTTACTATTGCGGTGGTGATAGCTGTGATGGCGGGTGTATGGCTTTTTATATGGGGCGAAAGTGAGTTGGCGGTTTTTTTGGGCTTCCTTAACCATTTAAATCGTATTTAAGAACAGCTGGAGTATCCATTGCTTGGTGCAAAAGTCATGGCCCTTCGTGCTTTTTTTGCGTTCATGGCTAATCTGTTTTCAGAAGACGAAATCCCTTCTGCACCAGGCTTCGCCCTCATTGACTTCTCGCGCGACAACCACCATGGCTGGCAGAGGAGCAACGGCGCCCGAGAGGCCCTGGAAGGAGAGGAGACGTGCTGCATCTGCTTTGTGAACTTCCCTGATTCCGGGTTCAGCGGGTGCCACGCGACGGATTTCTGCAGCGCCTGTGTTGAAGAGGTTCTCCAGAGGGGGTTGAATTGCCCGCTTTGCAGGAGGGCAGTGGTAGAATCTCAGCCTCTGGAGTTGGAACTACAGGAGTTGGAAAGGTTTCAAAGCGAACAGTTTGAACGGGGGGGGGTTCCTGTACAGGTAAACCAGCCACCCGTTGAAGAACAGCCAGAGTTCTCATCTCGGCGCCATGGCAACTCGGAAGAGTCCATTCGGCGCTTCAATGAAGTCCTGGCGGCATTTGGCGAAAGGATTCAATCAGATCTCAGAGTCAGCTCTGATAGCTAAACAGGCAAGTTAGCTTCATTGAACCGCTCATGACAGAGCAACAAAGGCACGTTTCGTGCGTCGGGGATGGCAGGAATTGAACCCATGCCGCCCGAGTCAAAGTGACTGGACCCCGCTTTCGTCTTAGCCCAACTACGCTAAAGGGGCGGTCTGATAGCTAAACAGATGATGATGAAGACCATGGCGTGCCAACGTCCAGGGAAGAGTGGGGTAGCATCTTGTGATTTGTATAAATCAACCGGGACTGCCTGCCTTTTTTTTGGCTCAGTGGTGTTTACTACTACTAAGGCGCAGCTACAGAACAATAAAACATGACAAACACATAAAACACTGTCTTCATTTTCATCCAATACATATAAAAGACCTCTGTCCACCACCAAAGTACCCAGTGCACACACACAGCAGCATGGAAGACGAGCGCCAAGCGGCGGAAGCTATGCCTGCAATGATGGATGACGCTGTTTTCAGGGAGCGATTGGTGCATTATTGGTTTCCCGAGAACGAACCAGCGGTTCCAGCCGAAGGGGTTGCTCCTGAGCATGAGGACGCTGAGATTGAGGACGTCAACGAAGCATTCCAGCGTATTATGCTGGAGCTCCAGCGTGAAGCAAGGGAGCGTGTCATCCAACAAGAGAACGTTCAACCGTCTGATGACAACAGCGATTCCGACCGCGGGGATGACTCAGACGGACAGAGCAGCAGTTACTCTGTGGATGACGATACCACTATCAACAACACCTGCTGCATCTGCCTCGACAGCGCCGCCGACTGCAAACTGAAGCCGTGCAACCACGCGAACTTCTGCATGGACTGTGCACTGGCACTCGTGGAGCAGAACAGGAAAAACAGATGCCCCCTGTGCAGATCCAACATCTTTTACATGCGGTACACAGAATCTCGCATCGATTCGGACGACGAGGCCGCGGATTACTGGGGGCGCGCTGCCACCGACGAAGAGTGGCTCCAGGTCCTGGCGGATGATTTTGACTTGGAGCTGGAGGAGTTCCGCACGTTTGTGCATGCACAGGTCGCCATGTACGGTGATGCGAACAGGTGATTATCATTATCATCATTGTTGTCATTTCGCCAGACTTATTGTAGCAGGAGGCTTTTTAGGAATTGGGAATGCAAACAGCGAAATCATGATGATGTGATTGTTTTGGGGAACCTTTCTCCTGAAAAGTCAAAGACAATAAAACAATAAAACACGAAAAACAAATAACAAATTTCACTCTGAGTCTCTATATAAATCAACACACCCCACCAGCATCCAGAGCCCTGATGATGGCTTCTGGGTCCCCCAGCGTCTCAATGCAAAGCAGCAGAAGCTCCAGTGTTGACAACACATTCCTTGAGCCAAGCAACAGCGACCCACTGTTTCAGAGGTCAGACGATGAGTTGTTGATGGATTGGGGAGGGTCGTTTGATGACAGCGATGAATACGATGATGATGATCACTGGTATGATCAATATGAAACAGATGATCATCACCATGACAACCACGAAGACAGCTACTTCGAACCAGACCCTTATGAGCACTTTGAAGAGCGTTTCCAAGAATTCGCACCCCGTCTCCGCGTTGGACGTCGTCCGGTTCCTGCAGATCGGGTGGCAGAGCCTGCAGAGGTGGAGGAGGCAGAGGACAACCACGAGAGGGAATTATGGAGGAGGGATGCATCGGAGGAGGAAAATGACGATGACTCTGATCCAGTTGTCAACCGCCACATGGAGGCCCTGATCGCCAACGCAACGCGCGAGAGGGACGAGGTATTCCTGAGAATGCAAAACTTCCACCCGTTTGCCGTTGATAATACCCCCGCTGCTGGCAATGCCGTCGAGGCTGCAGCCAACACTAGTAGTGCAACAATGATCATTGCCACTATCAAGGTGAAAGAGGGCCAGGACGCATGCTTTATCTGCCTCGAAAACGTCCCAAACTGCAAGTTTATTGGCTGCAACCACTCTGAAGCCAGTTACATCTGCGCAGCTTGTGCGGACCGGCTTGTCAAGACCAGCCAAAAGTGCCCTATGTGCAGAAGAGCTGTCACACAATACGAAGAGGTGGCGGCTGCTCCTGTCAAGCAAAACGACGAGATACCCAATGCGTGGGATGACAAGTAGAATAAGCAATTACCCTTTTGCTGATCAGCATCCAAAGGAAAAGAAAAAAAAATAAAACACGACAAACACACAATCCTGTATAAAAGAATACACAACCACTGCACACCCACCACTCGTCTATGGATCCTGTGCTGCCCAGACGTCGCTATGATCCAATTGCAAGAGGAGGGGGTGCCAGACAGTCTGTCGAAGCAGTGCCCCGCAATCCTGGTGTCAGGCAAAGGCGCCTTGGTTTTGTTGAAGGAGCCATCGAAATTGTGCTCCCAGCCCCAAGAGATCCGGGTGATATGCCACCCATGGCACCGGCAGATGCGGCCCAACGCCTTGCCGAACAAATAGCGTTTGAAGATAATGAGTTCTGGGGCAGGCGGGTCGATGAAATGATGCAAGCATACAACGAGGACGAGTTCTGGGGGACGAGGGAAGGGGACGAAGCACTGCGTGTACAATCCATAGCAGTGGAAACCAGGGAAGCCCTAGAGGGCGAGGATACATGCTACGTCTGCATGGTAAACTACCCAGACGCCAGATTCACGCCCTGTAACAACACTGGAATCTGCTGCGCCTGCGCACAACGCATCACGAGGTCCACTGGTAAGTGTCCTCTCTGCAGGGCAGCAGTCACCTCATTCCAGCTTGCCTGAATTCGCCAGTGATAATAAAAAATAAAACACCAAAATAATCCCAGTGTGTATAAAAGCAGACACTTCAGCAGAGACACCAGTTGCAGTAGATACAACGATGGAGAAGGCGCACGATGATGATGATGGCGAATCTCAGCAGATTCCCCGCTCCTACACCAGGGATGCCATGGAAGGCGAGCCCAGGTGCTGCATCTGCATGGAGCGCCTCGCCTGTGCTACTGTTTCACGCTGCGGACACAATGAATTCTGCTATCCATGCATTTTCAGCATCAAACGGCAGACAGGAAATTGTCCATTGTGCAGAGAAGGTATTGAAGAGATCAAATTTGACGAGATTTTCACCTTAAAGGACCTTTCTGAAGTCCTGACCAATCATGACTGGAGAACCATTCATTGTAACCGCCTCGAGACACTGGAGGACTACGCCGATTTTTTTGATTACTCAAATCAGAAAATTCTGGAATACTTGTTCTGTAACTGGCTGCATTACAAAAACAAAGGGAAAATGCACCTCTATCTACCAACCGGCAATGATGGGAATTAGGAAATGCAGCTCGAACAAAAGGAAGATGTTGGGCACTAACAGTAGTAGTAGCAGCAGCACCAATATCTTCTCACGCCTGCTACTACTGTGTATCATTACTTTAGTGTTTCACCCAACACAAGAACATGACAATAATAAAACATGAAAACCACTCCAAAGTGTATAAAAACAACACTTATCTGTTTCTCATCCAGGTGATCCAAGCACGGAATCATGCAGTCTCACGATGACAACGTTCCCGCGCCAGCAAAGATGTCCCTCGTGAGAGATGCAGTGGACGGTGAACCCACCTGCTGTGTCTGCACGGAACGCCCTGCGTGTGCCACTGTTATGCCCTGCATGTATGCCCAGTTTTGCTACCCCTGCATCTTCACCATCAAGCGGGAAGGCGGGTCCTGTCCTTTGTGTCGGCTGAAGATTGAAAAGGTTGAATTCAAGGAATCGTGCACCCTTGAGGAGATCTCAGACATCATGTCCAAGCATGACTGGAGTTTTGCTGAAGACGAATGTCTTGACACATTGGAAGAGTTTGCCGGTTGCTTTGAAATTTCCACTCAGGAAATGCTGGGGAATCTCTTCTTCAATTGGACATACTACAGAAATAGAGGCAGGATGGGTAGGTACGAGCCAGGGGATGATGATATCCATGATTATCAATCGGAAGGGGAGTCTGAGCCAGAACAAGGGGAAGAGTGATGACAGAGGTTGTAATTATTACCACTGTTCATAACAACCCCTCTCTGACAGTCCACCAAAACGTCTCACACATTACATTTTTGTATTTTTGAGCGAAAAAGAAATAAAAATTCAAAAAAAACAATAACTACAGCAATCAGATCAACCGCATAGCCGTAGGCGCCCCCGTTACCGGCCGCATGCCCTTGCCCGCGCGGATCCCCGAGACGCCGACGTAGTCCGGTCCGTGGTGGCCGCTGCCCATGATCTCCTCGCTCCTGCACCCATTGCGGTGGCGGAGGATGCGCATGGAGCCCTGGAAGGCGAGGGCGTTCTGGGTGGTCTCGAGGTCGACGGAGGCGTAGCCGGGGAGCTTGCGGGTCTGGTGGTAGTAGGTGAAGTCGGGCATGCGGTGCAGGTAGGCGCGGTACTGCTCCCTGTAGTCGGGACGGTTGAAGACGCGCCACTCCTTGTCGGCGATGGTGTACATGCTGTCCGGGTCGATGCCCATGCGCGGCGGTTCCGCATCGAGCTTGTCGTGGAAGACGATGGGCGACGGCCAGTTGCGCGTGTAGTCCCTGGAGGTGGTGTTGACGGTGAACTTCATCACCATGAGCGACGGGCCGGTGTATGGCACACTCATATCCCCCACTGCGGCGTTGAACGGCCGATCGGATCCGGGGGCCTCCTCGGTCCAGTTGACTGCGCGGTCGTCCTTCCCGCCGTTGTACCCGTCGTACGCGATGTCCCAGAGACGGATCATGTTGCGTGGATTGTGCACGATGGCGCGCTCGTGGTATTTGTACCTGGGGAGAATGGAATTCAGTTCAGAAATAAAGAGAAAAAAAACAACTGCTAAACAAACAAAAAAACATCAGGACAAGGCTACTCACGACATGCCCCAGACGCCGTGGAACGAGTCGTCGTAGCAGCTGAGCTCGGTCTGTCCCCAAAGCGTGTTGCCCAGATCCTCGCTGCCTCCGCGGCCCATGATCACGCCAAGCATGTTGTGCTCGATGACCGGGCGGACGATGACGTACTCCACGTTGGCAGTGCTGTTCTGGGACGTGAACACCGGCCAGAAGTCTGGTCCCTGGCGGTTGTCCTCCGGGTTCGTCATCATGCGGAGCATCGCGGCGTACAGGAAGCTGTCCAGGGTGGTGTTCTCGTGGACGGAGCTCTCGTGACCGTTGGCGATCTCATCCATGCTGGTGTTCCAGGTGTACTCGTCGGCGTGGCGCTGGTAGTACTCCTCGATGCGGTAGTCGTCTAGTGACCCGATGTTCTCCGCCACGCCTGCCGCCACCGCGATCGGGCGCAGACCCGCGGGCGAGGGGGGCCATCGGTCGTAGAGACACCGGGAGCCGTCGGGCTGGGCGAAGCGAACCGTGCGGAATGCGTTGTCCAGGCGCTTGCCCAGCTGGATGCGGTTGGTAGGGATCGGCTCAGTCGAATCGTCCAGACACCGCCGCACAAAGTGCGTGAGGGTCGCGCGAAGCGTGTGGATGCTGACGCCGCGCTCCGAGAACTTCTTCTCCAGGTAGGCGCGCACGGCGTCGTCGGGGTGGAGACGCATCGGCAGGCCCAGGAACATGAGCGAGTGGTAGATGTTCAGCCGCGAGTTGTCGTCGATGGCGTCGTAGTCCATCTGCACCCCCCGGGCATTCTGGCCGTAGACGAACGGGATGATCCTGTTGCGGACCATCTCTCGGTCGGGGGTGCTGATCTGGACCCACAGGAGGTTGCAGACGGTGGGCAGGAAGGCCGCGTTCATGAAGAGCCAGAACGGGATGTGGACGGTCTCCGCCCCCGGGAAGGGCTCGTTGTTCATGTGGTTGGTGTGGTTCGGCCGGGGGACGAAGTCGCCGATTCCCCTGACGATCTCCTGCACGATGGGGTGGTGGTCGTCCCGCGTGTGCGTGAGGTTGAAGGCCCCGTTGTGCATCGTCTGGATCTGTCGAATCCGGGCACTCCAGGCCAGGTTGTCGCCGGGGCGCAGGAGGTGGGGCATGAGCACGCGGGCCTGGGACTGAACGGGCTCCTCTGTCATCTTCAGCAGGAACGCCCCCCCGTCCACATAGGGATCCCCGGTCACGAACTGCTCCCAGGTCACCTCGTTGTCGGCGTTGCGGGTAAAGTTGGCGCTCCCGTCGCCGCCCTGGCCCGACAGATCCGCGTAGCGATCCAGATCCGCGGGCGAGAGCTTGAACCAGGTGTCGCGGGACTCGTCGTACAGCTCGACCTCCCAGTCCCGGTCCGGCTGCGGCGGGATGCGGTAGTACTCAGCCACGCGCACGCGCCGGCGAAGCACGTCCCGGGGAGGGGCGCCGGTCTCCATGGAGTAGGCCCGGGAGTTGACGATCGACAGCCCGCGGTACTGCCCAATGTCAGGGCCCTGGCGGAGGCGCTTGACCCCGTCGATGCCGTTGGTGATGTAGTTGGTGCGGTCGGGGACCATCTGCAGCTGGAACGTGAGCTTTGAGTTGCACATGAGGAACGACGGCTCGGGCGAGCCCCACAGGCGCAGCTGGATCTTGGCCTCCTCGATGAGGATGTCCAGGGCGTTGGGATTCTTCTGCATGATGCCAAAGAGGTCCACGTACTCCCGGCACACCTGGTACGGGGTCTTGTCGGTGCCCGAGTACTTCTCCATGTACTCCTTGGCGTAGGATGGGGCCTGGACGAGGGCGATGTGGACGTCGAGGTCATTGCTCTGCTGGATGCTGCCGACGAGCTGCTTGACCTGGTTCTGGAAGTTCTCCATCCCCTTGGCGGACATCATGAAGTTGTGCTCCATCTCGATGGCCAGACCGTGCCGCACCGCATACGCAGCGTAGCTCCGCTTGGTCTGCGTGAGCACGCGCGCCGCGGACTCGTACGGCACACGGGAGGCGAGGCCCTCGTCGTAGCTGTAGGCGTTCCACTTGATCTTGGCGTCCGGGTTCTCAATGTACTTGTACGGCAGGATGATCGTGGTGAACGGGGAGTTGGTCGTGTCGGTGATGAGGCCGTCGATGCGGTCCGTGAGGTATGCATTCGGTCCCTTGAGCACATCCGGCAGGTGCCACCGCTGGTGACGCTTGTGGCGCTGCTGATCGACCTTGACATCGCGCCCAGCAGGCCCGAAGATGTTCTCCCAGTCGCCGATCTGCGGCTCCAGGCTGTTGCCGGTGTACGTGCCGCCGCCGTGGATGCCGGCATTCCCATTGCCAGGAAGGTAACTGGGCGCAGGGACGGAGCGAAGTGATGGGTTGATGCCTTCCATTCGGACGTGCAGTTAACATATGGTTTATATACGCATGCGCAGCGCTTTTGTGTGGAAGGGTGGTCCACTGGTCTCCTCTGGCCATTTTACTTTGGGCGGGTGTTGTGTGGAACAAAACAGACAAACTACAGAACACAGTGTTCAACACGTATGCATTTATTTTCATTGTGTTTTTTATCGTTTCAGTTATTGAACGAACTCCAGGCGCGGAGCTTTTGGATACCATTGCCACTGGACTTGGTATTGAATGAGCCTGAAGACAGAGTCGTGTGTTTCCTCTGAACAAATGACCCGTCAGAGCTGGATTCCGGAGATCGTCCTCGCCGGCAGCGGGCGGTGCGTTTGAGGTAGTACACGTGTGCTGCCAGCGCGCTGGAGGCCATTGAACGCCAAGAGGATTGGATGCGTTGGTTGTACTGAGGGAAAGGGGTGATCTTTACACAAAAACCGTAAAGAATGGTGAGCACTGCCAGCGCAACCAGAAGAAGGGTTGTAACTAACATTGAAAGCAGAGGCAGTATGGGGTTGTAGAATTCAATCAAGCTCATAGGACTAGATTTAAATAAAGCACTGTATTTATTTATTATTATTATTATTCATCCAGCAGCTGCATCAAAGACTTGACTTATTTTAAATCTGGGAATGTCAGCTGACAGGATGCTAAAACACAGCGCGTGACATAATAATGCCGATCAGCACATAATCTTGGGCCCTTTCACGGGCAGTCCGAGCACAACCCTGCAGCACTCGCACCACGGCGGCGGGCTTGGTGAGCGATATGGGCTGGGGGATAAAAGGCAGGAGGAGGGTGTTGGTCGTAGTAATGGCGACTGCGAAAAGTTGAGGGCGCTGAGGGCGCTGAATGGGGATACGGGTGTGGTATGCTGCACAACAGGTTCTTGAAGTAATGCTGTTGTGGTCATGTGATGCCGTGGAATCATGACAGAGGACTCCTCTGCTACAGGGGAATGCGGGGGTTCAGAGCCAGAGTCTGCAGTGTCATAGCCGTCTGCTGCTGTCATCTGATGGGCTGTGATGGTAAGCTTTTATATTTGCTAGTGGGCTGGAACAAGGGGAGTTGATTATTTGAATTTATTTATTGGTTGGTATAAAGGGATTGTTGTGGCAGTGAATTGATGCTAAGTCAGAAGGTTTTGATTTGTGTTGATAGAATGCTTAGAACTTTGGAAAAGAATGAATCAAGTGCATATGGGAGATTTGGTCCACTTACACAGGATGGAAACTTTAAAGTCAATATTGTATCAATCAAGAATGAAACACAACGTCACATTGAAGACGACGAGAGAAAAAATATAATTTCAGATGATCGTGTACATCTTGAGTTCTTAGTAAACGAAAATGAAATAGATCATGGCAGAAATGTTCAATGGGAATGTGAGCTTAAGCATGGGGTGTGTATTGTTTTAGTTAAACAACAAAACAAAGGAACCATCTCATCAACAATAGAAGATAAGAAAACCTTTAGAAAAAATGAAATGGATTCCATGAGGGATTATCTTCGATTGACTCTGTCATCAGATCTGGATGTGCTCATAAACAATACCATGTATGCTTTAGTGCACGATGCTGTGAAGAATACACCAAATGGCAGATTAAACCATGTTTATGCAAAATTTGATGGATCTGCAAATTTCTTTATTTACAGGTTTTTAGAACAAAATAATTTCAAATATTGTACTTGGACATGCAATTTCCAGGCTGATTCGTGTAGTGTTCGTGTTGAGTTTGACAGTTATATGGAAAATATGAAGCATTATGATGTAGGTGATCCTGAAAACTACAAAAAGAATGAGGATAGGACATTCAATATTTCAGAACAAGCAGCACTGCAAAGCTTTATTCACCAAAAACTGCAAAGCTGGACGTAGAACCTTCATCTGCCAGGATTTTCTCAACCCAAGCCATCACCACAAGCCCCACCTCACTCACAGCCCCTTAAAAACCCACCCAGACATCCAGGAGCACGAACACCAGCCCCCCTGATGATCCCCCCCTGCCACGGAAGAAGCATCGCCCTTATCCGACACAGGCGGCGTGCACACGGTGGAAAAGCTAGAGGAGGAGGGCGAGGAAGCGCGGTTGGGGGCGCCCAGAAAACAGAGCCACCCCATGGGCTGGGCGTCGGGGGCGAAGGTGTTGTAGACGCGGGGGTCGATGAGCACGGGCGACACGCTGTAATGCGTCTGGGTGTGCACGCAGCAGCACGCAGCAGTACTCTGCGGTATTGGGGGCAAGAACGGGCTGGAGGTGCGATGAATGAGCATGGGCGTGTCGTTTTCCTCGTCGTTGGTCAGCAACATAGCAGCGAATAGGCGGCGTCAGACCTTTATACGCTGTTTGGTTTCGATCAAGTGATGTATTTAAACCACGGGTTGCACGCTCTTTCGAATGAGTCAGCGAAAGCCACCCACTACTAATCAGCAGCCGCTAGTCAACAACGGAGCAACTGCCCCAGCCGTCCCGGAGAGCTCGGGTCCCATGCGCTTCACGAAGCGGTTCAACGTGCAGATCACAGGTACGATGGCCAATTTCGAGGCAGAGGGGCCCTCGCTCGCCACCTGGCGGCCGGTCGAGGGGCAGCATGTCAAAATTTTCACTAACGCCAACGCTGAGCAGGATCTGGGCTCCGCGATTAAGGTGCTGCGGAACACGTGGCTGGTGAAGGCGACCGTGCTGGAGCAGAAGAACACATTCCCCGTGCCGCTGGGGGTCAAGATCAGTTGCATCAAGCCGCAGGAGCACGTCGAGACGGGCGAGGGATACGCTTTCACCGCGCTGCCCCTGACGCACAACCCGACGCCGCTCATTATCTTTGAGGCGGACGCGGGCGCGCAGACAAGCCAGGAGTGGCGGCGGCTCTACGGGGAGTACAACGAGTCCAACCTCGCGTCGCACAATGTCCTGGAGATTGCGAATCAGAACTACGTCTTCGTGCACGAGAACCACCCGGTGGTGTCGCTGCTCAAGGCGAATTCCGATCTGCTGGGCACGGAGATGACGGATGACAAGAAGGTCGATGGGGAGTGGTTCAAGGTGTCCAAGACCGTGCTCGCGACGTGCTGCAACACCCTCAAGTCGCGGGTCCTCAGCAAGGTCACCACCAACGATCTTACCGACCTGCACGTCATCCTGAGCAGGCTCGACGCCAGGGAGTGGACTGAGGATTCGGACGTGCTGCGCGAGGCCTCGATTCACACGCCGAACATCATCGACAAGCCCTGCTCGTTCATGGCAAGGTTGGAGATGACGTACGAGCTGCAGAGTTAGTAGTGAGTGCTGGTGGGAGGAGGGGGAGGAGGAGTAGGAACAGGAAAGGAAAGAACAGGGGAAAATAGGCATTTATATTGTATTGTGTGTTGGAGAATAGGGAAATGTTATTAAAATATGGATATATTAATGTTTTAATTGATCTACTTGAAAAGCAGGAAAGATTTTTCTTTATTTCCGTGGAAGAAACGGGGAAGATGGAGGAGGTATGAAATCTGGAGTCATAGAAGCCCCACTCCACGAACTCCATTTACGCATCTTATAAGCTGATTCAGATTGAGAGTCTGTAGAGCATGATCGTCTGGTGATTTTTTTTTTATCCATCTTGTCCTTGTAATACATATTCGCCTGAATCTGATGGAATGCGAGTGCCTTATTGAGCAGAATCGCCCAGTTGAGGGCCTGTAACTGTTTCCTGAAAATTGCATCGGAAATAGAATATTTGGTATCACTACTGTTGTCGATCCTCTTGCCCTCAGTTGATTCCAGCGCGGCATGCTGCTTTGAAAGTATGAAAACCAGGCCTGAAAGCGAGCATGACATGGAAAGTGCATGATCCAGCGAATACGTACATCTGTAGGCAATCCATGCAAGATTGAGGACACACAACATTCCCGTGAAGAAACGAATACACAGCAGTAATAATGATGCAGACATGTGACAATACCAACGTCTGTTTAAATATTTTCAAATTCGAATTTTCTCGAAATGGAACAGCTATAAGAACGCGTTGGTTGGGTAATTCCAGAATATTCAGAATATTCTATGTATACCAGAATGACAGACCCCTTAGCGTAGTTGGGCTAAGGCGAAAGCGGTGTCCAGTCACTCTGACTGTGACGGCATGGGTTCAATTCCTGCCATCCCCGACGCACGAAACGTGCCTTTGTTGCTCTGCCATGAGCGGTTTAATGAAGCTAGCTTGCCTGTACCAGAGTGATCTCGCAAAGTCAATCGTTTCCTGCCACTGCACTGGTATGCAGTATAAAATTCCAATCCTTTTCTCTCAGCACCCGTATATAAAATTCGCTGGACTTCATCACCCCATGCCCCATGACAAGGAAACAGTAATCAGATCCATGGTGCTGAGGAATTACCCTGATTTCGATGTGGTATTCATGGACCCCATGTTCGCGTTCATCTTCATGCCCAAGTCGTTCGACACGGAGTTCTCCCTGATTTTCTGCACGAACTCTAGATCGCAAGGGAAAGAGGTCAGCATAGAAAAGGTGAGGCTAGACTATATGGCCTCTGTCAAGTATCTCACAACCCCGACGCAGAGCCTCTTTGAACAGCTGCAGACCATCAAGGGAATGCTTCGCACTGAGACCACAGCGCTGCAATTCTCCGAAATCAGTCGAGAGCTGATCGTTGCGAAGAGCAACTTCAAATTCGGTCAAATATTAGGGAAGGACGGTGAAAATGCTAACTTGAAAAACAGCAATATCATTGAAAGCTTTGATATTAGGTGCCTGAATCTATTCACTGAAAAAAGCTTCAGGCGCTTGGTTGGCACTCTCACAAATTTCATTACTTCCACCACAGACTCGGTTACCTGGATTAAGGATAGTGGATTTGATCGTCATATTCTGTCCAGAGCACACAGGTGCAAACCAATTTTTTTATGGATCAGGGACGATGACTTCATCATTGTTATCAAGATGCCGTCATCAGGAGATAATCTTCTTGGTGATGGAAGTGATTTTGAAAACGAGGACATAGCACCCTTTGAATCGTCTGAATTGGAATGGCAGGCGCAAACCTGGAATGACATGTTTGGATCCATACAAGGCGCGCGATGCGAAAACGCTGGAATAGTTTTTCTCATTAGCGGCGACAGAATACGGTACATCTGCGCACGCAACGTCAATATGTTTGACAGCTATTGGGCGAGCGGGCATCCTGAACTGCCTGTAATCTGGTGCAAGCCAGACGCTGATCTGCGGTTCTGTTGGCATGAGACAAAGGTACAGCAAACCACCCGAAAACTTAATGCGCCATACTTACCCAATGGCAGTCGGATTAGGGATATGGTAGAAGACACTACCCATTACATTGACACAGACAGGCTTAAATCGCATCCCAAATTGCTGATCTACATTTGTTTGAGTGTCATGCTGACCAAAGACTTCTATAACAGAAAAAGTCTATTGAATAGTTGTTTTTACTGTGAGCGCAACATGTTCCAATCAGATGGATGGCTGACCCTACTGAGATCATGGACAGCATATATTCTTGGGCAGTCTGAATCGCATGCATTCAAGGAAAAATACAAGGGCTCGATCAACAGCATCTTTTGTTTCAATGTACATAATGTGGAAATAAACGGAACTCCTACAGCACGACAAATTTCATGGCAATTTAATCCCATAAGATTCGAATTGGAGGTGTTTGACTCGGTGAAGCAAGGCACCAAACTTCAGAACAAAGACACGCCTGGAACTCGCATTGATCTTAGGGCAGAAATGAATTAGCACGGCGACCATTTACGCCAGAACATTAACAGAAACATAGTAGGGCATAACTGACAGACAGCACATGATCGGAATTGAAAACATATGCCTTGGATGTGACACCCATTAAAAAAAAACAGAGCACGACCATAAAAAATGCAGAACAGAAAGCAAATGAATATTCACTAAAACACTTCGATAATTCAAATATGGTTTTAGAATGAGTATATAAAACCAAATAAAAAAAACAGAAAATATGCCCCATGACAAGGAAACAGTAATCAGATCCATGGTGCTGAGGAATTACCCTG
>CAYQOJ010000002.1:39914-58874 GCA_964419105.1 uncultured Methylococcus sp.
CCCAAGTCGTTCGACACGGAGTTCTCCCTGATTTTCTGCACGAACTCTAGATCGCGAGGGAAAGAGGTCAGCATCGAGAAAGTGGAACTCACCTACATGACCTCAGTCAAGTATCTCACAACCCCGACACAGAGCCTCTTTGAACAGCTGCAGACCATCAAGGGAATGCTGCGCACTGAGACCACGGCGCTGCAGTTCTCCGAAATTAGCCGAGAGCTGATCGTCGCGAAGAGCGACTTCAAATTCAGACGAGCGTTGAGGAGGGATCATGGTGATCATCATAATAAGTGTGTTTTCGTCAGCAAGGAGATGGAAAGCTTTGATATCAGATGCCTGAACCTGTTCATCGAGAAGAACTTCCGACGATTGGTTGGTACGCTAACGGATTTTATAACTTCCACTACGGATGCTGTAACATGGGTAAATGAAGTTTGGAATGATTGCCAGGTCCTGTCCAAATCACCTGAATGTAAGCCTGTTCTGCTATGGATCAGGGATGACGATTTCATTATCATAATCAAAATGCCATCGCTGAATAACAGCCTTCAGGACGACGGAAGTGATTCTGAAAACGAGGATACACAGTTTGGATTTTCTGGATCGAAATGGCAAGCCAGAACCTGGAACGACATGTTTGGATCCATCGAAGGCACACGATGCGAAAACGCAGGTGTTGTTTTCCTCATCTGCGATGATAGAATACGCTACATTTGCGCGCGCAATGTCAATATGTTTGACAGCGACTGGAGAAGCGGGCATCGCACATTGCCTGTTATCTGGTGCAAGCCAGGCGCTGATCTGCAATTCTGCTGGCATGAGGCCAAAACCTGCCAAAGAATCCGAAAATTGAAGGCTCCTTACCTGCCAGATGGTAATCGAATCAGGGATATGGTGGAGGACACTGTTTTTTACATTGATCAAGACAGGCTCAAAACACACCCAAAATTGCTCATCTACATGTGTCTGTGTGTCATTCTGACCAAAGATTCATACAACAGAAGCAATTTACTGGATACGTGTTTCTACTGTGAGCGCAACATGTTTGAATTGGATGGCTGGAAGCCCCTACTCCGATCGTGGACAGCGTATATTCTGGGGCAATACGAATCCAACAATTACAAGGAAAAATACAAGGATTCACAGAACAGTATCTTTTGTTTCAACGTGCACAAGGTCGAAATAAATGGGGTTTCAAGAGCCCGCCAGATCTCATGGCAATTTATTCCTGAAACCTCCAGGTTGGAAGGGTTCGACTCGCTCAGGCAACCCACCAAACTCCATAAAAACGATCTACCGGGTAATCGCGTCGACCTCAGGGCAGGGGGGGTGACTGAGCATTATAATAAGGATAACTGCAGGTCACTTTCACTTGGCATTGACACGGCGGCCTATTCTTGAAAAAGATGCTGTACATCCTGAGGACTTCGATGTAGTCCACCAAACTGGCGAAAAAATTCTGAGCAGTCGACGGCGGGAGAAAATCGTCAGCGCTGTCGTCCTCGTCCCTGCGGCACTCCACCACCACTTGGAAACACGCGCCAACGAAGCGCAGCGATCTGTGCAGAATGCTCGGCCGGAAAGGGTTGCAGCTGCAGCGCAGGGTCTCCTCAGGGTAGTTCGCAATCATAAATGCAGTGATGGGATGCAGGGGCGTGAACGAGAAGAGTGCTGTTGCGGTGGTCTTGCTTGCAAACCGGGCCACGCGCACGAAGAAATCGCAGACGTACGCCTCGTCTTCATGCGACAGCAACTGTCCACATTTTGACGGGAAATGGAGCATGATTGCGAGGAAGTTGGTGACGAATCCCGAGGGAGCCATGGATGTCATAGCAGTGGCGGTGTTGGTTTTGCAAGGCTTTGTCATCTTTTTGGTCCTGGACGACGGGTGTGGTGACTGTTTCTTTGGCATGGTGTTGTGTGGAAATCGGAAATTAAAAGAGTTTTTATTTCTACATTTTATTCCACAAACACAAACAATTTTGAATATTGTTATTTAAAACTCTAAAACTGATTCCTTCCCATAAATACCACTGCTGCCCCACTAAAAGTTCAACAAACGATGAACCACTCACCCAGAACCATCCCAGCCTCCACGCTGCGGCTGATCGCTCAGAAGAGGATGCTGGAGAACATTCGCAAAAAATATGCTGATAGAATGGAGACTGAGATGAAGAGGGTGCTCAGAGCAGTAAAGGAAGCCATAAAGATCGAGATGGAGCTGAAACGGGAGTTTGAAGAGGCGATTGGGGACAAAAACCATGCTCTGATTAAGGACGCCACATTCGAGCCGTTCTTCACACCAGGCTTCAAGGAGACAAAATTTCTTGCAGAGCATGTTCTTCAAGCGACCAAAGCGCACAACAATAACAACTGAAAGTGTGGAGTGCTGATGCGTCTCTACTTCTTTCTGAAAAGTAAAATTGCATGAAAATCTCCAAATCCACACTGCCTGCTTTCTGTCTGTCTGATGTATCCGCATGATTATGATGATGAGAAACAACCAAACTTCTACAGATAAATGTAACCGTTTAATAACGGACCGACTGTAACCGCTGCAACACTCTATCATATGGCCACCTTCGACCAGTGGAAGTCCGATTGGGACGCTGCCTTCACACCCGAGGCACTGAGCTCTGCCGTAACTATGCCGTTCGTCTCGATAAACCGTACTTTTGTGCGCGTTCAGATGCTGAGCAAGGGCATGATGAAGACCTGGTTTGACCTGCTGAAGCGCAACCACCCGCGCCTTATTATCGCCAGCCAGCTGAGCACGCTTGTCGCGGGGCCGTGCAAGCTCTACATGTGTTATCTCACAACGAATCACGCGGATATCCGCGATCCGACTGCGATCTCGTGCGCCACGCCCATGTACACCAATGCGCCGCTTGTCTGCTTTCAGGGGCTGATGGAGCTGAACAGCACGCTCAAGGGGGCGTCAAACCACGCCAACGAACCGATCTCGCTGCTGATCATGTCAGCAAAAATGGCGCCGCGCGACGACAAGGTGTCGTATCAGTACATCTTCATTTCACCCAAACCATGCACTGGAAAAGCGCTGAGGCAGCTGCTGGATTCCAAGGACATCAACTACAACCGCTGCGTCGCGGGAACGCTCCTCTCCTCTTTCCAGACGCACGCCAGGAACAAGTGCAACTGCAGCCTGTCCGTGAGCAACTGGAAGGAGATTGGCATTGTGAAGGACTACCAGCTCGACGAGTTCATTGTCATGCTGCCCAATATCTCGTTCAAAGGGGTGAAAATGGGCGTGATCAACGTGCCGTGGGCGACGGGGTACTCCTTCGATCTGATCAAGCAGGCCGGCTGGACGGTGGAGGACGAGGGTGTCTCCTCGCTGACCGAGCGCTGGCTGGCGCACACGGACGCGCTCAATGCCCAGGCGCAGACTGCCTCCTTCCTGTCTGTGCTCGCGGGGATCGATGGTATCCATGCGGTTGACTTTATCAAGTTTGTCACGCTTGATCCCCTGTTGGAGTTGTTGCCGCCGGTACAGCAGCAGAAAGAACAGGGGCCATAAATCCCAGGCCGTCTGCTGCAGCCCTGCTGCTGTCCTAAACGCATTTGCTGTGTATTAAAGCCAGTACCTGTCCCCCTTTTCACCCCATGGTGAATGAAAATATGAATCAAGATATAATTTCAGTGATAACTGATATTTTCAGGCAGTTAGAAGACGAGATCCCAGAGCTTTCTGTCAGAATGACAACACACATGCTGCACAAGCTGATTGAAAATAGTTCTGCAGAGATTAAAAAGGAAACGGAAGCACACGCCGCTGGCAGGAAAACCGTCGAAGTTTTTTGCGAGATGAGAAAGGCCATCCACGCACTGGCAGCCGCCTACGCTGACTCTGACGCCGGACGCATGTGCAAATGCATTTCCAATGGGATGCAAGGTGCTGACGTGGACGCTATGCGAGCCTTTGCAGAAAAAGACAACGGGGAAAACCTGATTCCTATTTTCCTAACCGTGTACGAAAACGTCAGGGCTGAGTTCCTAGCACTAACAAACGACGACGATTTTTTAATGGTCCTAGGTCCCAGAGGAAAAGACAGATTGATTCAATTATCGGCAGTCATGCAATATGTCATTGATGACGGAAAACTGTTCATGGCTAACAACTACCACGGCAACATTCCAACAATTCTCTCTTCCTAGCAGTAAGAAATAATCGCGATCCTACCAGGCGTCAGCGTCAGGGCCATGACCCCCTTGACGGCGTGCGGCACCTTGAACCGACCGGACTGCAGCTCCGATGCAAGGACCTTGCACTCGCCTACCCACTGCAGCGTGCAAATGGGGCCCAGACACCCCGAGAGCCGCTGGAGGCACGCATACCGCTCGCGCGGGGGCATGTCGCTGAAGGAGACCCCCTGCAGCTTTGCCACGTCGAACACCAGCACACGCGGCGTTTCGTCCCTGTCGATGATGAACTGGCCCACGAGTACCGTGTTGTCGGGGCACTCCTGTGACAGAAGAGCCGAGGGCGACGCAAAGAAGAAGGTGTCGTGGGAGGGGACAAAGACAAGCGTGTTGCCCCTGTACTTGCTGATGGTGATGAACTCGCTGCCCAGCGCAAGCCAGGTGCCAAAGGCAGAGGAGGAGGAGAAGGCAGGGGATGATTTGGCTCCTCCTCCTTTGCCCTCCCCCTCTTCCACCCTAAATTGCACGCGGTCTCTGTGATGCTCGCCGGGATGCAGGCAGGGGTCGGTGCATGTAGCGAGGATGCATGCGTGGGCCAGCGAGGGGGCGAGTACGAGCTCCATGGCGCTGACGTGTTTGGGCGTGTATTTAAGCAGAACGGCTGAATTTCTTCGAATGACAACCGAGGAGCGGAGTGGAGAGGCACCGATTATTAGACGCTATGAGAGCATAGTAAAAAAAATGCTGTTTGATGCGGAATCCAATAATACAGCAAAGCTGTTTGCGCTCAGACAGAATCTGGTCCAACTCCTGCACATGCTCGACCATGAGCATTATTTGTGCATGGAGATTTTTTAAAATAAAATTACTGTTTAACCACAATAAACATGATGCCAGGTCTTCACAAGTCTGGCAACAGCTGGCCAGCAATCTGAAGCTGGTTAGCAAACTCCAAGCAGAATGCCTGCCTCTGTTGAATTGTCAACAAAGTTAGCTGTTTGTCTAGTTAGCAAACTAAATGTATTCCACACGGCCTTTGTAAGTATATAAATAAAGGGATTCTAGCCTGTCACTCCTTGTACATTGAACTAGGATGTCCACTGTCTTTACGCAAAAGTTGGAACCAATCGATAACGTCAATGGTTGGGAATACATGGTATATCACAGCATGCACTCAATCATGGTGAGCAAGCCTGACGGACGCGCGTTCTTCACCATGGCCAGAAGCTGCAACGATTCAATGTATGGCATGCACTTTCACCGCGGACGGTTCGAGAAGGGACAGATGAACCACATACGACAAATTTGGTACGTACAACAACCGGAAGAACTGTGGGTAATTTTCAGAGCCACGTCCTTCAAGGACTACCCGTGGGACCTCACCTATTGGCATGACACTCGCGGAACATACCGAATGATAGATTCCACTGACAAGGTTCGCAAAATACAGCGCTTTGTCAGGGGTTGGATTCGTCAGTCCAGGATGGCGGCAGTAGCTATGTCTCTGCACTCGCGTCTGGGTGAGAAGAGCCCGTTATCGGGACTTGATTCAGGCATTATCCAATGCATTAGCGAAATGAGTTAAGTTTATCAAAAATTAAAATAATAAAACACGCTTTCAAAAAATCGGATGGCGTGTGAGTATAGAAGGCGGGACTTGATAACAGGCGAGTAAGCAAAAAGGCTGCCCGAGAGGGACATGTTTGTCATTTTTTTTTCATGCTCATTCATCAAAATCATTCGCGTGTTTGATGGATCATGAACGAATTATTAGAGTCATGTTTTATTATTTTCACTGGTAGGATCATCCAATTTCACCACCACTACTACTACTGCACCCGCTATCCAGGGATGGGAGTATCAATACTAATGCAAGGTTAAACCCTTGGACCTGGGCCGGCTGACCAAAGTGAATTTGGTGATATTTCCTCTGCATAGCGGGCATCTAGCACCACGCCGGCTCAGAAGCTTGTCTGCACAGATAGAGCAGAGGAAGCCATCGTGGTCGCAATCGACGAATTTGCAGTTCGGAACATTGTCAAAACAGACAATACAGGCATCCTCACCTTCCTTGGCCTTAATCACTGCCACTGGCACACCAGGGGTGCGTGGATAAAAGGTGCACATGCCGCACGCGCAATCCCTGTTGACCTGGACAACTCGAACGATAAACGCATACTGCCCTTCACCTCCTCCTCCTCCAATAAAAGGAACAAAGGGCTCGGCCTCCGCATTCAGAGGCACAAATGGCGCTGCGTCCGCGTTCAGCGGCACAAACGAGGGCGCGTCCACGTTTAAATTGCGAGACTCGGGGAAAGAAGACATCGTGCTCTGAGCATACAGGATGCGAAGATGGCTTATATACGAGTGCTGGGGGAAACTAAATTCTTTACCCCGTTCATTGCATAAATCCGTGATTTCTCACAGGGACGTGGGATATTTTTTACAGTCCTTTTCAAGCTTATTATCCAAAGATAAAGAGCAAGGAAAGTCATGATTTCAAACCAGAACAAACCACATGCTGTATATTTTTCATCTCAGTCACAGAGATTCTACCCAATCTGGAGATTTATGTTTTGGCTAGGTTCGTTGTCGTCCAAAAAGGTCCCGGAGTTCCAGTTAATCCGAATAATACTCATCGTAGCACTGATTTGCTCTGTGGACAGTGGCGCAAAACAGGCATAACAGTTTTATTGTTATCATTTTATTATTATGATCGTAGCAATTTATATTTTTTATCTCTCTCATCATGTTCCACATAGACAAAGAGAAACTCCACATCAGAAAGAAGGTATTTTGATGCATGATACAACCAACAGTTTCAAACTGGACGCTCTGGAGATCTCAAAAGCTTCCAAGCTTGTTCTCGGAGCTGATACTGTAGGTTAAAAGGAAAAAAATTACATCATCATTCTCATCCGCCAGTATCATCCATACCTTACCACGAAAGCAGCAGCAGCAGCACGCACCACTGACGTGGCAGTCCCTTCTGCTGACGCCATCCTCACCGCAACTGCTTCATCGCCAAATTTTGCCGAATGACCACCACCTGCTGCAGACACTGCACTGGAATCGCCCCCGACGAGCCCTCATCGTACGCGTCGGTGCTTGTAGGAGGAGGGGAAATGAGCAAGGTGATCGAGTCCATAGAGACGCGCATTATCCCCTGCGTAACCGCCGTGTGCCCAAAGTGTGGGCGCGTGAGCCTGCTGTCCAACGGCACGCCCGCGTCGTGTGTTCGGACCGTGGCGATGTGGCAGAGGATGGCGGGGTGGGTGGATGCGTGAAATTCTGGGAATAAAGCATTATTTAAGTATGGACCTTGGATAGTTATTATGAAAAGGACAGCCGATAACACAAATAGAACACCTGAAAGTATGAGACCCTTAGGAAAAAGACAGGCGACTGGTCATGAAGAAACTGAAAAATTCCCCTTGGATCTAAAGCGTGAAATCTTGGAGTCCTTTACTAATGAGGATTTTCCATTCATTTACAACGACCCTGAAGATCCAGACCCAAGGTCTATACAAGAGGACCCTGAATTGATAAATAAAATTCGCCAACTTGGATGGACAACAGAGAAATTGGAAAATGCGTTTCAAGATTTATATGATGGCATACAAGATTACCGTGGTAGAAATCTATTTGACGAATTTGTGCGATGTTATTTCCCAATTTTAATGAAACAATATGAAAGGGCCGTAACCGAGCGTGTTAAAAAAATTCTACGTGGAGAACTAGATATACCAGAAGACCAAAATATTTTTATACTCGGTCCCCTGGAAACAATGGATCCAAGTCAAATTGGAAATTACGTTATCATGAACAAAATAATATATGAAATAGATCAAGCAATCAAGTGCAATGAAAAAAATCTTGAGGTATCTTTAGGAAACGAAATACCAAATCTACAAAAAAAAAAATTGCGTATCAAAACTGATTTCGAAAAAACATTCAAACAAGAATACATTCTTGAAATAACATCACGGTCATCACCAGACGAATTCACGCATATATTAAAATGTAAAATGCGTGACATTCACAAACAAATAACCTTGAATGCATATAACGAAGACGTACTGCAAAACTTGGAAAAACACTGTATTGAAACCTATGTCATGTACAAGGATTCAGATTTGTCTGAACCAGTGGTGTTTGATGCTCTTTGTATTATATGCTGTAGTCTGGAGATACTAAAGGACATAGATGAATTTACAAAGACCTGCATATCAAAAATGTCACCTGATAAGGTCAGGGAATTCACTGAAAAAGTAAAACAATTAACAGCATCAGCAAAAACTAAAGATAGCAACTATTTAGCCATACTATTAAAAACAATCATAAACAATACACTGGTTTTTACAAGCACGCCAGGATATAGAAAAATCATTAGTGTATATCAGAGTTTGATGTCAAATGACGAATTACAGAACAGACTTGCAAGGGTGTATAGTATGATTTCCCAATCAAAAAGGACTGAATTTAGTCAAGATATTTTTCAAACTCTAAGAATGAATGTAAGCATTCAAGCACCTACAAGTGGAAGACTTCTTTCAGTACTCAAAAAAATTAATTCATTGGTGGATGCACTTTACATTCACGCCATTTCCACACCATATTAACAACATGGGAAGCTGGTAACCACTCCTTAATGATCTACTCCACAACTTTCCTTTCCAGAATATACCCCCCCAGCAGCTTGCCCACCGCCCATGCAGCAAAGAGTATACCCACCAGACACAGCTGACCGTGCATGGCGTCCGGAAATGCGTTCTGGAGTGACTCCGAATAGATGAGGGCGAAGAAAACCACATCCAACACCATGAACCCGAGCCGCGTGTACTGGTATATATCGTCCTCGCCAGAGAAGCTGCCCGGCGTGACGTACGCCTTCTGCACGAAACGCGTCGCGATGCAGAAGAGGAACCCGGCCGCATACGGGGTGTCGTTGTGCTGGTAGAAGCGCGCGGTCACCAGTACCAAGCAGCCCACGATGACGTTGATGGTGTGGGGATTGACAATGTGGAACGCGCTGTAGGCAAGGATGTAGCCCACGGTAAAGATGAAAATCCAGCGCTCGCGATCGGTGACCCACAGCTCGTCTATAGGGGTGTAGATCAGCACTGTGACCACGAGGATGACGCAGAGCCCCGAAGTTATCTTCCCGTAGTAGTAACTGGTGTCACCCCCCTGCTGGACGCGCAGGATGGATGCGATGCTCTCGCCCATGTTGATGACCAGCCACACGACGACGAGGCAGATCAGGAGCGTCGGCCAATACGGCACGTCCATGCTGTACTGCACGGAGATGCGATTGTCGGCCCAGATGAGCGCTGTCCCGTCCCTGAGGTCGCACATGGTGACGTCGAACTGGTCCAGCGTCGGGATCCTGCCCCGGCACCCCTCCATCTCCCACAGCCTGCGAAACGGGGGCGGGGCGTCGCGCGTGATGGTGAACGGGGTGTCCGTGCAGCGGAAGAAGGTGTAACTCTCCCCATGAGAGCAGAGCGCCCCAAGCGTCCGGGGACAGTCGTAGGCCGTGCTAGTGTGTTTCACAGGGCTGTCATAGAAAGTGAAGCCTTGCTGGTTGATACGCACCCCTGACGAGACGCTGAGCCAGTAGAGCGCGTGGTGATCGAAGCAGTCACGCGGAGGAAGATGCATTGCTGCCAAACGCGCATTCCGTACTTAAATCCCACCCACGGATGAAAGCTACGAATGTCCACGCCCGCCATGATGCTCGCGTCCATGCTGAGGCTGATGATCATATGCATGACGACCTTCTGGATCGTGTCCTTCTCTGTGGGCAGAGTCTTTGTCTTCTACGAGGCCTACACCTCCGCGCTGCGCGTGATCAGGGACGAGGCCTGGATACGGGCGCAGTGCGCGGATCCCCAGTTCTACTCCAACCTGAAGCAGCACTCCGACCTGTGCCAATCGGTGCAGATCAATTTCGAGCGGAGCCCGTTCCTCATTGCCCTGAATGCGGTCAGCGAGACGGCACACCTCTGCGGTCGGTTTTCGTGCACCGAGAATCTCATGGCTATCTCCCGCGGCGGCTGGCCCGTCATGCTGTCCGTGGGGTTCTTCTCCCTGCTCGCGCCCACGCTGCTGGTGCAGGTCATGCGTCTGCTGATGGCATCGTCCCGTGCGGCGGTGACAGATTTGCCCACTAGTATGATGGGGGGTGGTAGTAGTAGTAGTAACTACCACGCGGGAAAGTATTTGTAGCAAGATCACCGTAAAAAAATCATAAAAATATTATAAATAACAGCAGTGTCAAAAAGAAAGACTGTAGGACTATAGCGAGAAAAAGACGGCAACGAGAAGAAGAAAAATACACGCGGCAGCAACGCACAATCATTCACATGCAGTTCACATTCGCCGACGTGCACGTCTATGAAGCACGCAGCAACTACTGGGCAGGCGAAGTGCTCAAAAAAGTCAGTGGTGTGTCACTGTATCAGACAACGCATACAGAGTGCCCATGGGGGCTGACCATTCACTGTCATCTAGACGATATCACACCCCACTCAGTGGAGTTCAAGAACGGCACCGTGTGGAGCTTCTGCTCCCTTAGCGACCACATGCGCAACATCGAGTGGCCCATGTTCGTCAAGGACTACCCACACGGCGGCTACAGGGCGCGCGTCGAACGCCTGTTTACCGACTCGATGTATCTCACTATAACGTCCGACAACGCGCTGCTCAACGATTTGTTGATCTGGAACCGCCCGCCGCGTGCTCGCGTCATCCCTGGAATCCGTTGTACAGCAGAGGCGAAATGTCAGTGTCCCTGTACAGAACAAGCAGCCGTTTTGCCTTTTTCGGGCAGTGAGTAATGCACGTATACGAGTCGTCGTCTTCGATACGGGTATCCCCAAAGTGAATGAACACTATGTTCTTCCCCGGCCTGGCAAGAGCCTGTCGAAGAGAAGAGTGTGAATCATGGGCGACCACCGCATCAACCGAAGAAGTGGTTTCATATTCCAGCATTCCACCGGGCACGCGTAAAAGATATCTGATTTCAGACTGCACGGTCCCAGACATCAAACTCATTTGGTGGTATGCATCACAACAACACTTTGATTTATATACGCATTCGGCAGAGAATAAATCTGCATCAAATGAACGAAACAGCCTTAGCCTCGCGCAGCTGCACGCGCCACTTATTGCCCCACAGGATGGACGGGACCGCGCACAGCTCGTACGTCAACCGCGCGTCGTCCATACAGTAGGCCTTGAGGGCGGGGAGGTTGCCTTCCTTCCAAAACTGTATGGCTGCCAACCCACTGCCCGACTTGCACTCGAATCCGTTGGCGATGAGCAGGTTGTCCAGCTTCGTGCAGGCGCCGATGCCCAGGACCCCCTTCATAAAAAAGTGCGGGTCGACCGTCTTCTTCAGCCACGACGCCATGTTCGTTCTGCCGCACTGCTTCGCAAGCCGGGGAAGGTCGAACTCGATGCCGTTGAACGTGTAAATGTACTTCGCCCTGTCGAGCACATCCAGCAGCGGAGCGAAGTCCTCGCCGTAAAAGCACGAAACCTGGACGCCGCACGGACTCCATGCGCATGCGACGGTGACAATGTCGTGCTCCCCTATGCCAGTGGTCTCTATGTCAAACCCGACGATGAGTTCGTTGTTGTTCAGGGAATGGCCTGCAGCCGGAGGTCGCACAGGCTCAGGTATGCTTTGAGCTCGTTCTTCTTCGCGGTCTCTATGTTGTTCATGCATGTCTCCAGATCCCGCGCTCCGCCTTCGGCCTGTATGATGCTGCGCAGTTGCGGGGGGATATTCACCGGGGCTGGATGGGGCATCCTCACTTGTTGTTGCTGCCACGTAGACAGCCACGTGCGCTGCTGCAGAGGTTTTAATTGTTTAAATTATTTATTAAAAAAAGTAATAATGATCTGGAACAGTTTAATTAATAAAACACAAAACAGAAAAAATCTTGCAAGCATCTTTTTCTCTACGATCCCAATGGACGCATTCCAGCGCATTGCTTACGCATTCAGGAAGGATTGCGAGAACAAACTCAAAACCCTTGAAACCGTGAACTCCATCATTGCCTCCAGCGACACTGTCGCAGACGCGCTGCACCTGATCTTCTCACAGGAAACGGAAATATACCCTGGAGACTACGAGCAGATCAGGACCATTTCGTTGGAGATGGACAGGCTGAGGAACTGCATTGACGCCACAGAGGTGATGATGATTCGTTTCTTTGTGATTTTTTTTTCTCCCCTGACACACACACAAACACAGTCTCCCTCCTGTTGTGGTATGCACGACTAAATATGATCGGCAAAAATAACGATTCCTTTCTTCTTCTCCAACCAGGAAACAATTGAACACGCGCGCAAGCTGTTCATCATCAATTTCAGTATCACTGATAAACTGCTTGTCTTCAATCAAGAAATCTGCTACTCCTACGCGTGCAAAATGCTCAACTCCATTGGGCCACGACTGAAGCACTTCTCCAATTCGCCGACTCCCGAAGAACTCATCGACGCAGAGATCTCGCTGGCCATGAGTTCACCATACACATTCAACGACAATGATCTGTTTTGCTATGAGAGCATGCCATTGACAATGGACAAGGAGTGATGGATTTTTTATTCGCTGTTATTTTTTATGATCAGTATACTACTACTGCAGTGAATTCTGCTGCCATGGCTATAGATTCAAACAAAATCAACCTCCACCCGCACATCATCCACCCGCTCCCGTCTCCCCGTGCTGACGGGCAGCGCCGGAATCAGCCAATAGAGCTTCGACACCTCGCCCCTGCGCACCCACCCACACGAGCGCTCCACAAACGATCTCAGCTGTGTGTCCATCAATTCCAGTCCGGACTCCAGCCACGCCACCATGCTCTCGACGGACATCATACCGTTGCACGCGACCACGAGGTCCAGCGCACGGCGGGGATCCGATATGAAACCCTTGGGGCTGGTGTACACAGTCGCGATGCCCCGTACGAAAGACACCAACCGCGTCAGACGGATGGGCTGCTTCGATACGGCGCTGATGGTGGTTAGCTGCTCGCTGTCGCCGCTGGGCTCCCGGGTCGGTTTCAACCCAAGGCCGTAGGCTATCTTAATCCACGTGGACGCCCTGGCAAACTGCAGGCTCAGCAGCGCGTTTTTCCTCACAATGGGCACGGGCCCGCGGACCAGAAACTGCTGCTGGTGGTGGTCCACTGTAGTGAAGACCCTCATAGAAAACCATTCGGCAGGCGGCTGACGCTCCAGTATACCGTCAGTTCCCACAGCCACCCTGTCGGGAGTGTCGTCCCATTGGACGGTGGATCCGTTGGAGAAAGTGTGTCCAAACGATGCAAAAACAAGCCTGTACTGGTTGGTGTCGACAAGGTGGTGGATCTCTATTGTCGCAGCGGGAGGGATCGGTTGCCGAGCAGGGAAACTGCAGACCAGAGAACGAAGGGACGGCGGCTGCTGGTCCAGTTGAAATATTAGCCGACGCTGCATGATCATGTCCACGAGAAAGTGTTTGTTACTAGGACTGATGAAGAGCGCCCCAATAAAAATAACGCCCGTGCATCTATTCCCAGCGCCGGCCTCGCCGCACCCAGTAGTAGTAGTAGTAGCCTGGATCAAGCTCTCATTCGTCATAATGGCCAGCTCCAGCACTCCTCTTCCACGGTCGAATTGAATATATTGTGGATTGATTTGCCTTGTTATCTGTGCTATTGCTGGTGTTCTGGTGCTATTGCGGCTGCCATCTTCATCTTCTTTATGGAAATAATCACTGATGTTCAAATCCCACACCAACGGAACGAAATCCTTCCTTTGCAGCAGAGAAAAAAAACACTCGTTCGAATCAGTGATAAACGGTGCATCGCAAAGGCCGTCATGATCCCCGCCGCCCATCATCATATACACAATCGCCAGTGCTGAAGACGAGAAATTCACTTGAAACCTCCACCATCCTTCTTCTTCATCATCACCCCTGACTGCTGATACCTCCAGAGTGTTCGTCGCTGCAGGAACCACCACTGGCACACACCGCAGCGTGGATCCCAGCTGCCGCGTTCCTGGCTTGCATCGGCCGCATCCATCAACCACCACGGTATGGATGTCGGTTGGATCCATGCACATCACGCAGGTATTGTTCTTCACCTCCATGTTCGCCAGAGGGCAGCACTCCCCGGTCGCCAGAGCAGCGCAATCGCAGCCGAAGGGCTCAGAATCGCTCACGAGCGCGTTGATGCGGAGGGGGAACCCGTCGGACGCATTGATCATGTGGTTGACATACTCCAGGACGGTGATCCTGAAGAGCGAGGCTCGGATGGGGTATCTGAAAAAGACGGCAGCGGCTGCCGAAGCATTGCTCTGCGTGTACGTCCCCCAATCCAGAAGAAGAGGAGAGCTGCTGCTGTTATTATTATTAGGAGGAGGATCCCCCGCAGCCACGGAGAAGCGCCTCAGCCACCGATTGCGGTTTGCTGTAGTAGTAGTAGTATGGAAGGCGAGCCCAGACACCACCCGCGAAGCGTTGAGACTCACGTCGATCATCACCGACTGATTCCCCGCCCGCCAGCAGCCGCAGGTCTGGTTGTGCGGCAGGCCGGGGCTAAACTTCACCGCGTGCTGCCGCGACCGTAGCCTGGTGCCAATGCTGGACAGTCGCATGGGGTTGACGGAGATCTTACCCCCGGGGCACTCCAGACACCGAGGAGGAAACTGATGCACATCATAGCGCTGCGACGGGGGGCACCAGGGTGATGATACTACTAAAGGAGGAGAATGAGTAGTAGTGGTGGTAGTAGTACTATTACTGGTCAAGAGAAAAAATAGGACTGTCGTTGAATAAAAGAAAATCCGCCCCCCCCAACAAGACAGCAGCATCTTTCTGTCCAAACAGGTTAACTATCCTTTTGTATGAAAATCCAACTCAGCAATATCCCTAGAAAGGGGCTTCAATCGGAAGATGGCTGCCCACCATCTGATGAAACTCTAGGATGGGCTTCAGCTTATAATACATGGAAGTGAACTCGTGCACCCCGGCAAAGTCGCGCTGAAAGACCATGTTGGACGTAAGCGACAGTCGCCTGGACTCGCAACTGGGCTGGTGCTGCTCCCAGTTGTTCTCGCTTAGGAAGCCAAGCAGCGCGCTGTACATCTCCTCCAGGTCGAAGATGGCATCGTGCAGGTGGTTGAGCATTATCTGCACCGTGCCGTGGTTGCCGTCGCCCTCGCTGTGGATAAAGACGCGCAGGATGAAGATGAGCGTGTTGATCACCGTGCGCTTCTCCGCCGCCTCGACCGCCACCATGGAGCGAAACTCGGAGAAGAACGCGTTGTCCACGTTGAACACCCCGATGACGGCGCTGCCAGTCTGGGCCGACGGGTCGCGGTTGGACGGGAGCTTCGAGGCCGAGTACAGCTTCGACTCCACGCCCTGGGAGAACAGGAACCGGCGCAGCTCGTGGAACATCGTGGCGGGGTCGCCGGCGAAGTACTTCTTCTCGCATTGGCTCATTGCGTTGACTATCGTCAGGGCGGAGGATGATGTGTTGGTTGTTGGTGTTGCGCTCACACCCCTTCGTGTCATTCAATAGAACAGGCGCTGCAACAGCTTATGTACCCTTTTCGAGCCAAAAAGTCACCAAAACCCCGTGCACGCTGGCCAGGACCTTGGCCCCCAGCAGCTCCAGGACGTGCGGGCACACGGCGCCGATCACAAACTGCCGGATCTCCGTGATGCGCGGGCCGTGCACGTAAGCTGCGAGCAAAAGGAGAACCAGGATGGTGTGGACGAGGATGGCTGGTTGGACAGTGGCGGTCTTGGTAGAAGTACCCAGAAAGCGATTCTGAATGCAGAAGCACGCCGAATGCAGCGCGCACGCGTGGCGGAGCAGGGGGTCCGACGACAGCACGCTCACGCACGCTACATGCACTGCTATGCTCAGCACGTCGGCGCAGAACGCGTCCACGAGGGCCGGGCGGTGGAAAATGTGCGGAAGGTACGCCATGGAGAGGAGAAAGACGGCGAGGAATGCGGTGGCGGTGATGTAAACAGGAGCAGTCGGAATAAACTCCCCCCCGCGCGCGTCGAAGAGGACCAGGCACGCAAGGCCAGTGTACACCATTCTGTCTGATGCAGCAAGGGGGCGCTTTATTAACCAGAAAACCCGCATAGCCCACAACGGCTCACCTCCTCACCACCGCGCAGCACGAGTGGTGCCTGATCTTGCCCTGCCCGCACTCGGCGCAGTGGTCCGTGCAGTTGAGGCACACCCGCGCGATCCCGCCGTCGCACCGGAGCTTCTCGTCCGTCGAGCTGCCGCAGATCTGGCACACCAGGCAGTCCTTGCACAGCAGCCCGCACATCGTCGGGATCGGCGCCGTGAACACGTACCGCGGCGGCTGGTCCGGGGAGGTCGCCACCTCGTCGATGCAGTCCAGCGCCTTCTCGTACATGATGACGATCGCCGACCCCGTCACGATCTGCACCGTCGCGGGGCTCATCCGCTTCCCGGTCTCGATCATCATCTTGCGCGACTTGAGCACCACGTCCTTGTACTCCAGCGGCGTCACCTTGCGGTTCAGCCCCAGCCCGCACAGCGGCATGCACCCCTTCCCGCACCGCGAGCACCCCAGCTCCGGCATGAAGTCGCGCCCGTGGTCGTTCCACCGCTGCGCGTCGTGGATCAGTTCGACTAGGCGTTCCAGGCGGACAGGCATTGGGGTAGGGTGGATGCGGATGTGGAACAGGATTTTTTATTATTATTTTTTAATGTTAGAGATTACCTGTTTTAAATTTATTTTATTTATCAATCCTTGATTCTAAATTGTCCAGAAGTGCATTCAAGCGCATCAACGGATATTCAAAACCAGATTCTTGAATATTGGAGTGAGTTACATTTTCAGGAATGTATTGTGTTCTGAGTTCTTGGGTTGTTCCTGTTGCCATTGCCACGCCTTCTGATGAAGGTTTAGCAGTGTTGCTTGAAGTCTCACTGTTTTTTTTTCAAGTTCTGCCTTAACAAGTTGCAAATGATATGAGAAATTTTCCTTGACGTTTCTCATTTTAGATTCAATAAATTCAGTACCTTTAATCAGCTGGTCAATTTTTAGTTTATTTTCTTGTTTCTTTCTAATCTCTTCTTTTTGTTTATCTGTCCCATTTCTCAAAATTTCATTCTCGGCAGCATTAATCCTCAGTCTAATGTCGTCACACGCTTGTTTGGCTCCCTATCCGCCTCAGCAGGCTCCCGCCTCACGCGCCAGTGCGCCGTCCTCTTCCGCAGCACGGTGATGCGGCTGGTGGCGGGATCGTTCGAGGTGACGGTGTCTGCTTCGGTTGTTATCAAGAAAAAGGGTTCGTTCTGAGCGCGCAGAATCGCCTGACAGCGGGCGGGTATCTTTGATTCAGGTTGGCTGTATGGGTTCATTAAACAGGATCTCTTGTGTGTCAGCTGTTTCAATAATTCCTAACCCCATTACTACTAGCTATAACCACACTTCTGCTTCAGTGCAACTTTTATTAAACAGCATCTCTTGTGTGCCAGCTGTTTCAATAATTCCTACCCCCATTACTACTAGCTATAACCACACTTCTGCTTCCGTGCAGCTTTTATTAAACAGAATCTCATCCGTACCAGCTGTTTCAACAATCCCTACTATTATTATTACCACCACCACACTGCTTCCGTGCCAGCGCCTCCCTGAGCAGACTGGCCTCCTCCGACGCGCTGGCCGACGACGAGCTGGCGCTGCACTGCTGCTGCACGACGATCTGCGGCGGCTCCGGGGAGTAGCGCAGCTGCTGTTTTCCTTTGACGATACCACTACAGCCATTGCTGTTCCGGACCTGGTAGCCCATGCACAGCACGTAGATCGCCACCCACGCGCACGAGACCTCGGGCCCGCCCAGGAGGATCGGCAGCGTGCGGCAGACTATGACGTAGGTGTTGACCTCGGAGTTCTGCAGCAGGACGCCCAGGTACGGGAGCACGACGTTGGCCATGACGAAGGCGAAGGACCGCAGCGCCATGACCTCGCCGATCTCCTTGGCCTGGAACAGGCACGACAGCACCGACACGCAGCACGCCGCCGCGATGACCTCAGCCGCGCTGGGGAGCTTCGTCGTGCCCAGGATCTGCAACGCCGAGAGCAGCGCCCACAGCCCGATGAGCCCCACCTGCATGATGGCTGACTTGACGCCGTCCTCGCGCGCGTGCATGACCATGAGCCCGCCGACGAGCGCGACGCACACCGCGTTCACGTCGAGGATGGTGGTGGCGCTGCTGCCGTAATGGTTCCACAGAATACGGTCCGCAAACAGCAGCGACGCCAGCGCGATCCACCCGCGCACGGGCGAGAGGAGGAACAGGATGAAGCACACCAGGCTCTTGCCCAGGCAGAAGCACGCGGGGACGTAGGATGAGGCCAGTGATAGGTCCGGCGGAGGGTGCATGTTGGGGAGTGTTGGGGGCCGTGTTTATATGGTGTTGTCGTGGTTATTTTTTGCTGGGGGAATGCGTAGAAGAAAGAAGGAGATGTATATTTTCTAGCCTGTTGTTGATCTCTGTGAAGCAAGCAAGAAAAATTAAATCTTTATGCTTAAAGTATATCAAAAAATCATCCATGGCTGCACTCAATTCATCATGTGTATATTCTCTAGAAAATCCATCCCCATTATATTTCATTAGATATGAATAATTCGCTAGAATTTTACAGGTTGAAATGTGCGAATGCTACTTATGCACAATATATCGGAGGAGAAAATAGTTTTAAAAAAAAATTATTTAAAAATTTAAAAGCCAGTCTTTC
>CAYQOJ010000003.1:0-39048 GCA_964419105.1 uncultured Methylococcus sp.
CATGCCATGGCATGGCCTCATGGTTGGGTTTGGTAGTCTTCGAAGTAGCAGGGAAAGGACATGAGGATTGAGAAGAATTTCCGTGTTCCACATCCTTGAAATTTAAAAAGTTTTAAACAACCCAAACAAAACAACTCAATTCAAACCATACTCCACCAATTAATCCCAGTGTCCCAACACCTAGTCCAATGAGCGTCTCACCCCAGCAGCTCTCCGACCCCTGCACCCCCGAGAGTGAAGACCATGGCAAGCGCAAGCGGTCGCCGACGCCCCAGCCCCCGCCCCCGATGGTCGACGGTATTCGCGAGGTCGGCTTCCGGCTGAGGGCGGGGGCGCTCGGGCAGCCAGGGTCGCAAGACTTTCCCAAGGCCCTGCTCGACGACGTGGCGCAGCATCTGGGCGGCGTGCTGGCGGTGGGTGTGGCGAAAGCGGATATTGGCGATTTCAAAGGCATAGTCCAAAGCATCAACACGCTCTTCGAGGTCGCAGCGACGCTGGCGGTGGTCATGGTTTCCGATGATCCGGCAGAACAGTCCAAGCTCGACTCCCTGTACCAGCACGCGGTGGATGGGCTGGATTTGATTGGTGGGGAGGAGGGGAATGGCATATGTGATAAAGGTGAATGAACAGTGACTAGAAACTGTTGGTTCGGTTTGGTGTATTGTTTCAGCGAATCTATAATATTCAAAATATTTGTGGATACATTGATGTCAGTCTGACAATTCTATTTGTAATATTTTCAATGTCTGATAATGTTTGGCTATAATGAGCTTGAAATCCATCTGCCCAGTTTCCTGTTGTCCAGTGTTTTCCTGTTCTTGATTGGTAGTGCTTTTTAATAAATAAATTTATCAGCTTGCTTAAAACATCATCTATTACGCCATTAAAAGAACTGTAACCCCATGTGTATTCTTCACCGATTCCATGAAACTTGACAATTCCGTGATTGACCAACAAGTAGATTGCAATAAGGAATTGACCTTGGGTTTCATCTCCTTTTATAAATTCAACTAAGAGTTTATATTCATTTTTTTTCGGTTCAATAAGACTTCCATTCCGTAATTCATAATATCCCCTGGAAAAACCTCTTGCATTTTCAAAAAGCGTTGCATTCCATGTAAGATGGTCAGGCTCGTTCAAAGAGATTTCTGTGGCTGAGTGTATATCATTGAAATCCAATTTAAATGGCATTTCGTCGTTTTTCCCATCATTTCCCCTAAGTAATGTTTTTGTTTCGCTCAACACTGATTTTGGTACAAAACTCAACCCTGTTATAAAATCACGAAAATTTTGGTTGTTGAATTGATTATATTCCCCAAAACTGGTTTTAAATTCCAGATAAAGACCAGAGACACCTTCACTTCTTTTGTAAAGACGAGCACGCAGGGATTTGTTTTGTGATATGATTTCAAGGGTATCACAGGCTTCATAACCTGGAATCATTGATGCTATTTCACAGTCAACAAGATTCAAAACTCCCTCATAGTACCAAAGGTCGTCATTGCCAATTACTGCCCATTTTTCAAAAATATTACATGATTTGTCAATGTTTAATTTTCTTTCATTTATTTCCATCACTACATTGATTGAAGAAGCCGCAAAGTATATTTCGTCTTTTGGGTTAAATGTATATGTATATGGTTCTCTGACATCCATATCCGTTAATTTTCTTCCTGGATTGGTTTCTTCCTCATTCCTGGGTCGTTTGTTTAATTCGTCTGTATTCGGTGATGCTGTTCGTTTTGACATTCATCCAATCATCATATCTTATTTTAATACTAAAACCAATCTAAATTCTGTTTTTAACTGTTGTTCCGTCTTATTACAACCCCTCCTTGGCACTGGGGGAGGAGGGGGGGGGGTGGAAATGTTCAAAGTGAATTATTCCTGTTTGAACTTTCATCTGCATCTTGATAGGTCAAATTCAAATATTTTACTATTTGGTGAGCAAACACTGCAGTATATCCTGCACAGCATACGACCATGCTTTTCGTTAACTTGTGCCAAACAGTCAAGTATCATCATTCACAAGAGCACTGTTATGTGGTTGCACCCTATAAAAGATATCACACCCCACCCCCAACACCCGTACTATGCCCTTCTCCCCCGACATGCAGCCCGTCCTGCGCGACATGCGCTCGCTGTTCCGCCAGCCGCTGGTGAGCCGTGTGCTGAATGCGGAGTGGTTCCAGCGCCGAGACCTGTTCAGGCGGCTGGTGATCTACGTGGCGCGATGCTACACCGGGCTGGAGCGCCGGCCCCGCTTCGTCCTCGCGAGAGTGAAGAGAGCCGTTCGCCTGGCGCTGCGCTCGGTGGAGAGGGGGCGGGTCCCGGCAGGCTTGTTTCTCACTTTCGAAGACGACATGCTCCAGCTCCTCTGCATGATGAACGGCGAGTTCTGCGGGCGGGGAGGCCCTGACGCCTGCTGCTGCATCTGTCTCGGGGAAGGGGGCAGGAGGGGGTGGTGGAGGAGCGCAAACTGCGGGCACTGCTTCCATGCCAGGTGCATCGCCGCCCACCTTCTCCGCGACCAGCGCTGTCCTTTGTGCAGGGGGTTGTGCTGTTGATTTTTTTTCGAATTGAGAAAAGTTCTGGCATTTCACTATACAAAAGCTTCCCCGTGTAGCTTCCAAAAGCGCAATGAATGAGCCTGTTTCTCTTGTGATGAGCGACCCTGAAAACAGCGGCCCCGGCGCGCGAGAAGCACGCTGAAAGGCTGGGATCTGATGCACGCTTGATATGACGAGGAAACCGTTAATCTTGGTCTTGAGGATCACGAGAACGAAGCTGCCTTCTTGGGCATCACCTATCTTGAGTTCAGCCAGTACACACTTTCACACTGGATGTGCCAACTCAAGATTCCCATGCATCTTCAGCAAGTTATCGCCGAAACATGATGCCATCATGCGTCTCCAGCGTTTTTGCCAGCGCTGTCCCTACCTCATCCGCCGTAGGAACCAGCGGCCTTCTCCGGGGGATTCTGCTTGAGTATGAGTGGGCAGTGATGACGTTGCCACATTTGCCGTGTGTTTTGCTCTGTAAAAAATGAAATGTGACTTCAAATCACTGGTGTTTGTATGGTATCATCACTGACTCATATATCATCTATTTTCCTTTTATTCCACTGTAAACCCCGAAAAACTTTTAAAAAGTGCTGTAATGGTAATTTAAAACCACAAACCGATTCAAACCAGTTTCTTTTATTATTTTTGTTGTTGTGTATAAGAAGCCATAATTCTCTTCACTGCCCCACCCCATGCAGCTGTCCTCTGATGAATCAAGTGATTCAATGCTTGTCCTGTTGAAGAATTTAGAGAGCGCCAAGATCCTTTTGAATTGCCTGGATTCTGACGGGTGTGGGATCTACTCTGGGCATTTCACTTCTACTCTAAGCGGATAACAGGAACTGTTCCCTGCTCTGAGTGTGAAATTCAGTGAGTTCAAACCCAGAACCTGGGGAAATTGAATCAGGCCAAGCGGACGGAGCTCAAGCTCGCGCTTAGGAAAGACATGGCGAAGCTGCTTGGGGGGCCAACGCTTTTCCTCCTCCAGGAAGCGCTTCCATCCGATCCCGACGAGTGCATCCCGCGGCTGTGCGAAATCAAGGAAAGAAAGAGGCGCAAATTTGAACAGCTGGAGCACGAAATCGAGGAGCTGTACTTTGCGGTGTTTGTGGCTGAAAACATCCAGAAGATCAAGTGCAGTGCGGGTTCCTTCGACGATGCGCGTTTTGCGTCGATGCAAACGAAAAAGCAGAGAGTCTGATGATACGGAATTTACGGAAACAAGACAGGGGACCTGGCAACAGGCGCTGGCGGGGACATTGGCCTACACTTGTCCACTTAGGTGTAAAATGAAGCCTTTCTGTGCAGTGCAATGGTGTGTTGGTGGATTAGCGCTCTGCATGCACGAATTGAATCTAAGATTGTTGGAAATTGGGACATTAATCTGCATGCTGTGCAAGATTTGGCATCTCTGTCACTTGGGTTTGATTCAATTTGAGTAAATCCATTGGAGAACCCATTGAAAACATAAATTTCCGAAGTCGGTTGGTCTGAATTATTACTACTGGCTTCCAAGACCACATCATTAATGTTTATAAATTTAGAACTTAAAACAAGCCGAGGCAGGGTTAAAATTTTTTTTTGGTTTTTTATTTTTTCTGTACAGAATTCCAGTAACATGTTTTCAAAGATCAGGTTAATGGCCTTTTGCCAATGTATGTCTATTACTTTGGATATAGAATTTAAATTGTCCTCATCTCCTCCTCCTCCAAAGGGATCTCTGATTTGACTTATGTAGAGTGTGGCTCTAGCGACGAATGTTGCACACTTGAAATCCTCTGCAACAGGGATGTCTTTAATGCTTGTTATTGGTTTGGCTTGAATTTCGCATGGACATCCGTATACAGTCTGAAGCATGGATGAAAAGCTGAGAAGTAAAACATACTCAAAATTTCTTTCTGGTATATCTTGAGATGATCTGTATCTGTTGTCGATTAGGTAAATCTTTATTTTTTTCGTATCGTCCTCTGCATTTTGAACATCCCATCCAATGGCCAATGCATGCTTGAATATTTTCAACCATACAATGATTCTCTGTGGCGCAGTACCTTTGTTGATGGTTTGAAATGCGTTGCTCTTACTTATATATTCAGAGATTCTTGTGCATGTTTTGTTCATTTCTTCTATATCACTTGGTGTGCGTGTTTCATACCATCTTTCATCGCTCCCATAACCCTGTCCTTGACACAGAACATGGAAGTCAATATTTGGGTTGTGTATGCATTTAAGAATCTGATTTAAAAACAAGGCAAAAGTGATGTGACAATATGGTACATAGTAAGCGCCGTCTGCCTGCATTACAGGATGTTTAAAAATCGGTTGCTTTTCTTGAGAATTAAAAATTTGAAGGAACAGATTGTCTTGATCTTTACAGAGTGACGAGCATATTGAATAAAGTTCATTGAATTTCCGTATTCTATCAGTATGATTGACAAAAAGTGTGTCGCTTTCATCTTCATCATCCCAACTACTGGTTCGTCTTTCACTGGCTATATATGTTGGATACAGTGTTTTTGCTACTTTGAGTAAGTTCTCTGCATTCTGTTGCCATGTTGAACTATGACATGTGTTATGCACTCCAGTGTCATTGTATTGCATAAGTGCTTAAGCAAGAAAACAATGATTTTTATATCTTTTATTTTTTTGCAGTCAAGCAACAATGGTCAAACAAATTTCCACATTCTAAATTTTTTAAATATGAAATGAAAAAATCAAATGCACGAGCTGCTGTCTCTTCAGAGGACTGACGTATAAAACACCCCCTGATCCTACCTCCTCCACCCGCTCCCTCCATATGGCATACTTCACCCGCCGCCCGTCGCCCGCCGTGCAGTCCTTCGGACGCGAGGTCCGCCAGCTGCTGCGCCACGAGCTGGTGCGCGAGACGCTTTCCCCCACAGAGCGCGAGTTTCTCGGGGAGATGACCGACTGGTACATGCGACGGTGCGCGCAGGTTGTGAGGCAGCCCGCCTTCGTCGGGAAGAATCTGCTGCTGTTCATTCGCAGCGCCCGGCGCGCAGTGGACAACGGCGAGTGTCCTCTGGCGTTTTACGACCGGTATCTGGGCCTCGTCCAGCAGGCGCTGCGCCTCATGAGCGGGTTGTTCCTGCCGAAACGGTCCTGCTTCCTGGAGCGGAACGCGCAGTGCGCTATCTGTCAGAGCCAGCACGGCGGGGACTGGTGGATCTCCCAGGCCTGCTCCCACCGCTTCCATACTAAGTGCGTCTTCACGCATTTTCACTACGATGATCGCTGCCCGTTGTGCAGGGTGGAAGTTTGGTGATTTTAAATCTTTCAAGCAGCGAGATCCAACGCTTGTTCATTGTGTTGTATTCTTCACGCCATGAGTATTTAGTCTTGAAATGAAGTTTAATCTGCGTTATCAGTTCTGCTATCTGATGTAACTCATACTCTTTCCAAACACCATCTTTACCAGTTTTGATTGAAAATTTCACTTTCCCATCTTTGATTAAGGATTTTATTTCAAGAACTCTCCTGTTGAAAATATAGTTTAAAGCCTTCTTTACAATACTGGTCCACGTCATTGTCCACCCTGTTAGCCCATGCCTTAAACTGAAAATGGGAACCCAACCATCCATGATTGTTCTGACTATACTGGCCAATGGTTCTGGTGGTGTATTGATGTCACCATCATTGTCGGTGAAATATTCATTCAGATGCTTCTTGGTATCAGATTTTTGAAGTCAATTATATACACAATTCCCCTTGCAATGTTCTTCACAGTGTATAAAAACCACACATCCACTTTCCCCTACAAATGCACAACACCAATCCTTCGCTCATCAACACAGACCAGCTCCAACACTACCAGCGCCTGGCCGACGGGGTCAGGAAGTACCCTGCCGTCTTCGGCAAGCTGCTCTCCCTCCTGCACGACATCAGAAAGCGGAGGCGGGACGGGGGCCCACCCTGCGACCGGTGCTTCGGCCCAGCGGCGGAGTGCGTGTGCGGACCGACGAAGAAAACGGTCGAGCGGTGCGGGCGGTGTGCGGGGCCAGGGGCCGAGTGCGTGTGCTTTTACGGGGGTGGTGACGAGTGTTCCACGTGCTTCAAAACAGCAGGGTGTGCATGCAAGCCCGGAAAATGCCCCTGCGACGCGTGTGTGGGCTGCGGGACCAGGGTTGCACGTAACAGACAAGACCTCGCGGACTTCATCGACTCTGTCCTCGGCGCCGACGTTTCCCCTGCTGCGCGCCCTGCGATGGTCAGTGTGATCGACTCGCTGCTCCAGGCCGTCGACGGTCGCCTGGCGCGTTTGGACCAGGTGCGTGCGTCGATCGCGCGGAAGATGTTCGGGCGCATCATGCGGCGGGTGTGCGGGCTGCTGGAGCGCATACACTGCTTGCACTGCGAGGATGACGGGGACTGGGGGAGGATCTTTGTCCTGCTTCACGATCTCAGGGACGTCTTCGTGCATTCGCGCGTGCCTGGAGCCGTGGTCCACAGGGAGTTTGGCCGCATGTGCGCGGCGGTGTGCGATGCGTTGGCCATCGATGAGCCGGAGCGGTGGCTTGGCATTCCTCCGTGCCAGCGGCAGCAGGCCCTGTGTGGTCTGAGGAACTCTGTTGCACGGGGGCTGGCGGGGGTTGACTTGAGCAGCTTTCTGGGGGACTGGGGGCAGCAAAGGGTGGGGGAGGTGGTGGGGGTGATGCTAAGGAGGGTAATGTAAAAAGCTTATCGTGGTTTACTAAAGGTATATTAGATATACTAATTTGTGGTTGTATGCATCATGAATTGCAAACTTTGAGGTGTTTAGACAAGCTAGTGGATGCTATTTGTTTCAAATCAGGAGAAGACACTACTCAAAATGAAAATCTCCAGCCATTCAATTTTTCACTTATTTTGAGATCAGAAATCCAAAATGAAAAATTGACCACTAGAAATGGATTTGTTGGTTGGGGAATTATATCATTTGATAGAGATAAAACAGGAAACCCAAAGCTTTTATTATACACAAGTAACGGGGGTATTTTTAGTTGTAGATGTGTACCATTGTCCCTGATGGACTTGTATCAACTGGCACAAAAAACAAATCATCTTCATCATGAATATAGAGAGAAACCCAGATCTGGTGAATATACTGAATTGGGAAGTGTATCGCCTTTATGTAGAATTTACCAAGGAACACGAAGAGATATGTTCGATTTGGTAATAGTGGATAGATACCGGCAAAACGCTAGAAGCAATATTAAACTGCAAATTATCGCTGAAATCCATGTTAATGAACGACATAAAAATTCAGTTCCATCTACTAGTACGCAAATACAAGAAATGGAGAGTCAAATAAAAGATAATAAAAATATGGAAGGAACACCAACAAGAGGTAATCCCAGTGAAATTAGTTTAGTTCATTATACCCCATCTGGGTCTCGTGTTGGTAGATTTGATTTTAATTACCATGGAGAAGGAAGTGACATACTTAAAAAAGTAAAAGAAGAATCCAGAAAAAGAGAAGAAGAGACGTACAGGATCAGTGCATTGGCAGTCCCGTCAGCAAAAGATGAATTTAAGTATCTCAGATGTATGTTTCAAGGAAATGGTTGCGATATAATATTCAAGCAGAAGAAAAATGAAACATTTGTTTATTTGACAATAGGAGGTCGTTTGCGCCATATTACAAAATTAACAGTGCATAATGTCGATTTGAGGGGGGGAGAAACTCCCTGCATTGACAATTTTGTTGACTTTGTTTTTTCCAATGATTATAGTACTGTTGACGACAAGCCCATCGACCTAGGAAGTATTATCCTTCCAGGGCCTTCTTTAGGTGATACTGGCCAATCGCTTACATTTTATTCTTACAGAGATATTTCAGATATAAAAAAAATATCCGTTGAATTCACATATTAATTTTACAGCCTTGAATTCAACGAACTCACTTCTCTGGTCAATATATAAACCAGCACCCCCACCCAGCACGATGGCAACATCAACACCAACAACCACCACCGACCACCGTCTTGCGCTGATCGACGCGGAGATCCTGCGGTGCCAGAGCGAGATGACGGAGCGGCGGGCGCTCGTGGGGGAGGGGGGTATGCTTATGGCTAGCAGGCGGAGGAGGTCAAAGTCCAGGGAGCAAAGAGGGGAGTTTGGTGGTGCGCTTCCGTGGAAACAGCGGTTGCTTCTTGTTCATCAGTTGTTGAAGGGTATCAACAGGGACAACATTGCAGTTCGGCTGCTTAATAATGTGGCCAAACATCTGCATGAGACCGTAACCGAAATGAGTAAGTTGGATGCAAACAGCAATGCTAACTGGAGTGAATTGGTTGACCATTTCGTAGAATCCAGGGACTTTTATGTCGACAAAGCAGACACGCTCTCCTTCTTCACCGCTGATATATCCCCGTTTTATCTGTTTGATGCTATCGCAACTGGATTGACCTTTGAAGAGGGGAAGGCGTATCAACTGGATAATCCGGGTGAGCGAGAAGCGTGGCTTGGGTATGTGTTAAGCAATGTAGGGAAAGGGATTGAAAACTTGAGCAGCAACAGGCGCGGTTATTTTGACCAGGTGATCGGCAAGGGGTCTGGGGAGCTGTTTATGAAAATAGCTAAAACTTTGCAAGGAATGCACGGACACAGTAGTAACAGCATAGTTATTGATGAGGCCTATGATTGGAGGACTGCATTGACACTGGTACTGAAGAAGGTAGACAATATTAAAAAACCTGGTGATATGTTTATTGGTGCTATTTATGAACAAGTCAAGGCAAGATTGACCAAGACAATCAAAAATCTTCAATCAATCTCCAAAGATGATCTTAATTACGAGGAAAAATGGGATTTGGTGTACGAGAAACTCCACGAGAGGATGATTTCGTTTGAATCTCTGTCTATCGTGCCTGTTGTAAATGACTTGTTTCGTGCACTGAACTCTGGACTGCAGGTTATTGGTTCGCGCCGCGAATGGAACAATATAAACGGAGACAGAGAGCACGTTATGGAAGTTGTCCTGAAAAGCATGGGATCAAAACTGAAAACACTCAACAAAACATACTATGACAAGTTTCTCCCTGCTGGTGGGGGGGAGATCATGGCAGAGATAGCTGACATCCTCACTGGTGTGGGAAGATGAAAACTTTGCATGTTAAAATATATTGAATGCATCATGGGCTTTTATGCAAACAGCCACCTCTTGGTGCTTCGTGTAGCTCTCCTCACTCCTTCCGTGTCCTCTTGCTTGCGCAGGCAGCAGCATCAAACTGCGGATCTCCGGACGCGCGCTTACTGTGTATCATGTACGTGTTTGGACGAAGAAACCCCTCTGCGTCCACTGTATTAAGCAGTCGCACGTCGACGGCGAACACCATGCCCGCTGGGCAATGCACGTAGTGGACGATGGCCTTGGACCCATCAGGGCTGAATTTTCGGATCTGCACCCGCTGCATTCCTAGGTGGGCGCGGTCGAACTTTTTGGTCCTGTCCACGCAGACGTCAAGCAGGAGGGTGGTAGGCAGCCGCGGTCTGTATGGCGGGGAGTTTCAATATAGATTTGAGTTGGACTGCCATAGTGGATTTGAGAAAAAAAAAGTAAAAACAAATAAAACATAATTAAAACACAAACGAATCCAAACAGAAATAACTCATGGTTTTAGACATTTTAAATTCCAACATAAAACCAACATCCACTCTCATACACCACTCAGACCAAATGCGCCGCGCCCTGCGTTCCAGCACCCCCAAACGAAACCGCGCCGCGCGTCTGGTGCAGGCTGTCTGGCGGAAGACGATGATGCTCCGGCGCAGGACGTTTTTTTTCTTAGTGAAGCGGTTTCTGGACACTGGGATCGAGACTGCGGTGCAGACTGCGACCACCACCTCGGCATCAGATGGCACGCGCACCAAGGGGTTTAACGAGCTGATCGCTTTCCTCAAGCGACGCGACGTCATCGACCTGGCGAAGTCCATGCTGGAGCGGCTGTGCTCTCTCTCAACCCTGGTGCACGGGGCGCCGACGGTGAAGCTGGTGACGTCCCACGCGAATTTCTACACGACGAGGGTGTTTCTCACTGCGTACATGCTGAATCTGTACGTGAGCGAGGTGTTTTCCGTCATCGGCACCAGTGAAGTGAATGTCATCAGATCAGCCAGGGCGATGCTGACGGACTTTGACGAGGTGGTCCTGGCTGTGAAGGAGTCCAGGTCCTTTTTCAAGGTCCCTGCCACCCTGTGCAAGCGGTTCAATGCGCATCTGGCCCGATACCTGGATGATTTCAAGGTGTGGGAACTCTCGGAGAAAAAGCCTGCCTGGTCCCGGATGCGGTCGGCTCTGGTGCCTTTGTACTTCTCCTACTTCTATCGCCCCAAAAGCAATAGTACAGCTCCTCATAGCAGTAATAATCATGCCTCGGACAGTGCTATGATCTACGAGCAAATCACAGAACTTCGGGCCAAAGCGCTGGAAAACTACGGGCAGGCTGTGCTAGACGAGTTCGACGCTGAGTTGCGTGCCGGGATGTTTGGCATGCCTCCCATTTCTTGCACCAAGCAGCTGAAGGAGGGGGCGTTGGATACAGACCCCAAATTTTTTGTTTTAAAGGACATGGACCAGATTCAGATGGTGCAGGAACTCTACCTGGACGTGTATCACAGAACAACACCCGACGGGCTGAAAGAGTCCCCCATCCATGTCTACATCACGAAGGACGACTTCATGCACTGGAGCGTCATCTTCTGCGAGCTGCTTTCGTTTCCAGTGGTCTTCACCACCCTCCGGCACACCCTTTCTGAATTGAAGAAGCAGCTTCTCGCCATCGTGGACAGCGGACGCAAGCCCTGGGTGAACGAAGCCATCGATCTCCGCCTCCTTCACAGCAGCGGATGGCAGGAATGCGTCGATATCATTCAGGCCATCATGAGAGTGATCAAGCGGGTCCAGATCCCGATCAGGGACAAGGAGACTGACGAGGGTTGGAGAGCCTTCGAGTGGATCATCGAGACCCCCGAGGCGATGGTCGAGGCGCTCAAGTTCATTCGCGGCTGCCTGAAAACGGCCGAGTGCGACATCCACAGCATGAAGATGCTCCTGATCAGCCGCACGCTCAACGACAACGGATGCATGTACATTGCCAGGAAGTTTCAGGAGATGCTGGACAGGGGTGTCATCACCATGGAGCGCACGCAGGTGGTGTTTTTGCAGTGTGTTGCCCATGTGTGTGTGTTGTCTCATTCGCATTTAACAGGCCTGGATTGCCTCCTCCGTCCAGTCAAGGCTGGGAACCGACGCTGTCGATCTTCGACCCAGCCTCACCCACGCAGGGATCAGGAAGGTTCTTTTCACCGGGTTGGAAAGGCTGTTGTTTGGGAAAAGGTTCCTCAACAACGAGCTGGACTTTCCAGAGATCTACCTGCTAGACGTGTGGCGGCTGTGCTCCATGCAGAGAAAGATGCGGGTTGACGCTGCAGCGGTGGGTGCCATCGGATGCTTGAAACGAATGCTGTCGGAGTTTAAGCTCACAGAGACTGATCTGGGCAAGCTGGCGCTCGAGCGCGTGGACCAGGTGTTCATGTCCATGATGGAGTACGGGGCCCGGGTGAGTAGGCTTTTTGGTGGTGGTGTGTGTGCCCTGGTAAGTAGTAACAACTGTGTAATAATGATACAGGGGGTGGATGACAATTCAGACGTCTTCAAACTCCCAGATGGTGTGCCTGTTCTTGAGCAGATCAAGACAGAGTTGGATGCTCTCTTTCCCAAGGATGATAAGAGAGTCGGATTGATTGTTTCCAGCCTTCAGGAGCGCCTTGACATCAATGGCAGCAAGTTTTGGAAGACGTGAGTGGCTGTTTTTTTTTGTTTTTGTTTACATGACTTCATTCTGATGACGGTGGTCTCCCCTTTTTTCCACTGCAGCATGTCGTACCTGAAAGTTTTAGCGAGAGCGTCCCTCGTCGCCGGCATGTCCATTGAAGCACTGGATTGGAAGTTCCAGGATGCGAACGAGAGCTACTTCATAACGCCAAGGATCTTCAAGAACATACGAATTCTTGAGCGTGTTTTCCGAGCGAGTATGTCGGTGCATCTGAGCACTCGTCTGCAACCCCTTATTGAGGAAGCATTGGCGAAACTGTAGTGCTGGAAATAAATTGAGCCTTCCCCGTACAAATACACGTGTTTCCGTGTCGCATATATGTTCTCCACCCTTTTTGTCGATAAGCGACTCACAGCCGTGGTTTTGTTTGTATGGTTGTCGATAGTTTTGGTGGTGTTTTCCTGCCTAGGCGTGCTGCACAGCCAGTTCTTTCGCTTTGGTCCCAGTCCCAGTCTCCACTTCATGACCATACCCATAGACACAATGGAGGAGTGGCTGCTGCTCGTGCTCTACTGCTGCATTGATACTTTGGTCAAAACCTTTGGACACGATTCCATTGTCCCCTGGCTCACGCACACCATCTCTGATCCCAAGTGCAAGACGCTCCCGTACAGGCGGTCTGTGTGTTTGCTGGTGATCGAAGTGTATTTTTGCTACGTGCACATGTCTTTCATGTTTAAGTTCTTCCTCTCCCTGGCCCAGGTGGACTTTGTGCTTGTGAATGCGCTGTCTGACATGGCTATGAAGGTTTTCAGTTACAGCTCGTTCATGCAGGATAAAACGCACAAGAATGTGGATTCGGATTCGCAAGCGCTTATTGAGACAGACACGCGTTCATGATTCAGTGTTTTGAGTTTTTTATTTACACTCAAATGCCCAGAGCAGCAGAGCCTTTACGACCATGTCCTGTGCTTTTCAGCCACCCATTCAACCCCGTCATAGTCCATGATAGCCCATCCATCTTCAGGGACGTCGTCTGGTAGCTCGATGATTTTAAGCTGTGCCGACCTCCCCCCTGCGCTGCCCAGTCCGATGGACTCGATGATTTGGATCAGTAGGGGGTCGTCGCGCGCGACCTGGGTGTCCATGTGCCAGCAGGGGTCCTTTTTGGTGTCTGATTCGGTCAATTCTTTGTACTGTTGCTTCACTGCTTTCGAAAGGCAGAATCCTCCGTAGCTTGTGCAGATGACAATCTTTTTGGGCATTGGGGAGCTAGGTCAGGATAAACTGTAAAGTTTGAAGGAGTTTGTTCTTTTTTTTATGGTTTACCACATAACTATTTTATTGCTCTCTCTGCGCAAAGGAATTCAAACAAATTTGTTTATATTTTTTTAAATTTAAAATTGAGCTGAAGCTGGGGAGAAGTAAATATAAATTCCAACTCTAACTCTCTGAGCAAACAGAGCAGATGAGCTCAGCTTCGTTTGAACTCATGCTCGACTGGGCTGGAGATGCTGTCTATGAGACTGAAGTGGTGATCCCAAAGTTCTTCAGAAAAGTGAATGAGCTTGATGAGAACAAGGGGTTCAGGGATGCTTTTGGAATGTACTATGAGGAGCAGGCAAGCTTTCAAATCCAGTGCATGTCGGAGGCAGTGAGCTACATTCCAATTGAGAAATGGGACGCGTTTTTGAAATGCGAGGGTGGATGGCCCAAGAACAACAAGACATTCGAAAACAGAAGTACAATGAGGAAGCTCACTTTCAAATTTCTGAAGGAGAACCTGGGATTCGGTGTGGAAGTGGTCCCGTCAACCGACGAGGACAAAAAGCGGTTTTGGGTGAATGCAAAGATTGAGGAGTTCATAGCCGAGGAGATGGACGCCATTGACGACAGGCAGCTGGCCAATGAGCTAAAGCCAGCCCTCCGAGAGGCATTCCACAAGACAGCACAGCACTACATCATGAAAATCTCCTACCACGCATACAACAGGGGTGATCATTGCAGGGGCTGCTAGTCACGCTGTAGTAGCAGTACGGCTGCTGGAGATGCTATTACTACTATAGCAGATGATGGACAGGGGGTTTGAACGAGTAAATGATGGAATTCTTTTCCAAGTCTCTTGCTGCTGCTGTTGTATGATCTTCATTTATGTGGTCAATAAGCTGTTTATACGCTTCAGCATACCTTCGCTTTTTATTTTCTTCGTCCTGTCTTGTCTGTTCAGATTCCATGGCTAGCTGAGCTTCCTGTGCTGCCCTTGTCTTTGCACGCTCTGGATGCGAGAGAACACAGAGGGTCCCTGTGAGTGTCCATTTATCAAAATGCAGCATTGGTGGCCAAGGGTGTTCGCTTTTCTTAAATAGGCCCACTGCCACCATGCACTGTGCGCGTATAAAAGTACGGCTGGACTTAAGTGAAATGTCATTTTCCCGTTGTTATCCGCTGGTTGCGTTGTATTATTATTTACTTTGCACACACGCTGTCGATTCAGACATAGTAGTGATCCGCCCGAGCGACCACCTGCTTTCAGGCACAGACTATCACCTGTACTCGAGAAGAGAGTTCCCCGTGCCTGATCTGCCACAGCCCCCCAGCAGCCCAGGGCAAATTCACCACATCATTCGCCGTCCGTCTGATGTATCAGTCGATGCGCCGTATGCAACTGACTTCTGGGGAGAGGTGGATTTTCCCCCGGTTCCCAGGTTCAGTATTGACACGCACGATCCTGTTGCGCAGGATATCTATGTGTCTGGAAGCGTGCACGCAGGGAAAGAGCAGTGGGATGTTTTTGTGTGGAATAGCATGGTTTCTTTACTGCAGCAGCACGGCACTCCTGGCCACACTCCGCTGGTCGTGGATGTCGGCGCCAATCTGGGATACTTCTCGCTGGCCGCCGCCTCGCTGGGTGCGCACGTCATCGCTTTTGAGCCCATGTCCAGGAATGCAAGGAAGTTCTCCAAATCTGTTCAGCGCAACAAGTTTGAGGAGAGGATCACCCTCTTTCAGAACGTTGTGTGGGATGATGTTGCATCCGTTCGGCTCTCTCTGCAGCCTACTGACGTATCCAATCAGGGGAATGGCAGAGTGACTGCCGAGCAACCTAGTAAGAGTACTAGTAGTGGTAGTAAGGATAATGATGGTGTGTATGGGGTGGACTACGCAAGCACCACATCACTATCGCATGTTGTTCTGGAAGATGTTGACATTCTCAAGATCGACGTGGAGGGTTCGGAGAGTGTGGTCATTGCAGGTGCAAGGCGCTTGATATGCAATTTCAGCGTGAAACACATCCTCATGGAATTCACTGAGGTCAAGAAGAGGACGGGAACGGACTCATATTCCGCCACCGCAATGCTCAACTTCTTGGAGTCTGTTGGGTATGCGGTGTCAGATGTAACGCCTGATGCAGTTCCACTTTCTGTAGCAGATTTTGAGAATTTCCCTCCAAACATCCTCTTCACACTCAAGGGTAGCAGGGCTGTCTGCTGAAAATAATCTCGATTTACACACCCGGCTGCAAGTCAAACCCCCTATGCAGCGGGCACATCTCTATCGCCATATGGCGCAGAAAAAAATTGAGGCCACCCTGATACTCCCATGTTTCGCTGATCAACTCGTCATCATTATCGGTTTCGGAATCGTCATGAAGGTTGGAATTTTCTTCATGGATACTGACAATCCCCGAGTCAAAAGGCTGATCCCTTGACGGTTCAATTTTGATCGTGGTAAAACTGCCTGGATTTTCTGATTCCAAGAGGTCGTGCCAACGATTCACATTGATCGTGACAGTAGATACATCCACGCTGAGAAAGTAGTAGGCACTGAATACACCCCCTTGCGGAAGTCTGTATGAATAATGCAGCAAACTACGAGAAAGTTTCTGGAACAAGTTCTCAACTTTTTTTTCGAGTACAAACACGGGATCCACTGTCTTGGAGCGCTCTGTGAAGATTAGATGCTTGATGTGTTCTAAAGCTAAAGGGAAAACTGCTGCTGCTCGTCCAGGGGAAAGTTTGGTGTGCGTGAGTTTGCTCACCAATAACAGTCTGACATACTGCTTGGGGTCCAGAAACCCTGCAATGATGGTGACTGTGTCTGCGGGAAACCACTGCATGCTGTGGAAATATTTTATAAATGATAATACTGTTCTGCATCATATTTTAATTTTAAAACCCTCGCGCCCCATGTTTGTCACGGAATTCAAACGCATGCTGCAGAATCTGCCCACCTGCGAAGCAGGCTATGACGCATTCATGCAGTGCATTGATCAGAACGAGAGTTTCCGCCGACCGGCTACCGACTTCTTCATGCGCGTGACTAATTATGCGCTGAACAAATCTCAGCCTGCTTCAGAATCATCAGCGCCTGTGCACTACGACCCCCGCATTTTCCTGACAGCATTCGCAATTTCGCGCTTTCCCATCGAAATTCTGGTTCATCCTGAAGAACCACTCAGATTCACTGTTCTGAACAAGGCCATCGAGTTCTTGGGGCAGGTTGACGTTGTTTTGTATGTGATGAATCCAGCCGAGGACGATGCAGCTGACGACTTCCTTGATACGGAAACCGCCACCGAATACCTGCAGGCACTCAACGAGTTTCACAACGCGTGGACTGCATTGTGGGATTGAAAACACAGTATTTCAGGGTGCTTTAGAGAGGTTTCTTATTGATGACCGTGAACGCGATCAACAGCACAGCAATCATCAGCTACCATTGTGAGCATGTATTTTGGGAACCCAGGCTGGAAGATGAGAACCGACTGCCAGGGTTTCTGAGCGAGCCACTCTGCGCGCTTTCCGGGTTGGTCATGTGTGTTTTGGCGCTTTGCTGCACTGCAGGGCTGAAGAACCCTCCGTTGCAGTTCTGCCTGGCCCGCGCCAGCCTCGTGGTGTGCGGTTTGGGGACTGCAGCGTATCACATGCTGGATCAGGAAGTCATGGATGAAACACGCATCAACGGCATCATTCTCGACGGCGTGACGATGGCCATGGTCACCGTGAACGTGTTCCTCTTGCATCTGAGCGATTGGATGAAGGAACGTTTGATGGCTGTTTCCGTCGCATGCATGCTGTATTTGCTGTTTTGGGTTGGGACCAATGACATGCTGATGTTTCACTATCTGGATGCTTTGCTGAGTGTGAACGGGGTAGGGCTTCTCAGCATTGGCATCCAGTATCCTCTGTTTGTTATTGTCTATGTTTACATTCTGGTCAGAGTTTTCATTTTGGAGGGGGTTTGTGCAATTTGGCCCATGTGGTTGATGTTGGGTATAGCACTGGTTGCATGGGTCCTGAATCAGTTTGGCTGTTCTGAATTCAGTTGGTTGTTCATTGGACATGTGATCTGGCATGTGTGCATAGGGTACGTTGCAGTGTATCTGATGGTGCTGGGCTTGCTGAATGATGGGGATAATTTCCAGAGGACAGATGAGCCGTGTGTTTGGTGGGTTCAAGTAAAGGAGACGCAGAAATGGGGAATGGGGAAGAAACAACAAATAGACTCAAAGCTTTTACAGATATTCAATTTATGGAAATCAAGTGATCCGCAATATGGTTATGATATGCTTCCCCTCTAGTACTGGATTGTTTTGAAGAATTCGATGTCCTCGCGCCAACAGTCATCGTCCTCAGCCTCCTTGAATCCAAATCCATGCATCATTTCAGTGTGCCATTCTGGTGCATCGTCATCCACATAAGATTTGATGGCCATTTTTGTCGCTGAGGCCGAATCCAAATCAGCCATGTTAATACGCACGAAACCATCAGCCATCATCAGAAAGCGCGCTGAGGATTCGATGAATTTGAAAAGCTCCCGTGCCACGTGTCGGCGTTGCCACCCCCTATCCACCGCCTCCATCCGCGTAGCAAATTCGTTGTCTGGAAACGGCCGAAAGTCGACGAGGGCGGCCGAGATCACGTTGTTATGATCTTTGGGGTCTGTAGCGCGTATGAGCACTGCAAAGTAGGCAGCGCCTATATCTTTGGGCGAGGGTCTGATCCCGTACGCTGAGACGAGGCAGTCTTCCATGTCGCTGCAGGTAGTGTGTGGGAATCTGGGATCTCCCTCGCTCAATCTCAGCTCCGCCGTCAGCGCTTTCTCGGCCAGGTTTGTCTTGATTTCCCTCAGCTGTTCAGCCAGCGTCTCCAGCCACGCAGCGCTTCTGCATATTTTGTCGAGTGTTCTGGATGTGTGTTCCTGTTGCAACCAATCGCGTGTTGTTGTTGAATCCGTGAGACATGGAAGCAGCAAGGATGAGACCTCCTCTGAATCCATAAACACTCCTATGGACAGGGTTAGCATGTGCTCTGGGGTAATGGTTTGCATTTGGCTGTTTTTCAGCTAGGTAAATCTTTCTTTTATGATGCCTTAGCCCACTCAAAAAAAGTTCAAATGCGTTTGGGTGATTTTAGCTGGGATGTAAAAGTTATTTTAATTTTTAATTTTTCTTTTTTATGGGATATATATCATATTAAAATTCTACAGCTTCCAATCATTATTATTTATTCTGTCTGATTCCGCGAACACTAACAGAAGCAAGCAAGATGACTGTCTTACTCGATGAGGAGTGGTTCAGGAAATTTTGCACAGAAAGAGTCAATAAAATCTCCCTGATGATCTACGCAAGGACAATGTGCACTGTTTCTCCCACTCGCATGAACCTGTTTTATGATCGCCTCTTCAATAGCGCGATGGGCGCGAAGACAGACAAGGAGACGGAAGACCGTTTCTACGCCATGGAAGAAAGGATTCTAAGGGAGCACAGTTTCTTCACCCACAGGATGTGGAAGTACTGTGGCGCAGCTGTGATGAGGCTCTGCTATCAGATCAGTGGCGGGAGCAAGGTGAAAGTCCGCGAGTTTTTGGTCCTCAGGCGACGCTTGTTTCGGCTCGTGCGCAGGGCAAGGGACGACGCGGATGTCAACGCACGGGTCGAAGCGTTTTATCTGAAGATTCGCCAGGAATACGCCGCTGCTAAGCACTGAATAATGTGCATCGCAGTGTATTCTGCTGAAAGGAATGAAAGAGTTGAATCATTTGTGTGGGTTGTGTGGAGAGAGGGTAGCTGTTACTTTTTGTAAATGGAGTAAAGATGAGTTTGTTGTTATGGGGATAGTCAAGGACAATAATAATACTTCAGGGTAAAAATATTCTGATTTTAATCCTATCAGGGACAACATCCTCAGTGAACAAGGTGTTTAGTGATGACACCATTAATCATCAACCCCAACAGTACTCCCAACATTATTGAGGGGGGTTCACTCTCTCCTACGCCGTGTGTTCCTTGAGAGATCTCCCCTGCACAGTGGACATGTTAGGTTCGTCCACGCCGAAATGCAGCGAGAATGAAACATGTGGCCGCACAGCTGCAGCTTGATCCACTGTTCCCCCGGTGGGGCGTCCCAACAAATGCAGCACGGCTCTTCTTCACTGGGTGGTGGGCACTCTACCATTTGCTGATGGAGAAACAGATCCTCTTGCCGCCTGGGATTGGGCCTTTCGACTTCAGGGGTTTCAATGTTATACACAGGCAAGCGCTGGAAATACTCGGTCATTTGCAGGGCAGCCATGTGCAGTTCGTCCATGTGCCCATCGTCTGGAAGCCGTTGAACCAGGTAGAGTACCACGTTCCAAAGAATCGCTTGATTTCCCATACCAGCAGTGTTGAGCTCTTGTCCTTCCACGATGACAGCGAACCCCCTCTCGGGCTGGTATACGACGCGGATGTCCAGCGGCTGGGCCATGATGTAGAGATTTGTAGGCGTGTCACTGCTGGAATTTGTTTATATACTACATTACATCATGATCACTGGATATTTTACCATGTGTCTGGACCAGTTCTTCTCAGAATGGGATGCGGTGGAAAGTATGCATCCTTGGGGTGTGCAGTTTTTCACCCCTCTGTTCAGGGTGTTCAATGTCCCGCCTGGTCTGTGCGAAGAGGTGGACGACAGGCTTTTCCTGGATCTTATGATTCAAGTTCACCCCAACATCCGCCGAATCAAGGTCGAGGGGCGGCACTCCCAGGCTCTGTTCTGGGTGCACGTGGAGCTGCGCTGCCCATTTGCGGTTGTCAGCTTCCAGCGTCTCCCAAACACGCCGATGGAGCGGTCTCTGGTGGTGGCGGCGACGCCTGGCCTACTTGTTGCGTGCATCCTTGCTTTTCATCACTGGGTAGTGAGTTCAAAAGCGTATTGTCGAAGGATTTGCTGGGGGCAGAGTCGCAGTGGAATGGTGGTCGGGAGAAGAGCTGGAGTAAGAAAGGGGTAATAATTTGTCATGTTGTTTCTTATGATGGAGTTTGACTGCATTTCAGTACTATATTCTGTAGTTGTGCTATTCGTATGTTGCTAAGACAACTTCTCACTGTTTTTTCTTGTATAACGTTTGAATTTTTATCTCTCCTGCTCTCCACCCATGCAACAGCACACCCTATGATCAGAGCAAAAATAATTGGCCCAATGCTGAATTCCACTCCCCACCACACCAGTCCGTGCGCCCACGGAAGTTTGTCGTAGTGTGCATCATATATTGGTACATGCGTGAGAGGCTGTCCAAGACCTTTGAATTTGGGAGAGTCCAGTTGTTTGTAGTATGGAAACGTGTGGCAAGTAAAGCCCTCTGACAGATTCACACCAAATATTCTGCCAAAAATATTGATGAACGACATGAACATGAAAGTTCCATGGGCTGCTTTGTATGAGAGCATTCTTTCCCTGAATGGTTTGGTTTTTTGTATTTCCATTTTAAGAGTCTGTAAGATTGCTGTGATTTCCAGTGATTCAATATCACCAGTTGTTATTTTTTGGGTTTCTACTTTCGTTTTGAACAACTTGGATACTTTTTTCTCTAGATTTCCCTGGTGCAACTTGATCAAAATCCACCCTATTGTCAGCCCTCCAAGCACCCATATAAACGAAAGAAGCACCGCAATAGGCAGGCCAGTGTTGTGAACGACAAGCGATGTCCCCATGCACCACAGCATGCAGATGATGTACAGCCGACCAAAGTAGACGTGCAGATGCTTGTATATCATTCTGGTCACCAAGCAGCCTATCCCAGAACACACAACCAGCAGAGCAAACGCTACATGCGCATACCACACTGTTTTCACGCACGAAATTTTATCCAGTGAGTAAGTGTATTCCAGACTTGTCATTGTGTCTCCAGGAAACCCTGACTGCATTTTATCTTCGGTCGGTTACATTCGTTTATATGTGTGATCCATTAGAACTCAATCACACGTATTCTGTGAATCTTGTTCTTGCATTTAGACTTCCCACATTTCTCATTTGTATAGCTGCTGGATTACTTGTCGGAGGTAGAGGAATGGTTGGTGGGATCAATTTGGGAGTAAACATGAAAAAATTGACCAAAGCCCAGCCAGCACCACTCACCACCAGAGCCCCGCCCCCGGCAGCCAAACCCACAACCAGCTCCAATGGTAACCCCCCATTTTGGCTGGGAGTTAGTAGTATCGGTTCACAGCTGCTGTTCAGAAACTGACGTGCATACCCTGCATCACATGGGCAGTCTTCTTCTGACAAAACCCAGGATGACGTGCTTGAATCGCCCATAATAATCATACTGCTATTGCTACTACTACTACTACTCCCAGGGCAGTAAACCGCTTCCACACAGCTTCCATCATGCGAGCGAAGGTACCCGTAGTTGCAGATGCAATCCTCTAACGACACTGCTCCTCCACCCAGGGTGTTTGAATTTAGAGGGCATCTGATCGCCTCAGTCAGGCATCCACACAATAATATCTCATCCTGTTGGCCTTGAACGAACCCAGCGAGCCCCAGAACAACAACAAAAAAGTAGCAGCACTTCATTTTTTTCGGCTGTGTAAATGCATTTTATAACCCAAACACCCATCAACACACGCACTGTGTGGCCACTCCCGTGCAGAACGCCCCCTGCACACACGCCTGGCAGTACGCGGTGGTGGCGCTCACTACCCTGCCGTATGTCCCAGCTGGACAGCTGCAGTTGGTGAATGCGATGCTCCCCTGTGGCGATACAGACGGCGGTGGGCAGGGGGCTGCTGCAGTCGATCCAGCAACACAGAACGCCCCTGCAGGACAGACGACCTTGGTGCTGCTTGATGTGCACAGGCTCCCTGCAGGGCAGACGCTGGCCGTAGTACTCCCAGAGTCGCAGAACGATCCTACAGGACACGCTGTGGCTGCTGTCGAACCCGCGCTGCAGACAGTCCCCGGCGGGCAGAGGAGCTGCACTGTGGTGTTTGGACACACATAGCCGGCTGCGCACAGAGTTTGCTGGGTTGAGCCTGGGGGGCAGAACATTCCCGATGAGCACGCAGATATGGTGGACGGGGTGCTGCAAACGCTTCCAGCTGGGCAGGGGTTCATGGCAGTCGAACCTAAAGGACAATAGCTGCCGTTGGAACAGGCTGCGATGCTAGTTGTGGAGGTGCACACAGAGCCTGCTGGACATCGGGTGTCGGCAACGGACCCTGACGGGCAAAATGCGCCCAGAGTGCACAGCTGAATCGTTGACGGCGAAGCACAGAACGAGCCTGGCGGGCACTTTGACTCGGCTGTGGATGACGACGGGCAATAGTTTGACAACGTGCAGAGGATTTGCGTTGAAGTATTAGGGCAGAACGCGCCAGCTAAGCACGGAGCTGCAGCTGACGAATTGACAGGGCAAAACTGTGAAAGGGAGCAGGCGGTTGGAGTGGTGGAGCGCAACAAGCAGAATGTCCCAGCTGGGCATACCGATATAGTACTCGTGTTCTGACAAAACGATCCCGCTGGGCAAGGCGTGTCTGCTATCGAACCTGGAGGGCAGAACCCGCCAACGCTGCAAGGGAGCTGTGTCGACGGAGTGGAGCAGAAAAAGCCTCTAGGACAGGATGATTGACTCACGGAACCTGCAGGGCAGATGTAGCTGGCATTGCATGGAACGGGCAGAGCAGACACTGAAGCGCAGAACGATCCAAGCGGGCACTGCTGGCACGTGGATATGGACGTCTGCCCGACGGCTGTAGAGTATGTACCTGGGGCACACATCAAGCATTGGTTAGGGGATGTTGTGTCTGTCACGTTTCCGTAGAACCCTTCGGCACATTTGCACTGGGTGATGGATGTGGCGTTTGCAACTATGGTTTTAGAGTTGGAGGGGCACGTTGTGCTGATGGAAACTGAGATAGCATTCCCTGCAGTGACTGATGAGCAGACCCCTGTGTATGTGGGAAACAATGTGGAGCAAGTTTGTGAATCAACACAAGTTGGAAGCAGTCCGAATGAAACAAATAAAATAATTAAAACACTTTTCATGGCTTGGATCAAAGAATGGTGTGTGATTTATAGTCTCTGTTGCAATCTTACCTGACTGGCATCCTGTTGGAGGCAATGAAGCAGATTGGCAGAAGGTTCCAATTGGACATAATACGCAGGTCTGCCCGTCCAGTGAGTACTTACCAGAAGCACACGCAGTGCAACTCGAGAATGCTGGTTTGAGAACCAATGAATATCCAGAAAGGGGTGAAATGGGTAGTGAGGAACTTGCGCCAATAGTGGTGACACTCCTTGATGTGATTTCTATTCTCTTGATTCCATTTCTTCCTGCCTGTGCTGCGTATATGTATGCATTGTCACTGGACATCACCATATCAGTAATGTAAATTGAAATCCCTATCCCATCATCGACTGTAGGAGCAGCAATTGGGCATGATCCAATAAAGGTTGATGCCTCCAATGTCAAAAGATTTAACTTTCTTATCCCATAGTTTGCCTTGTCAGCAATATACACCTCGCTGGCAGAAGGTGAAAACAAAACTTTGCCAGGGGAACTGAATAGAGTGTTTGTCCCAGATCCATCAGTGCACCCAGTGATCCTGTTTGTACCAGGAGACCCAGCCAATGTTGAAACCTGCAATGAAGATACTTCCAATCTCCTTATGTTACGATATGTAGTATCAGATGATATAAAAAAACTTTCATCTGGCGAAGGAAAAAAGGTGCATGTACCAGACACCAAGCCATCAATTCCTAAGATGCCATCAACCACACCAGTTGTTCCAGCAGGAGATCCTAAAATAGTGCTGACTGTTGGGTTGGGAAATGTCACCACTCTTAAAACAGGAAAGGGAACAGATACAAAAAATTTGCTGGATTTTCTTGATACTGCTATTCCTCTCATATTATAAAATGTTGCGCTTGTTCCTGCGCCATCAACATTGACAGTTGCCATTGTAATTGTAGTGTAAATGCTTCCTGCATAAGTTGATGCTGCACCAGTGGATATGTCTACTTTCCTTATAAGGTTGTTGCGATAGTCTAAAACCATGATGCTTGTATTGTCAGGAGAAACCACCAAACCTGTTGGGGTGTTAAACAATGATGCATTCCCTTGCCCATCTTTATATCCAGTGGATCCAGGCACCCCTGCCAGTATTGTGTGATTTCCATTGAATGTCAAAATTCGAATGCATGAACTGTCAGGGTCTGCCAGAATTACAGAATCAACTGTTCCAACCACTGAACTGTATCCGGCCATGCACTGGCAATTTGCATATCTGAGAAACAGAAACCAGCACAGAAATAGAAATGGCATCAATTCACTGTTATTTAAATTGGTTTAAAGTAAGGATTAAATAGTGTTGTTTTTATTTGGATATCCTGAACTTTCCTCTGAAATCCTTTGTCATAGGTTTGGAACAATAAATGTAACGTAAAAGTGCCTTGGTTAAAACTACTATGCAAAGCACAGAGCACGCCACACCATACATTGCTATCATCCAGACTGCCAGGAAACTTTATACAGCAGCGCCTCGAAGGAGAAAAAAATCATCCCTTCTTCCTCCGCTCCACCACCTTCGCCCTTATCACCCGCATCACCGCGCGGGCCTGCACTTGGTTGTCCTCCCCGTTCTTCGCGAACCAGAGCGCGTCCCTGCCCTCGTGGTCGCACAGGAGAGGGTTGGCGTCGAGGTCCCCGAGTAGCACCTTGACGTCCACCAACGTGCGCGCGTTCGCCGCCAGCATGAGCGCGGTCCTCCCCTCGTCGTCTTTGGCGTCCACGTCCGCGCCGAACTTCTTGACGAGCATTGTAGCCGACCGGCGCTCGTGCGACACATCGAACAGAGCGTGCAGCGGCGTCATACCTGTGCGGTCACGGTGCATGGGATTCGCCCCGCCGACGGAGCAGAGCAGGTCGACCGTTCGCGGGCAGTCCAGGATGGCGTAGCTGAAGAGCGGGGTCTGGCCCTTGGCGTCCTCCAAGTTGGGATCGGCCATGCAGTCCAGTAGCGCCTTCACGGTTTCCTCCTTGCTGCGCTCCGCTGTTTTTATGCGGCAGTGTCCCATGACGTGCAGCGCTGTCTCGTTGTAGAGGTTCGTCGTCGCGTTTGGTTGAGCCGACCCCTCCTTGCAGAGCAACCGAACCATGCCCGGGTTTTTCGTCAGCGCAGCGATCATGACACAGGTCAGCCCCCTGTCGTCGCGCGCCTCTGGGTCCGCCTTGGCCATGAGGAGGATGCGTGCCGCCTGGGTCTGGTTGTGCAGGGTCGCAACGTGCAGCAGCGTCATTCTTCCCGTCTCGCTGTGTGTATTGATGTCCGTGATGCCAAGTTCACTCAGCGCACGCATGGCTTTCCTCGCCCGCCCGTTCCCAACGAACCACATCGCCCTGTCCATCCGTCCTTCTGCCGTGAGGGGCAGCCTGATGCCAGAAGGCCCAAAGTAAAGCACTCGCTGCTCGGTTAGCATCCACATCTCCATGGGCCTGACAATCATGTTCGTGGGGGCAGGGAACACGTCCGGAAGAGTTACATGCCTGAGCACCCTGCCCCCTTTCTTGCTCAGGAAGAAAATTCCGCTGTGCAGATCTGCACCAGTATTATTATCTGGGGATTCCACCACCGCTTCAATGACAGCAAACGCGCTTTTGTGAATTTTCTGGTAGAAGTAGCGATAATCCTCGTTGTACGTTAGGATTGGCAGTTCTTCTGGCTGATTGATCTGGCGAAACTCCGTTTTCGGTATCTTATCAACAGGGCGTGGAATGTCTTCCGTATTCCCGATGAAGACCCAATTTTTGTTTTCCGGTCGTGATTTCGAGATGTTCGCAAGCTGAAATCCCTCCTCAGAAGAGAAGTCAAAATCCCAGAGCGCGACCCCGTTATCTCCGTCAAACAGGGTGAAGCGTATGTCCTCAATCTCCATGGAGGGCCCGACTATAGAGGGTAGATTCTGCGGGATGACCAGCCACGGGCATGCCATCAGCTTCACCTTATCAAAGAAGTCATGGCATGAAACACTGATGTGGTGCTTCGCGCTGTGTCCAGTGAGCTTGCCAACCATTTCCAGCCAGGCGCGTTTGCCATCGGGGCTGTGCATGATCAACATTCTGAGTTCTTTGCTGGTCTGCGAGAGGCGTGAGAGGGTTTGGATTGTTCCGCAGTAGGGTAAGATGTGTGTCAGGATGTCCGATGTGTTGCAGTGGGCAGGGGCAATCACAGACAACAGTGGCATGCTTTTTGCTTTCTGCAGAGTTTTGCTGTTTCAGATCCTGTAATTTTTTATTTAAGAATTAAAATCCTTAAGTGTGTAAATAGTTATAAAAGGGTTAAAACGGTGTTTGACCAGTAATCCGATATTTTATTCTATGCAGTTTGTTCTGACATGGCGAAAAATAAGAACTGTCATTTCTCGTCACCCAGGTTGGGTGTTGATCCCAACGTAAATGGTCAAGGCCAGAAAGGATTTTGCAAAAAGGCTCAATGAGACATACCATGCCTCCGTTGCACATGCGTTTTGAATCATCAGAAATCTTTTATTCCCGTTTTCCTCCTCGCAATTCTGTTGAAACTCGGATTCTATCGCCTGACGCATCCCCTCTCTGTTTTGGCTGTCGCGAATATTATTTATACTGGGAAGATGGCCTGATCCACCGCTTGCGTGGGCGGTTCTCTTCCGATATCCCTGGTTCATCACCCACGCTTGCACATTGAGTTGCTTGTCAGCTTTGTTCCTCAGAATCGTTATATTTTCAGTGGTCTGGTCCCGGATTCGCTGCACAGCCTTGATTGATGAAAACTGTACAAGGCCGAAAGAGCAGAACAGAATGATTTCCCCCGCAACAAAGGCGAAAACAAAATTTGGTATTTCAGTTCTCCCCACAATACATGTCTTGTATGTTGTTAACGGCATAACCATGCTGAAAATAACAGCTAGCAATGGCACCCAGCCCAGCAAATGGGTAATCATGCTCAGGCGATACCCCCACAGTGTCTGATCGCGCAGAGCCGAACTTTCCTCTGCATCAACTATGTATTCAGCCAGAAGACCAATTATCATGCACGCCCACGTGTTCACGCAAATGTTTACAATCAGTGAAAGATCAGTGATTCCTATCTGCGTGATCATCACCAGTATCATCAGGGTGGCACTGAGGCTGTACTCGACAAAATGTGTTTTGCTCACCCTGCCTCTGTAAATGTTATCATAAAATCTGTCTCCCAGCCACAAATCCTGTCTGCACGGGTGGTCTTGGAATTTTTTGATGTTAACTGCTTTAAAAAATTGGAAAGCGAACGACAGGAAAAAGAACAGCGCAATTGAAATTCGGTTGTCTATTTCAGTGAACAATAACACTTTGGGAAAAATGGTAGCCAGTCCATTTTCATACGGTATAGTTTTGGGAAGAAAGGGTCTACACGTCTCTGAGAGGGATATGTTATCACCAAGCACGCGAGATGCAGGGAACATAATTTCCGAGTTTCTGAGTTCGGGCACCCAAACGTTGATGCTCTGCGTAATCTTGTTTTGTTTTATGTCCTTTTTCAGGGTGAATGACGCAACGATCACTGCGAGCATAAGTAAAAAGTGAACAGCAGAGGTTAAAAAGCTCAGCCCTGCCAGCGAAAAATATCCAAAGTAAATATTATATCTGGGGTCCTTATCATCACTGATACTGCTGCTGGTATCACTGCTGCTGTCATCGTTTCGATAATCATTGTATCCAGCCTCGTCACAGCAGTGACCATCATTGGTAGCAGTAGTTGCAGTTGTATCGGGTTTTTGTATTTTTATGTCCTTCAGACCACTTCGTGCATTTGTACCTTGATTCATTTTCTGCTGGAATATTTTGTCGATGTTCAACCTCCTATCAATCATTTGGTGCATGCTGTTTGAGGTTGATTTTTATACAGTGTGTAGCATTATATAAACAAAATTAAACCCGTTTCCGGATCATTGGATTTTAAAACATTCTCAAATATAATTCTGAAAAAAAAATGTATTTAAAAACTCATTGCAAACATATCATTTCATCGCCGCGCTGGATTATCGACATACCCGAAATGCAGCAGGGCAACTCCGCGCATGAACAGGAGGTCCAGCTGATGATGGCGGAGGCGCGAAATTGTTCCAATCGGACGTGCATTGAATATCGCATTCAGCACCGCAACGCCACGCTCAAGAAGTTGGAAGTGGAGCGTGAACTCCAAGCGGTCCGTTTGAAGTATGACATGCTGTTCAATCAGGTGACCACCCAGGGAGTTGCTGCCACTGCTAGGGCTGCTGCTATGGGAGAGGAGACGTTTCGGCTGCCGAATGGCGAGCTAATGACAGTCGAAAAGTTTATGGAGCGCACCAGTATGCTCACGCAAACACGGGCATCTCTGGAGAAATCCGAAGCCAAAGTTCGCAGATTGATTGATGAGAACGCTGCATTACAAAAGGAGAGGGAGCTGGCCGCGAACGAATCAAGGCGGTGGGTGGTCAAGTTGCTTTCTGTTTATCATCGCAATTGCTGTATTGTGATCTTTGCCTTGACAGGTTCGAAATACTCCTTTCCCGATTCGAGAAATCAAGGCGGTATGAAGTCTTCACGAACGAAATGCATAAAGAAACCCTGGAAGAAAACTCGCGCATTGTCGACCAGAATGAAAAGCTGCAACGTCTTCTGGGCGAGGCCCAAGAGGAAATAATGATTCTCAAGCGCACAGTCAGTCGGTTTTCAATGGAAGGCAGTGGCTCTCCTTTGCATGGCAGTGGTGTCCACCCCCAGCTCACTTCCATGTTTATTGGTCCCGACATGAAGATACCAGCTGAATGTCCCTTGGGTGGCTGCACTCAATATGAATCAGTGCATCACCATGATGGCGGTTCGGACGCGATGAAGCACTTCCAAAACCACATGAACAACACGCACAGGGTGATTGGAATTTTGTTCTGTTGAATTCTTGATCCTGTATACACTTGGCTGCTGTGATGACTCTTTTATTATGTCTATTGTTATTCTTTTTTTCCTGATGCAGTGCAAGGTGTGCAAGTGCTTTGTGGTAGCTCCCAAGAGTCAGCACGAGGCTGTCTGTGGTTCTGTCACAGCCGCTGCTGGTAAAAAGAAACGGGAGCATCAGCCTTGGGTGATTTCCAGTTCCCCCCCCCTATGAATTCACATTTGAATAATAATGGTATTTTTTTTTGTTGTCTTTGTTGCGGCTAATTGTTTTATTTTACCTTATCCACACACACAGGAATAAGGAAACACTTTGGCTGATGAACTGCAGTGGCAGTGTAAACGAGTATAAACAGCAGTGTTAATCTTGGGGATGAGCGTTTGCGACCAAGTGGATGACATCGTTTGGAGCGAAACAGAACGAGTTTGGGACGAAACGTTTTCCTTGTTGGTGCTGAAAAATCCAAACGTCACCAGCGATCTGGTGAATGTGGTGGCGCGATGGTTGCGTTGTAAGATTGATGAATTTGAGTTGAAATACACCAAAGTGTCGAAAATACTGGAGCAGGAAGAGAACAGGGCATTTTTTCATTATTCCGAAGGGGTTCAGGGTCTCAAAAACCATTATCAACGCATCATGCTGCGCTATACGTCAGCATACAACGCGTGCAAGGCAACTGAATACTTGCTTTAGTGGTAGTTGTAGTAGCTGCTGTCACCTTTGCCTGAGGAGGAGGATGAGGCTGGAGCCGCCGCTACCTGTCTGTAAACCGACATGGTGGGTCCGATGGACCAAATGCAATCGTTGCCCATGAGCGACAGGAGCGGCTGAAATCCAAAAGTAAATGTTTTGACATGATCCTTTGTCCTGAGATTGTAGAGACTGTATTGCCTTGAGTCTTTGAAAAAGCAAATGACAGCATGGTTTCCCACCAGCGAGAACCCGTTGAGGTTGAATTGGCGATTACTGTCCAGTGGTCGCACAGTTGTTTTGGTCAAGTGGAAGACCTGCTTAGCTCTGGCGTCCTGGATCACAAAATTTTTCCCGTTTTCTGACACGTCCATGAGAGAGGCAACCGGGATCTGCCTGATTCTGGAATGGCCAAACCACGCGAATCCAGCGGGAAGTTCAGGGATCAGGGAGCAAAATGTCAGACGAGGGTGGTTTTCGTTGAGATCCATAGTAAATACACTCCCTGCTTGTTCTGGGATGACGTAGAGCAAATTTCGAACTTGCCTGACACATCCAATATTACACAAAAGGGGCATGGGTGCTGCTGCAACGTCTCTGCTGCAACGAATGCTTGAGATCATCCACTGGGCGTGATGGCGGTGATTGTGATTGTGATCACCACCACTACTACTACTACTGCCTTCCTCCCCTGATACCACGATCTCCATAAGCCACATCTCGTCCTTCTTGTCGAGAGGGAGCATCATGATGAAGGACCGCTCATTCCATGAGACGCACTGCAGGCATTTTCTGCAAAACGTGTACTCGACCGGCTCATCGTCGAACACTGAGCGCCGTAGGATCTGCTTGGGGTTGATTGCCTTTACCATGACAGTCTCCAGCAATTCCTGGCCATCACGCATGTGGCGCAGAACGGAGAGCGTCGTCGAAAGTGTGCTGCCGATCGTTGACAGTGTGCAAATCAGCCCATTATCTGTGATCTTGACCCACAGGAAGGACTCGTCACTGTTTGTTGTGATGAACGAGGTGACGCGCTTGGAGATCAGACCCCGCCCTCCTCCCTCCGCCGCAAGAGTATCACTGCCCGTGATGAGCGCATACTGCGTGAGTCTGATCGGGTGGGAGTAAACCCACGACCAGAACTCGTTGCCGCCGTTGACGATGGCGCCTTCGATATCCTCAGCTTGGCTGAGCTGGATTCGCTGATGTCTTGTCGTTTCTGGGTTCCACATAACCTGTGCAGAGCTGGCGGGGATCCCTGTGATGAAGTCCATAGAAAGGAGATCCCTGGAGAATCTGTTTACCTGTCTAAGCTTTAACAGACTCTGAGTGCATTCAATTTGCTGCAGAATGAGCGTCCAGACATCGGATGTGAGCATTGTTTCTGTTTTTGAAAGTGTATTAAAAATACTGTTATATTATAAGTAGTAGTATTTAATTTTAAAATGTTTGTTTGTGGAACCCGATAAAGCAAATATTCTGGAGATTTTATGTTTAAATTCCACCGTTATTCCTACGCGCCACGTGCATACACCACAACAGCTACTACTGCAACAACAAGGAAAGACATTTCTGCTTCGTTTACTTCGGCAACCCAATGCACACATTTCATTTCAGTCGGCTCAAAATCAAGATGGCCGAGGGCTGCTGTGACCAGCATGGCGGCAAAACGCTTCAGTATGTTCGTATTTCGCTTCACTCGAACAATGGCAGGCGCAGAGGCGCGATTCCTAGGATCATTGACGAATACAACAATACAAGGATGGATGGGTGTCGTCAGGAGACGGTCATTCCTGTGATATTTTTTCCAGGATTCCAGGAAACATCTATACACTGCTTCAAATCCACTGCCCCCGCTGGGAAGAATCCTATCCTCAAACGTATAGCATCAGCAAAGCAGGGGGGCGAGGAAGGATTTTGGAGATGGACCTCCTCCTCCTCCTCAACAGATCATCATCATGAGGGGGTTGCATCAACTGCTGCTGCTGCATTATCGTCATTATCGCATGTGACAGCCAGCAGCAGCAGCACCAACCACGACGACTTCCAGCAGAACAAGCGCCGTCACAACATTATATCTGCTGGGGGTGGAGATAATGGCAGCATTACCAGTAGTAGTAGTAGCACCATGATCAGCATTCATGATATCTTATTGGACATGCAGCTGGTAGTTTCTGAGAACGCGGCAGCGGCTGCTGTGTCAGTCCATCGAGTGTACGATGAGTTATCCGAGCCGTATTTCATAAAATTTGGTATGGCTATGGGGGAAGGGACCGGGTGCGTTCCACTGGAGCATCGCGATTTCATCGTGTCAGAGATCAAGCGACTCTTTGAGGAGGAGTTGAGCTACATTCAGCAACCGCCTGTGCTGCAGGGAGAGCTTCCCTCGCACGCCAGATCTCTGGTGGACGATGCAGACGGTTGGATGGGGGATATTCTCCTCTCAGGGGATGGCAGGATGATGGAGATGATCGCTGGCGGACCAATGATCCATGCTGTAAGGGTGGAGAATGCAAAGAAGGCAAGGAGGAAAGGATACGTCAGAACTGGCAGAAATCAGAGCGACAGGCTGGAACGAAGCGGGGTGGGTGCCTTGCTCAGGGAATTTTTGGTATTCTACGCGCTGAAGTGGAACGATGCTGGTCTGGAGTCTGTGCACCAATCCATAGAAAGTTTGCACTCTGGTTGGACCGATGCGAAGGTGGATTTCAACACGCTGCGGAGCTTGTTGGTGGGTATGGGCCTGGCATCATCGTATGCCCTGGTTGAGGAGTCCAGCACTGTGCTTAGGATCCCCAGCGTTGAACGCTTGCTGGGGTTGCTTTCCAAGGAGGGGCTCATCACCACAGCGCGTCGCAGCGCCGGCGGGGATACGATTGTGACAACAACAGCGTCATCATCTGTGATCCAGCGCATGACTGTCAAGGAGGACTGTGCTCCAGTGGCTTCAATCGTGAAATACTTCCAAGACATGCTCTTGAAGAGGGAATGGATAGGCGTCGAAACCGCCGAGGTCACCGCCACGGATATCGTAAAAGCGTTGAATGGAGGCAGCGACGTGGGCGTGTACCGGCGTTCCTGTGTGTCTCAATTCATGAGGCCTTTTATTTTTGACGGCTCTGTGGAAGCGTATTTTTGGCGGGAGAGTGGCGGAGCACCGCACGAGAAGTACGTGATCCACGTCGCGCGCGTGGCGCAGCGGTTAAGAACGCTATGAACGCTATGATGGAATTTAAAAAGTAAAAAAAATCCATTCCTTCCTGTCCCATATTCATGTAATAATAATTATTATCCATCACCACAGCCACATTCTTTTTTTTGTTATTACACATGGCATCTTCTTCTTCGTCTCAGCCACCACCATCTTCTTCATCATCATCTCTCCTCCAGGTCCCCAAAGAATGGACCTCCATGAAGCGTTCGCGCAGCGGGGGTCAGAAGGGACGGGACACTGCCAAGAAACGTTTCCGCACCGAAACAGTAGTCTCGAACAACAGCGCCGACTCGGTTGACGACATCTGCCGCTCCGTGTGTGATAATCTGGGACGCTGTGTTGAGGTCGACTACGAGCTTGACTTCTCTGATATCCTCTCGCACGTGGATTATCGCGGCGTCATGGAGGGACTGTTCAGCGGCTGTGGTATGGGGGCGGACATCCCTGTCATATCCCGGTCGTACGAGGAGTCGTTCATGCGCGAACCCATGGCAGGTGAGCGAAAGTGTGTGATGGGGACCAGCTGTGAGGCGATGGTGATCGACAAGTCCAAGCCGTTCATCGCTGTGGAGTTCCATCTGCCTGGCAAGGCCACGGACACGCCGCAGATGTGCGTGCTCTGTTCAAGAAAGCACACCCAGCGACTCTTCTACGACTTCCTCTATCGCGCCACGCCGTCGTCGTGCACGGGGGTTATCCAGCGCTATGGCGTCCTGTGCGACGTGCCGGGGGAGTACCGGAAGGAGGCCTGTCTTGTGATGCCCCCGCACGGCCCTGTGCACTGCATGCCCTACCCCTCCGTGGCATACCAACGCAACCACTTTACCGTCCAGACGCACTGCATGTCACACTTCCTCAACCAAAGCGACTGCTTGCATTTTCAACCGCCTCCGGCTACGTCATCAGTCCCCTCAAGCGTTTACTACCAGCAGCAGTAGTAGTAGTACCAGTTGGTGGTGCGCAACAAGGGGCTGGGCTCGGAGGCAAGGGCAATGACAACACAGCAAAAAAATGCAACAAAAAAATAAATGATGGCACGAGCACAGCAGCAGCAATCATCTTGGATCGAATTGAGCATCTCCATTCCCGGCTCAAGGACGACTACACCGTACGGGGACAACTCGACTGCTACCTGTTGGCACTGTTTTACAGTGAGCATGCCCCCTTGGAGTGGATGGTGTTGAACTACTCGGACACCTTTCACTACTACAATCTGCCCGATCTAATGTTTCTTGTTCGAAGCACGTTGATGGGTCTGTGCCCCACTCTATGGATCCAGAAGCTATTCAACATGTTTCTATGCGGTAAGCGGTACAGACGCCTGGTGCACACAAATAACAACGCATGCCAGCTCACGGCAGCTCTCTTGAACACGCTGCACGGGCTGGTCCTGGGGCTGTATCCCTTCAATGAGCGGCGCATGGACCTACGAAAGCGGGCATGGCTGGCAGGCGCGGTGCATTTGGTTCTGACGGGGGAGGGAGGGGAACAGCGGCACGTGAATTTCATCAATGAGTATCAGCATCTCATGTGCCTGAGCCTGATGGAGTACATTGTCAATGCAGTGGAGGATTTCTGCCCGGTGGAATGGGCCTTGCTGGGAATCACGACCAGCGCCAAGTCCCAGTGCCTGGCGTCCATTGAGGCGTTCAGAGAAGCGACAGTGAGCCTGGCGGCAGGGTCCGACGATTTTTTTTGGGCGAGGCTTGACCGGGAGGCCCAGCCGGTAGTTTCTTCCCTGATCAAGTTTTTCAGGGGGGCCTCCTTCTACCAGCACAGGCCCAGAAGCGTCTTGGCGGTTTCCCACGTCAAGCACCTCCCGCTGGCCATGGGCACCCGCATCATCCAGAATTCATCCTCCATCTTCGGCCAGCTCCGCGCAGCCTTGCCACACATCAGCTTTCAGGAGGCCGAGGCACTGGAGGAAATCTGGACCGCCGTGTACATTCGACGGCTGCCGGCGCACACCGCGATGAAACAGATCGACGCCCTGGAGCGCATAGGGGGCATGTGCTGGTTCCTCGAGCAGGAGCTGCACAACTTTCCTCTCTGTCTGATGTGCGCTCTGACGCGCAGGGCCGACGTCCTCCGGGGTCTTTTCAGGCACGACTGCATTGATGGGGGGCTCGTGTGCAACGAGTGTCTGAACCCCAAGCATGTGGTGCGGGTGAATCTTCTAGGAAGGGTTCTGTACGTCAGGGACAAGGCCATAGTGTTGTGCGAAAAGTGCCTGAGGCCAAAGTACTGGGACGCGCAGTGCTCCTGCAACACAGAGGATGCCGAGGCCGTTTCAGGGTGCTGTGTGTGCCAGAACTCCAACGTCTTCTCGTCTAAGGAGGTGATTGATATCCAGGCCATGCGCATGCACACTGTGTGCTTCTGCTACAAGCACAGTCTGAGCTGCGTGATCTCGGATGCGACCATCTACGATCTTAAGACGCTGGAGCGCGAGGTGCAGAACAGGTATAATAATTGTAATAAGTAAGCAGCGGAAACTTGAATGATGACTGCTGAGTAGTAGTAGTAGTAAAGTTATGATGATCATATCATTGTGATGGGTAAATGAAGTGTATGTGTAGAATTTGTGTTTTGTGAAGAAGAGACTGTTATTACTGCTGCTACTACTGCATTGGTTTTGAGGAAGGGTCCAGTGGAAAGATTACAACACCTGTTGCATTGAAGCAAACGCGCTTGTTATTCACCTGAAAGTATATCCCGTGTTCCAGATCTTGAAACAACGTGAGTGGCTGTTTCAGCTTGGTTTCCGTGTACTCTAAGGCATTGCTTGCACTCCACAGCGTCCCTGGAATGCTCACAGGGCCCATAACGTTGAGTCCTATAACCTCCACGACTGCTGCATTTAAACGGTCCTGTGTCGCTGGTTTGGTGAGAAATAGCATCTGCAGCGAGAAGTTGCATGCAAGGTTAAATACTGTTAAATTGCACCCTGCACCAACTTGCAGGTTCAGGGCTTGACTTTTCTGGTGGTGGCCTGCTTGCCATTACTACTGCTACTAGTACTGAACGGCGGGGTGTTCGCGTGCAGTTGTGCAATTGCAGAATCAGTGTAAGAAGAGGGCGCTGATGATGACTTTTGCCTTTTGAATGGAGAGGGTTGCATTGACGCTGTGTTGATCAAAGAAAATAAAGGGGGTTGATGGTTGTTGTTTTTCACCATGATGGATTAATATCATATTTTACTCTTAAATACACAGCACCCACAATATGTATGGTGTAGCAACAGTGAAATATTTTGTAGATGTATCGGAGACACAAACTACTTCTCTCTCCAGGCATTGGTTATTATTATTATCATTATCAGTATTGCATTTTTTTTGTGCTTTCCCCTTCCTCCTACATTGACTGCCTGCATATCATGATGTCCACCATCTCATACGGCTTGCCACCGCTCATAGCACGGCCAAATATACGCATTCGATCTCCAAGACGATACAAGCCGTCTCTGCCCGGACGAAGGGATTTCGGGAACGCTACCTCCTTCTTTGCATTGAACACCACAGTCCCATCTGTTTGCGAGCCTGTAAACACGCCATTCCCCCTTTCATAAAACGCCTTGCGTCTGGAACTCTCAGCCGACCCAACCCGTTCGTTGGTCTGGAGCCAGGTGGTTACTCCCTGTGACCTCTGCTCCTGGATGGGGTCCAATCGCCTGCCGCTTGCATCAAAGCAGTTGGTTTCCGCTGCCCAATACCACTGAATAATGTCTCCCGTATCGATCTCGAATGCGCCATTCAGAATAGTCCTCATTCCACCAATCATAGTGGTGCAAACAGTGTCCCCGGAAAGAGGATGGGCATGAGCAAACCCCACACTCACACCCACGAAGAAGAATTCTGGCATCTCTGCAATCTGTTTCTTGGCCACCTCTGACATACCCGCGTCCCACGCCTCCGGTTTGCGCTCAACACGGCGGATGAAATCGTCGCGGTCGCGGAAGGAGTTGAAGTTATGGTAGAGCAGGACCAGGTAGTTTTTCGCTGGCACCTCCATGCGCGCGAGTGTGCTCACCACGGATGGGTAGGCCTTGTTTCGTTGGTTCCCTCTGCCGTTTTCGTTTTTCCGGATAGGCTTGGACACTCCTATGGTGAGATCGTCCTTGGCCACGGAAAAGGCATGCTTCTCTTTCTGCAGGGCGACCTGCTCATAATTTACCCAGGAAAGCAGATGCTCGTAGCTGACGCGGACGGCAATTTGGTGCTTGGCCGCTGAATCGATGCGCGTTCCTGTGGCCGAGGCTAGATTTGGTCCATTCATCACCTGTTTTTGTGCTCTGATTTATATACATGATCTGTATATAAGAAGGATCAGCTCCTGAACCCATCATAGAGATATGCCACTGGTTCTGACTCGGAGTTTCGACAGTCTGATTCTTCATCCGACGGCTGGCTCCGAATGGGGGGCGAGAAATATGTTCTTTCATCACGGCGGAGCGGAGCAGGATTCTTCTTATTTCAGGATCAATGCAGTCAATGAATCCTCCGTTTGCATCCTTCACATGGGTACGATCATGGGCATTGTGTTCTGCAAAGGATCGGAACGGATGGATATGGTCGAGTCTGGAACTGAGTTTACGCTGCATGCCGGCGACAGGTACCAATTTCTGTGGGGATGCGACGAGCTGTTTCTGACAGCGATGGATCACAGTCATCGCGGTGATATCATCACGGATACACAGAACCTTGCACCAGATGGGGCAACAGGAGAGGAGAAGATTTTCTTCGATGACCTCGATGACCTTTTTCTCCCACATGCGGTGGAGCAGCACAGCGACGAGCCTGACTTCTCTTTGCATGAGGGTAGTAGTAGTAGTGGTAACGATGACTTCTTTTTGGACGAGGCACACGACCATCGGATCAAAAGGAGGCGATTTTTCTAATACCTCCTCTTTCTTCAGGGCATTAATATGTCCTTGTTTATATGAATCGTCCGTATATAAGAGAGATCTGCCCTTGCTTTTACAGCAGAACACACAGTTGCTAGCAATGCTTTTGCTTAAACTGCATCCCCATGACTGCACTTTGAAACCAGAGGTTGGTTCAGAGTGGGGCAGGGAAAATATTCCCCATTGCAATGTCGGTTCCGTGTCCAGGAAACACTTTGTGATCAAATCAGTCGATGATGTGTCCGTTGTAATCATCCACACAGGAAAGGTCTCTGGCTTGGTCTTTCGACACAACCAGTCCGACAGCCAAGGAGAAAAGAAAGATTCAGGGATGGAGTTTCAGATCACTGTCCATGACAGGTACCAGTTCATGTGGGGTTGGGACCAGGTCTTCTTGCAGGTTGTTGTCCCCCACACAATCACCATCCCAACCTGTACTAGTAGTAGCTCTGCAGCAATCATCGACGAACCTCTCCCTCCTGCTATCATGACCCCAGTGGATATTTCAAAATTTGTGGACAAACACAATTATATCATGCCCGATGATACCAGTACTGAGGTAGAGGAGGACATCAACCAACCTGGAGGAGGAGGGTGTGACAACGATGATGAAGATGATGACAGTGAGGATGGTGAAGATGATAATGATGATCACGCCGCCAGTCACGAGGTGCGCATCA
>CAYQOJ010000003.1:39058-42046 GCA_964419105.1 uncultured Methylococcus sp.
AGGTGAAATCAAGACCTTGATAGGGGAAATTTTTCCTAAGATGGTCCTGAAACCATCGACCAATAATGACCCCAGATTCCATGGTCACCTTTTCCTGGAAAGGCCGAAAGTAGGAAAGACGCCAGAGGCGATGAAACCTTCTTCCAAGGCCAGAAAGTTTCGACCCGTGCCACTGTTGGAGAAAATGGAAAAGGCAAAACAGAAAATCCTGGATGCCATGAAGGCAGAGCACGACCGGCTCAATTCCGAGGCAAAGACATACAACGACTTTGTTGCCCGCAGGGTTCAGTACCTCGGGGAAAAGGGGAAGGACTGCTCGGAGATCGAAGCAGAGGTCGGCGCAGACAAGAAGAAGCGGCGAGTAATAATCCCTAAACGGGAAAGCGCCCCCGCCTCCGTAGTGGCCAAAGAAACAAAATAACAATTGGCCCCGGGCTTCCGGGTTGGAAGTGAATTCATTTGTTTTCCCTTCTTTGACACGTGCACGACATTACTGTGTCACTGACTGTAAGTAGTAGCATGGAGCGCACCGAGCTCGTTGCATGGCTGGGCAAGTCCAAAACCGCAGCACGCCGCACAGTGTCAGAGCACCTCAAGACCATGCCAGTTGACACGCGATTCACGGACAAGTGGATGGAAGCGCTCGTGCAGTACCACCCGAACAAGTCGTACCCTGCCGTGAATGTCGTGTTTGCCATATGCGCGCGCCCGCCTTACTTCACCCGCTCCCTGTTTGTTGAGGCGCGGACCGGTGGCCTGATTGACTGCTCGTGGGTGAAATGCATCGCGAATCTCTTTGGTGATTACGACACGGATAGACAGGTCCGAACGAAAGTGCTGTCAGCGCTGCGCAACGAGGCGTTCAATTCAGGGGCCATACAGGAGGCCAGGGAGCACCTGGGAAACAAGTGCTGTCGGTGCCAGAAAACCTGCAGACGGCTGGTGGTGGACCACTGCGGGAAACCGTTTGCAAAGATAGTGGACGAGTTCCTCGAGGCCCAGGGCGAGACGCTGACGTCACTCAAAGTACGGTTTTCCAGGGGAACCTTCAAGCTCAGCACCCGGGCCATGAGCAAGGCGTGGCGCACGTTTCACGACGACGAGGCCCAGTTTGAGGGGCTCTGTGCCAAGTGCAATTGCAGTCTGGGGTCTAGGGGCTACAGACACAATAATAAAGCAGTGCAGTGATGATTTATGGAAAGTTTTCCGTGAATTGTATCCGGTAATTAAGAAGAACCAAGATGAATTGATCAAAGTTGATCTTATACAATTGTACCAAATACAATCATATTATTATTAAAAAAACAGCGCTAAAAATAAAAGAATAAATATGGATTTACTCATCCTCATTATAATGCTGTGTACATATTGCTCATGAACCCTGCTACTGATGATTATGCGGTAAACATAGCATCGCTCAACACTGCACTGGAATCAGGCAGTGACCTCCCACCCGCTCTTTGGGACACATGGCTGTGGAAGTGCGACCTCGCTGAACCCACGTCCGCCGATTGCATCCTGAATAAGATGCATCTGCTGGGGCTGCTCATCTCCCGCTACCGCGCCATGCGCGAGCCTGCGCTGGTCAACGTGTGTCTGAGCCTGCCAGGTATTGTGAATTTCCGGGAAAACGTTGCGAAACTCACCCCCAGGCAGCTCAAGGATGTCGTTGATTGCCTCCAAATGCACTGGACGAGCTATTGTGTGGATTCAGCCGAAGTCCTGCTCGAGACAGTCGATGCGTGTCTGGTGCGCTTCGGGAGCCTGAACCTGGGCCCCTGTCTCTATGAGGACGTGAATATGCGCGATTCGAACTGCGAGCACCGCATGAATCTGCCCACGATCAGGAGATTTGTCAGCATCTTCTGTGTGCTGTACCGCCATCTCCACATGGATCACTTTGCAGCGGAGCCCACGGCGTTTCGTGAGGATTACGAACAGATTCAGGAGTTCCATGTGCAGGCGTCCCAAGAAACCTTCTATCGGTTTGCGATGCACTCGGATCTCCCCCCCGCTGCTCGCTTGCTGTATCGCCAGGACTTTGCCGGATTCTATCATTGCGTTTCGCAGGTGGTCTACTTCCACTACCCGTCGTACGAACGGCCTGAGCAACTCTCGCTGTCTGCGCTTCGCGAGGGCGATTCACCTGTGTTCGCGCTGGCACCGGTGTCTGAGATGTATCCCGAGATTCACGTGTGCTTCGAGGACGACACACCAAAAGAGAATGCATGGAACTGGTTTTTAATGGGCAAGCGCGTGTTTCTGGTCAGACCAGACAGAAGCGTGCTGTGGTCCTCGAACCTCCTGGCCCTGCTGGGCGCGTTTGTGGCCGAAACAATCACTTCCCCCCCCCCTCCTCCTCCTTCTCTTCAAGAGTAGATCCCGTGGCAAGAAAGCAGGCCAGCTTAAAACCATCGCCTATCACAGGGATATTGAAGAGAAGGTTTTTGGATGTGTGAAACAAGGAGCCAACACGCTTGCCGCTGCGCTCCTCCTCCTCGTTGTCCTCAGCATCCTCCCGCGCCCCCCGTTTCCCAAGGCGCCTGAGCTCGACGCCGTTCCCCTCCTCCTCCTGAAACTGTCTCCTGTAAAGTTTGACGTTTCTGCTGACCCTCTCTTGGGGTGGTGGTGGAGCCCCGGAGGACCCGGCATCGCCGCTGGGTGGTGGAGAGGGGGACTCACGCGGATCGGAGGAGGGATCGTTGTCGTCGAGGGGAGACGCAGGGAGAGGAGGTTGGGCCTGGTTGCTAGAAGTCACGACACTGAGTTCGTTGAACTTGTCGGCGATGTTTTGAGTCATTGCCTGCGCCACTCTCTTGATTTCAGCCCTTGTCCCATTCTGCATGCGGAGGGTTTGATCCCAGTTGTCCTCCACGGTCCTGACAAGGGTCTGATTGGATTTTGCGGTTTTCTGGTCGATCTCCTGCACCTTCTTGGCCGCCTCTTCCACTTTCCTGTTGATCTCTTGCAGCATGACATCCTTTCTAT
>CAYQOJ010000003.1:42056-57858 GCA_964419105.1 uncultured Methylococcus sp.
TCGCTTTCCAGCTTCAATCTGGTAAGCTCCTCCCGCAGACGCTGCACCTCCCCGTCGATGGCCGGCGATGCTGGTGGTGCCACAGGCCTGACTACCTGTTGCTGCTGCGGGATTTGTTGCTGGGCTTGAGGGGACCGTGGTGGTTGGGCGGCAGCGGCATCCGTAGGCGCAGCAGAGTGTACGTTGAGCTCTGCAGCCTTTCCTGAGACAACCCATTCCTCGAAAAGATCGCACAGCTGTGTGTCAGGTTTGGCATGCGATCTCCCTGTGGAAATTACCACCTTGGACTTGTCAAATATAAATCCAGTTGTGTCTCCATCAACAGTCAATGCTCCAGATTTTATGAAAACCCTGGTAAAGCGACTGGGTAGAACGCATTTGATCGATTTTTCGGATGCATATTCTTTGAATGCATTGTGGATGCGTTCGAACACACCGAGGCTCATTTGCTGACTCTTGCTGTGAAACTCACCGGCACGCGGCCCTTATATACGTGTTTGGAACATCATCATGCGTCATGAATGCGCTGTATGGCTCATCAGCACCCCTTACGGCGATGCACTCCGCATGAGCGATGATGTTGAGGAGATTGACCAAGCCCTGGTGAGACTCAAAGATCCCTGCCTGGCAGTCCCGCAGTCCTCAACAGGATTCCCGCGCGCGTCGCTTCGGCGCATGATGTTCGCACAAGACGACCTACCAGACTTTTCGCGCACGGAGTCCAAGGTGTGCAACGTGTGCGGGTTTGTCGCAGGACCCTGCAGACTGGCGCCGCATGCCTCATGGAAGACCATTCGCTCTGCCCTGGGCCACTTTTCAGAGGCGTACACGCTGCGCGGGGGGAACCTGCTCTTCCTGCACGAGAAGCTCATCTTCAAGGGGGCAACCGACAGGGACGGGGTGTACTCCACCGTGTGCCAACTGACCCTGTCACCGGAGACGCCCACGCTCAAGGCGTATCTCATTGTGGTGTCAGCGTTCCTGCAGAAGAATCTCTACGTGCATCAGTGCTGTCTGCTGGAGGAAATGCTCTCCCGTGTGCCTTGGTGCAGGGTGATGCAGCGCCACGACGAGATGTCCAACGCGGTGCTGTTCTACATCAATGACTTTCAAGCGTTGCTCGAAATAGGGGACAGCCCCTCCTCCCCAGACATGTGCATGGTCTCCGTTTCCCGGCGTGGGGTGATGAACGTGCGGCTCGGGTGGCACGCGGGGGTGGTCTGGGCGGGCAACGACGACTGGGTCGCGCTGGTCGACAAAGTGCGTGATTTTGTCAGTACTCTGTGCTGAAAGGTTGCTGGTGCACTGCCATGGAAGTCTGCATCCATTGATATGCAAATTGAAGAATCAGTGGACGATTATGTATGGGATGAGTCAGGCGATGACTTTAACGCCAGAATCGTTCTATGTAGTAGTAGTTTCACGTTATCCGACGTCATTCACAGCGCTTTGTGGATGCGCATGCTGCAACGAAAGCAGAGGAGCACTGGGCAAAGTGCAGGAGATTAAGACTCATCATTGACTGCCTGGAACCACAATGATTGCGCGGCTGTGTTGACCCGTTTCTGAATCAACAGGAGAGACTTTGCATACAGGACAATTTATCTGAATAATATTCACTTTGGGTGAGCACCCATATAATGAAAAAAAATACAGGAAGAGAGAGAGAGAGAGAGAGAGAGCAAGAAAAAAGGCAGACAGACAACCAGCTTTAAGATTTAAAATACCAATACCAGAGGCGGACATCATTCTGCTACCTCAAGATCTCGCTGAAGGGTTTAGCGGTCGCGTGTCGTCTGTTTCGCTCAGGACATCGGTGAGCTCCTGCGCCACGTCGTGGGCGGATGCCGCTGAAGCTTGGTGCGGGGTGGTGGAATGGTTGCCCTCCGCCTCGTACATCCGGAAGTTCACCTCCTTGCCCTTGAGGAATTTGAACGTGGTAAACGTGTTGACCGCGAGGTCCGCAATCAGCCGGATCAGGAGGAAATCGATCTGCGACATGAGCAGGCCAACGGAGAAGATGCTCATCAGGCAGCAGTACGTGCTCCAGAGTTGGAGGATGATGTAGCACGTCGTTTTCGAGTAGGGCAGGTACTTTGTCTTGTGGTCCTGGATGGTGTTAAGGAAGAAGGGCGAGAGCGAATCCCCGAAGAAGTCGTTGACGCACGTCGACAGGAAGCTGGCCATGGCCACCAGCCACCAGTTGTGCCATGTGTCGATGGTCAGCGTCATGATCTTGGTTGTGGGGTGCGGCCCGAAGCGCATGAAGTCGCTGTGAAACAGGCCTATCGTGTTGAACGAAACCAGCACGACGACCAGCCACACCATGAGCACCGTGATGGCCACGCGCTTGTCGTCGAATACCCTGTCTAAAATTGAGGCCATGGCGTAATGCAGGGCGTTGCTGGCTTTATGTACGAAACAAAGTACTGCCTTTTGATAGCGTCCACGGGGCGTGCATTTGAGCGGAAAAGAAATGGCAGAGTACATAAGCGATTCTTCCAGCGCTGGGCAGAATGTCCCTGTTTGACGGAATTTCCAACGTCAGAAAGCCCGATGTGATCATGAACGACGGCCCGCTCCCAGGCGCCGCCCCCCCGTTCTTCCCCGCAGCGCGGATCAACTACGCGTCGGATCTCCTGGGCGACCACATCGACGCGTACGACTATGGCAGGCCCACGAACCTCAGCGACCAGACCTCGTACCTCAACATCCCGCACAAGATCGCCAAGATCGTGCCGCAGCTCAATCTCCCCAACGCGAATTCCGAGGGCTCCTTCGCGCTGAGCCACGCGGTCGACATCGGCGACATCGGCTTCGTGCTGCGCATCGACCGGCGCGGGTCGGTGGTGACCAACTTCGCAGCGTTCGAGCGGCTGAAGCTCACGCGCATGATCGACCCCCTCGTCAACCTTGTGACGGTCAACTACATCCTCGCGGGCTTGCAGCGCTTCTGGAACAAACGCGACGCCTTGAACTGGCAGCAGCTCATGGTCGACCTCCGCTTCGTCGAGGACGCGTACGCTGATCGGGGGCCTTTCACCGCGGGGGATGCCATACGCTTCATCACCGAGGTCGCCCGGCCGTGGGGGGTCCCGCACACGTCGGAGCTGCAGGGCGGGCAGCACGAGGGCGGCGCTTCGCCCGTAACTTTCCCAGTGAATTTCATCAGCTCCTTCAACGTGAGCGGCCTCACGCGCAACATCTGCAACATCTGGAGCCAACACAACGTATCGGCGGGGGACGATCTGATCCTCAAGCTCGAGAAACTCCCCTTTGCCATGCGCGACGGCGGCATCAAGTACCACCTCAACCACTGGAAGAAGTCCGTCTCCATCCAGCAGTTCCGCTACGAGGACGGGGGCGTCAACGAGGGGTGGCAGCTCGTCCCCGCCGTCCTGTCGACCTACACCCCCGCCCGCATCCACGAGAACTACGACTACCGCGAAAACGGCTACTGGCATCTGCTCCGCACGCAGGTCATGTCGCGCAACGAGTCGGCCGAAGATCGCCGCTACGAGGCCTCCAACGCGGGCATCTACCACGACGACCGGGCCGTGATGCGGGGCGCGCTGCTAGAGGGCACGTTCGAGCCGACGTGGGTGGAGTACACGCGCTGGGCGCCGCAGCGGGGTGTTGTGAGGAGGCAGAGGGAGGAAGGAGAGGGTCAACAGCAGCAGGCCAGACCACGCCGCGGTGGGATGATCCAGCAGCAGCCCTTTGCTGGCAGGGGGTATGCACTTGGGGGTGCTCCTTTGGTCGGCGGTGGGCATGGACTGGCTGCAGCAGCGCCGGATGAGGGGGGTGGTGAGCTTGCTGTGAGCTTTGCCCCTGGAGTCACATCTGCAGCAGGGTTGCCTGGAGTCAATTCTTCTGATCAGCCCAGTACCAGTATTCCTCCTGCTCATCATTCCACTGCCTCCGACGCCGCTGCTGCCACGCTGGTCTTTGTCCCCCCTAAGAAACCCCGTCGCCAGCTGGGGATGGCGCAGAACCAGGCGGGCGCACCGGTGGTCGTGGAGACGGTGAAGCCCACCGAATGAAATGCAGGCGTGTACTTAAATGTGGTTGTTTTAGTGTCTGCATGCCCGTAGGAAGAAACAAGGGTGTGATTGAAATGCATGCTTCCAACGGGTTTAATCTCTGTCCTCTATGCTGGATGCCGTTATTCATGGATCGGAGCAAAGAAGAGGATCAGGTTTGGGGGTATGTACAGTATGTAGTAAAAGGAAAGCCAGCTTTCAGTATCAAATCATCGGGAGCTAAGCAAGGCCGCCCTGTATTTGGTTTTGGAAATTCAGAATTGAATTCTAAGCGCTCTGCAGGCGATGCTGACCTTGTATCAAACTGCCAGGATTGTCACTTTATAGACGTATCTTTGAACGTAGTTTCTGGAGCCTATGCTCAGTGGAGAAATATAAAAAAGTATAATAAAATACAGGCCAGGCAAAGTAAAGACGACAGTAAAATGGGATTTTTTCCAAATCTGAATATTGATGATGGGTTATGGGCTGGAGGAACATTTGATTTTGTCTTTGCAGTAGAGCATATTGAAGAATCCATGCATAACTTCACGACCAGCAATATATTTGACATGGTTTCAGGGACGTTTTCTGGTTGTTCTGATTGCAATATGAAAATGACAAATAACAAATACATTCCTGGCCTGTTTAAGATGCTGCTCCCACCCCTGGAAGCTGTACAGAATCCAAAGCCAGTGGGACGAGGACGGCCACAAGGACGACCACTACTAAGGCCAAGCACTGCAGGCCCAAAAGGACATAGAAGCTATGATGGAGACATCCTCAGAAACTCAGAATCACAGATGTACTATATCATTCTTTCGGGGATGCTGAAACCAACAGATTTGCTTGATGAACGTGGTAACTTGAAACAGGGTGTGCCTGGAAATGAAGCAGATATTTTTTATTATTCAGTCCTAAGCAACCATGATCGATTGACCTGGGAATATAGGTATATCATCCTGTGGTGCCTGATCAAAATCCTCTTTGCTGCATGGGAGGACAGCGAGATCACCACTGCATTCCGTCACCACATATCATACTTGTTTGACGGCGTCCAGGATTTCTATTTATCCCTACTGTTTTTTGTGATGCATAATGCAAACGGGAAAATACGGGATGGCAGCCCCCCGTTGAGATTTGAGGCTTTTCACTTTTTCTACTCCAGCCACCTCCCGTTCTTTTTGAGTTCACAGGGTGAAAACCCACAGCATCACAGAAGTCTTTCACATATGATACTGGGAGATACCAAATTTATTTTTCCAGGCGGGATAAATAAACGAGAGGTGACCGCCCAGTTTATGATGCTAAAAACCAAAGTTAGAGATTTTTGGAGTCTCCACTTTTGCCGCCTATCCAATTTTATTTACGACGAGGGCAGGGAAGAAACACCCCATAAATACTTTTTCTGCAGCCCCAGATCAGCAGCCGCCATGTCTGACGCTTGCTCACGCATAGACCTGGACGTCCAGAGCTTCAAGGACTACTTCACCTCCTACCCCGGATACTGGTTCCACTTCAAGAGCATCACCATGCCCCGGGTCGAGCGGGACTGCAAGCTGTACTTTGACCAGGCCACTATACCCTTCGTAAAGCGCGTCTGGGCCCAGTGGTACGCCCACCTGTGCACGTGCGTCAACGCGCTGGGCGGGAATGATCATCGTGGGCAGGGGGGGGTCGGTGCTGGGATGCCGGTGCGATCGAGATTTTTCAGGACACGGCGGGCCCCGTCATCGCTCACTGCAGCCATCCTGCAGTCTCTCGCCCCTCCCTCGACGCGCTGGCGGGTGGTGGTGGGGTGAGAATCTCTTATTTGTGAATTTATTTATGCGTGAATTTTTCATGTGTGATAATATGGATCATGCCGCCTATTAGAATGATCACTTCCTAGTCCAAGGATTCTTCCAATTCAGAGTGGACCTTTTCCCCCCTCCCCCCGCAAATCGTAGGAAAGCTGGCTTGCTGTCACCCCCGCCTGCAGCACCGGAACTTGCCGCATTCCGCAGCCACTGCTTCACCGTGACTGGCTTCGGCGTCAGGGCATTTTCCAGCGTCTTGATCTCCACCTTCCTCGCCTTCTTGTTCATCCTCTTCCCCTTGGACGCCGCCTTCTCCATTTGCTTGCTTGCGACCACCGGGTCCGACCCGTGGAATTTCCGCCGGAAGGCGTGGAACGTGAAACGCACCATGTGCTTTGACTTCAGGATAACAGAGACCTGCTTATCGTTCATATTGCCTTCTTTGGCCCACGTTGGATGGGGAAAGATCTTGCTGAGGGAGTACAGAGTTTTCAGCTGTTCCGGAAGCCTGTTCACGTCGTTGTACGGATACACCAGTCCCCATGGATCAATATAGGCTTTGCGCACCATATCCAGAAGCACATCCGTGGTGTATATTGTCTTGATCGCCGTGCGAGACATGTCACAGTGTACAGAGCGCAGCCTGCCACGGAGGACTTTGCTCTGCGGGGCGTTTACGTCGTACTTTGGAATCAGGATGGTGCTTTTTTCGGCATTTTCAAGGAGCCATTGCGTCAGTCTGTATCCGAAATAATCAGCTGTGTTAAGGTCGATTCCCGAATCTATATATGAGTTGTATCGCGAGCTTAAATTTGCCAAAACATAGTTGTCAACCCCTTCGTTCATTGTTTTGAAGGCCCTTGTCACAGTATCTGCTGCATACGCTATGGCTATAAGCATAGTGTCATGATCCATTGTAGAGATATCAACATTTAACTTATTCATGTTTGAAACTCCAACTTCTTTTGCGTTTTTTCCCATGGATTCTGCAACAGCACAGAGACCCTCATAAACCCAGTGAAGATAAACAGTGCTCCATACTCTGTTTCTAGTGTGAGTTTCTGATTCCAGAATATCAATCTCGTTAACAATACCAGAATCACTACCATTTGAATCAACAAAACACCTCACAGGGAATTGCCTGCGAAGGAAAAATAGCGTTGGATCATGGGATGATGCATCAAACTTATCATCATCTTGAATATCAATATTTTCAATCTTTTCAAGTGTAAGGGTTTCCGTTACAAAGTTACTAGGTTTCACCTCATCACCATTTCTCTGAAATAATGGCGTGGAAATATGCATGATTTTCAGTTGATGGGACCTATTGAATATGAGGACACACTCTTTGATTTTTGATTCAGTTGACACATCTAGCTCAGGTGTGCTGATTGGGTGTGTGATCCAACGCAAAAATACCGCATTGTTCTCCATGTCTTTTCCTATCAGCAGAGTGTATGATTTATTCTTGATGTCTCTTAATTTAATCTGCAGATACTTGTTCAAGATAAATGCAGCCCTTGTGAATTTTGCTTTGCCATAAACCTCTTTCAGTGGAAAGTATACAGAAAGCTTTGAATCAATCCGTGAGATATTTGGCATTACATCATGGATATAGGATGGTTGTTCTGCTTGTTTTGGAGGAGGACGGATATCAGAGTCACCTCTTACTTCAACATTCACTTCACCTGTATCCATTGCAACCTCTTCATCCCTACTGGCAGGTGATACAGGAGGAACATAATACCCCAGCTGAAAGTTTTCTACTGCTGAAATCCCATCCACCAACCCAACGCGCTTTGCTAGTGTGATCCATTCTTTCCATCCTGCATTTTCCTTTATCTTAAGAATATCTTTCATTATTAGGTCATTGTCTACACTGATTTTAGTCTGGGCCTTTTCAAAGGTATGTGATAGGTTGTTGTTCCATGCATTTTTGTAGTCAACGTCCCTTGAAATAATAACAGCCCCTTTCTTGCAGGTTAATTTGATCTGAGCACTTTTGTTTCTTGGTTTGGCCAAACTTTCTCGCATGGTCTGATTCAAACTTTTTTGGTGGGTTTCCTGTGCATTTACAGCCTCATCAAGTTGCATGTGAATCCCATTCATACTTGGATAGCACTAGCATTGCATATATATATGGTGTCAGGTTTAAATTTGACATGTCAATATTATTCTGTCGAGTCCAGTGACAGCAGACTCCTGTTTAATTCACTGATACAAACAAGGGGTGGATTTTTACCTCCTGCATTGCTTCGCTAGTATGCTTCAATGAGGTCAAGTTCATGTTCAAGGTCAAACTCTGCATTGAGCGTATTTGCTTGGGTTGACAGACTCACTTGCCGAGTGTTGAATTCAGTGAAAGAGTTGTGTTTTTCCATATCAGAATAAAAAGATGCATTATTCTTAACATTCGACCCACCGGGTATGAAGTTTGATGATTTATGCCCATTTGTATCATGAAAATGGGTAGTAATAAACACGTAGTTTCTACCTGGTTGAGGGCTCAATGCTAAAACAGAGAATGCTTGTGATGAAACACACTTTCTGTTATTGCAAATATCCCCGTTCTCTGCTTTTATCAGCGATCGAATGTTTTGTCGTATAATGAATGATTTAAGTACCAGGTTAGTACCAGGCACTTTTAAAGATTCGCGCTTAAGACGATCAATATCTTGTTCCAGTCTTTTCTTTTCTTTCGTATACTTACTGGCATCATCAGACAACAACCTAGCAATTCCCTCCTCAGCCATTCCATCTAAAATATTTTGATTCGTTCTATATTTTTTTTCAAGGTCTTGTATTTTTTCTTGTTTTTCATAATATAGTCTTGATTCATCATCATCATATCTCCCATTCTTTATACTATATTCTTTCAGTGTCTGTTTCAATCTATCAAAATCGGTGTCTTGATCTTTGTATAATCCTTCACTAAATAATTTCTTGAAGAAAGAAATACTTTCACTGCGTTGTTCTGTGGTTTTACCGTGGATGTCTAAAAATGCCTTGCACAACATTCCAGCAAGTCTAGCACACAGTTTGGTCCTATCTTGAATAATACTTTCAAGTATATTAGCCCCCAAAACTATAGACAGTGCATTATCACCAAAAAAGTGGAGTGATGCAAACCTGGAATTGTCTGGATGTGAACTTTGGATTGCACAGGAAATTACCAAACACGATTTTGCATTGATTAACAGTGGATGATTTTTTTGGTTAGATGTATCCTGGATCTGGTATTGCAGGATCAATTCTTCACACACTGGGATGTGGACAGGCTTATCCGAATTGATATATGAAGCAAAAACGTTTTTTTTGTAGATTTTCCATCCGTAGGAGTCATTTTTGCATATGAATTGATGTTCTGTGTTGAATATATGAATTACATGGTCAGCAGTTTTGATCCTGTCGTGTGATTTGTGATAATGTCTCAGATCACTCTCTTTCCCGATGATAGAGACAATATGCCGCGATGATGCCTCTACTAATTTTATATCTGCATCCCTTCCATGCTCACCACCTATTACATCCATGTGTTTGAGGTACTCTTGCACTTGTTCCTTTATCAACGTACCATGCCCGCAAATTAAACTCAGATAACGATGTGTGTGTTTGTTTTCTATTTCAGCTGCCATAATATTAAGCATTGTTTGATTAAGTTCAGTGTTTGCTGTACCGTAGTCCAGAGTGGGGTGAACATTTACTTTTTTAGGGTGCATCTTTCGTCCTATGAGATCAGGTTCAAACAAGTTAGTCTCGTTATCCAACTCATTCTCCACAATCCCCGACCTATAATTGTAATGCAGATGCAAAAAATTTCCATCAAATGGAACCATTTTCTTTTCAATTTTTTTCAGTTCTGTACTTTGAACCATGGCTACATTATTGGCAAAGAAATAGGGCCTGCTGGAATGAAACATGCTCTCTTCGGAACTCATCCCTTCCATGATCTCCTTGTGAATCATATGCGACATGGAGGCCTGCAGCCGCTGGATCTGTTTCGACGCCTTTGCTACTTTGATATACGCCTGAACCAACAAAGGTTTGGATTTCCAGGTTTTAACTGCGTTGGGTTTTTTTTCTCGTTTCCCGTCGGTCTTGATTCGGTTCACCATTCACAAAGAAGCATCTGTCAGATTTATATACACACCAGATGTGAAAACAGACCCCAGAAACCCCAGAACCCACACCCTTCTCTCCTGCACTGCCACAGCTCCCTTACAGGCGACTGCTACTTATGTGTGATTCACGGAGCACATGCGATGTCATGCAGCGAGTGGGTGAAGGTCTTTCTGTCAGAGTGCGTTCTATCCATGCGCGGCTACTCCCCCGCGACGGCGGTGCGCAACAGCGCGTCGGACATGAATGAGGTGATGGACCAGCTAGCCTCCCGGCAGTTGGCGCTGGAGCTACAGGACCGCAGGTGCGTGGCCGAGGCGCGGCGCTGCAGAGGGGGGGCGAACAGGGCGCTCTTCCGCAGCAAGATGCTCGAGCATAGGCGTCTGCAGGCGCAGATGGCCCAGCTGCAGCGGTACAGGGAGTCGGCGCTTGCGCACATGGACGCGATGAGCAACCACGAGATCAACCAGACATTCATGCGCGCCATTCAGGGCACTGTGTCCGGGCTCAAAGCGAGCAATCACGCGGATGTTTCGTCTGCTGTGGAGGATTTGCAGGAGTCCATTTCCAATGTGAAGGAGATATCGGATCTGCTGGGCCAACCCCTGGCGACGGAGGAGATTACGGACGAGGATCTGGAGACTGAATTCATGGAGTTCACTGCCCTGGAAACCATCACAGAGGCCCCTGCTCCTACGCTGGTTGCCCCCTTGCCTGTTCCCTCTGCAGCCCAGCCACAACAACAACAACAGAAACTCGAACTCAGGACTGCAGTGTTTGAGAGAGGATTCTAATGATCATCGTTTTTAGGCTGAGGAGCGGGGGTCACTGGCATCTGTGGCTGCTGGTGCATCAGGCTGAAGTTATGGCAGTGGGGAAACGCGATGAACTTTTGGGCCAGCACCAGCACCCTTATCCGTATGCTGTCCAATAACTCTTCTTTCGTCAGATGCTGGGCCTCAGAATCCACCCAATTGACAAGGTTCCGGATCTGGTGCACGAAGGTGGATGATGACGAGGAGGACGTCATTATGATGATGATTCAAACACTAGGCCTTCTTTGCCACGTGTCAGCTCATCCCAACCACAATAGGCACAAGCTCAATCACGCCACTATTCCTGTCCCACTGCATGGTGGTCAAATTACCGAAGAACTGCTCGTCAAAGCACTGAAACACGTGACCGTCTGCTTTGAGCCTGGGACTGCTGGTGTGCCTGACAATCAATTCGGTGTCCAATCCATTCACGAAAGACGGACTGCCCTGATTGCGCTTGTAATACGGCGACCTCGTCGGAAACACCCCGCACACATTCTTGGACCCAAACAGGGCACCAAATGATGTGGTTTTGGCTGAGGATTTGGCGCTCCCACGGAAGATCCACAGGCCCTCGCTCTCATGCATCTTGGTGATGATCCCGTTCTGGATTGTGGTTGTATCTGTGCATGCTGAGTAAAATTCCACTGTGTCGTCGGGTGCCTCTTTCAGGTCGAATTCCACCGTGTCCACCACAGGAACGCCTATCCTGTCCTGGTTGAACGAAAACAGGTCGGTGCTCGTGGAGATCTCCAGCCCGTAGTGCTGAGCCGTCATGAGCGCTATCCTCGCCCTGGCCCTCTGGCATGCTTTGCGCAACCACCAGGCCTCCTCGGAAAAGGCCACCTCCTGGCAGGTGAACTCGTTTCCGACATCCAGCAGGAGGTTGTAGAACTCATCGCTGCATCGGTTCAGCCCCCCGTTCACCCCTATGAAGAGCTTATGCACGCGCAGGTCCTTCTGATAGCCCCTGCAAAACGCCTGGTACAGGCCGATGGAGTGCGGGAGCTCTGGCTGCCAATCAGCGAAATCCACGCTCCTTTTCCCAGTGGTCTTGGCCACGTGGGACTCCCCGTCTCCCCGCACGGACGAGAGCAGATCCACGTTGTCTGGCACGCAGCGGAAGGCGGCCTCCTTCCCCACACAGTTCCCCGAGATCTTCTGCATCAGGTCCTTCATGGTGTCCCTGATATCAGTGGTTTGCTGCAGGCGCATGACATCCGCGTTGAAACTCCCCGCTTTACTCACCACTTCAAACAGCGAGGTGCCGTGAAACATGGTGCGGTTGATGGGCAGAATGCCTCCCTTGGCCTTGCCTGGCACGGTCAGCATGAAGCCCTCCAGCTCACCCGCTGAATTGATGCAGTGCGTGGGCAAGAGTTTCATCGACGAATCCTCCACCAGAATACTATCGATCGTTTGCATTACTTCGCTCGACGGCATGTGCAGCGAAAACGATTGCAGCATCCCTTGAGCTTTCCATCGATATATTTGCAAATATACGTCGACACTGGAAACTGTGCCAGAGCCTTCATAAAGCACCCTGCCGTCTCTGGGACATCCATGTTACGGCCGCAGCCCCACCACCAGAAGCGAGCGCAGGACATGGCAGAATCTCATCATCTGCTGCTGGAGCTCCTGTCCTCCGAGCCGTTCATGCAGGAGTGTCTACAGATGATCGAAAACATTTGCCTGTCACGCGAAATGGATTTCACTGTGCGCGACGGCGCGATCCCCTCGGCTGAGTTCAAGGCCTTCATTAACAAACACTACCCGCGCTTTCTCAAGAACGCCATACGCCAGGCACATGGTCTGGGCTTTGTGGTCTGGTGTGTGCGACGGCTGCCGTCCGGCGACAAGATCCCCGAGGTCCTCCCGCTCGGCACCTTCACCTGGACGGTTGAAATGGACCCCACACACCAGAGCACGCTCAGATACCGGATTCAGCTGGTGGTCAAGGACGTCCCGTTCCACGTGACCGAATGGGTGCAGCCCAACTTCAACGTGAACGAGGGCTCCATCCTCCACGCCACGGTCCAGTCCCCGCTCGCCCATCTCATCGAGGAGTACCGCATCCTGCGGGAGACCATCAAGCGGTACCACCACGCGGACGCCTGGAACACCACAGCGCGGATCGTGGTGTCGTCCGACCCCAAGCAGTTCAACCACGATGCCTCTCAGAAGGAGGTGTTTGACACCCTGGATTTCCTCAAAGGCGCCATGGAGACCAGGAAAAAGCAGACGCTCACGGCGGTGGAGGAGGCGTTTGCCAATCAGCGCTCCTCGAATCACAGCGAAATGGTGTATGAGCTCCCCCCGCATCATCACATCGAGCAGATGCCGGTGCTGAAGCCTGTGGCAGACATTGAATTCATGACCAACAAGTTTCGCCACTCGGTCTGCAGCCTGCTGGGCATCCCCCCCGAGATGATCATGGCGGATCACGAGACACACAAACAGTCGCGCGGGGGGAAGGCTACTTCCAGGATCTTCCAGAACAAAATGTCCAGGATGTGCATGTTCCTCTCGGATCTCCTGGAAGAGGTGTATCAACTCATCTACAAGGAGCGGGCCCAATTTCATCTGATCGCGCTGCCGCGTCTCGAGATCCAAAGCATGGAGGACCTGAAAACGCTTCACGATATAGGCGTCCTGCAGCCCGACCACGCCATCCAACTCTCGGAGGTGCTGCTGGGCCCGAGTCTGGCAAGCGGCGGAAAACGCAGGAAACTGCAGCCAGCTGGTAGGAAACAGAAAAGGGTGGAAGAGGAAAGCACTTCTTTATAAATAAATAACATCCTCTTTCCGAAACCACTTGTACCCCAGTTGACCCCATTCTTCTACGGTGATGTCCTCCTCCTCCTTGATGATCTCCTCTGGCAAGAAATCCTCCTCCGTCAGCGGCGCTTCCATCCGTGCTTTGGCCTCCGCCTCCATCCTCTCCGTTTCTGCAATGTTTTGCTGCAGGAGGTTGTCCTCGTCAGTGTGCGTCTGCCATCGGTTGTGGTCCATCGCCACGAGCTTGCAGGCAAAGTACAGCTCATCCTTGTTCTCACACTCCACTGACAGGCCATCCACCGACAAAAATACCCGCTTTTGCACGCTAAAGTTCTCGCCCTGACGTGGGTGGACTGTGAATGGTGGATTGAGTCGTACCACTGCCCTGCGAACCTCGTCGGCATCACAGTACCTCAACGGGAGATTCACTGCTCTCCCCTTTCCCAGGGACAACGTTATCATCACCATGATGCTCCTCCTTGTGCATGCTCAGTTCATAAGGGCTCTGCAGCTGCGTTGTTTTTTCCTCGTCCCTGAACATCTCCTCCAGTTCGTGCACCAACTCGTTCTCGCTCACGTCCGTGTGGCACCGCAGCAGGAACTCCCCGTCGTTCAAGGCGTGGACCACCGCTAGCATGGCCCCCAGTGTTTGGGTGTTCTCAAGATGTGTGATGCACTGGCTGATGAGCTCCTCATTCCCGCTGGGCATGTTCTTCATGTAGGTGATGATCTGGTTTGTGACCTCAGGGCGCACAGGGTCGTCAAGACTTTTTAAGATTCGGTGCAGCGGCATCTGGGGGTGTGTGCCAAGGATACTTTATGTACACCCGACCAGGGAAGGCGAGACACGGCGGCACATGCAGCCCGTTCACGTTTGAGAAATATTGGAAGCTCTGTATATAAGTGGGAGCAGTGGCAGTGTGCGATGACTGATGCCACAAGCACGACGCCTGTTAGTTCAATCTCAGGAACAAAATATTCTTTTAATGACTCTGTGGCGTTTATGCCCTTGGTTGTGGGATTTAGGCCCAGCAGTGGCAGGGTCTTTCCTTTGCTTGAGTCATTTACAGAGTTCAAATCACCAAATGCCAGTGTTTTGGATCAGTCCTGGAAACCATACAATCGTGCAGTTTATGGTGAGGTGCAGGCGGCCATGAAGCTTTGCAGTGTGGACATGCTTACTGCAGTGAAAGAAGAATACCAAAAAATAAAAGCTGTAAAGGCAGAGGTTGATGCTATTTCAACAGAAAATGCGCAGAAAACAGCATTGAAAGCCAATGTCACAGCCCTGGCAGCAGTCTTCAAGAAAATAGATAAAATTGAGACCAAAATCAAGTCTTCAATTTCAAGTGAAAAGCACAGATCAACAATGATTGGCAATGCAGCCAAGCACAGGGAAGATATTTTCAATTTGCTTGCTGGTATTTACACTGGTGATTTTGTTGATCTGCGGGCAATGATCAAGGGCAATAGTTCAAACACTACAAAGACAATGGGGAAATATTTTAAGGGTGGTTCATGGAATTATGACAATTGGAATGGAATTGATTACTTCAACCAATTTTGGAGTGAAAAAATTGTAAAACGCACTGATAACTTTCTTGAAAAATTGAGAGACCAGGAAACCAGGCAAATAGAGATGATAGAACATATCTTGACGTTGAACACAGAGCTTTATGAGAAAGTCTATGAAAGTATCAACCAAACTACATTCTACTCAACAGCAAAGGCAAGCTATGAAGTTAAGAACGACCCCAAACAAAAACAGACTGATGAAGCAATCGATAGAATCATAAAAGAATATCTCTGGAAACTAATCATTGAACGCTTTGAGATGCTAAATTCTGCAGTGAGCACTTTCTTTGCTTTGATCTGCAACACTCAGAAATCCCATAACTCCATAGTCGAAAAATTCATGAGGTATGCTATTCACAGCTGCTTTTCACCAATCTTTCAATGCAAGGAATCCATAGAAAATGACACCAATACCTCACTGAGCCCCACAGACGATAAAATTAATCGCTGTCTCAGGTTCTATAAAAATATTGCAAAGAGTTTTGACTCCAATCTTGATTCCTTCTTTGCTGATAGCAACCTGAGTTCTATACTGACTGAGATTTCCGAAGATGAACGGCGTGAAAATAGGCAGAATGTGAATGAGAGTCTCAAAAATAATATAAATGATATAAGTCTGGTGGAGAAAAAATCAAATGATCTGTGTTTGTTGATGAAGGTGGACAAATCATTCAAAGAAATTTTCAAGGGGTGT
>CAYQOJ010000004.1:0-10892 GCA_964419105.1 uncultured Methylococcus sp.
TGGCAACAGACGTTCCGCTATATGCCGTGTTAATGTTTTCTGGAAACTCTACTGCCTGGCCATATACCCATCGTCTTTTTGCCATAGCAACTGGCACTTTGTACGGATAGATTGCTACACAGTCAATTTCTATGGGTGATGCATCCTCATATGCATAAAAGCCAAACCAGTCTTGATCTTTACCAGACTGAGACAGTTTATCTGGATATTCGACATCTTCATTTAAGTCAATCGATATGATTAGTTCGCCATTTAAAATAACTGATGCATTGTTAGGAATAATGTTAATGTTAACAAGCATTGGCCTGTACCATTCGCCAACATAGTGAGATGCTACATTATTACCAATCTTAAATATAAAGAATGGACCATCTACATATATTCCATCTTCTGAGGCAATAGGTCCAAATATTCTTTTTGGTGAGGTCGTGTCAGAGTTTATTCGTGCCCAAAATTCTATAGAATAGTCTCGTCCCTCTCCGTGCTTATTCATTGCACCAAAGCCTGGAATAATAAGCGATGGAGCGCCATCCTCGTTTGGAATAATTTTAGTATTTGATTCTGCACCAAATACTAGGGGAACTCCAGTATTTTTTGCAAGTAGCGACTTAGAGTTAGCGATATAGTATGCTGGTGTTTCCTGAACTCCATAGGCTGGAGCCTCAACAACCTTTATATTGCCAAGTGGTGTTGCACTATTTGCTTGAGGTGTTACACCTAAAGATGTAGAATTAAACTCTTCAGACCATTGACCAAATGATAATCCATTAACATAAAAAACATTGTCAGTTTCTTCTGTTGCCCCACCAATATAGTCTACTTTTAGCACCAACTTAAACTCTGTATTTTCTTGTGGTGGCACAAAAGTGCTAGAAACAAATACCCAAGACTTTGTCACTACAGACTGAAAGTTTTGCATTTTTTCTACTATAGAGCCAGTAGTACTATCGTAGTACTGATATCCTATTTGATATCCAGCAATATAGGAACTGTCAGCATAAAAATAAGAGCCTATAGAGAATGTGGATAGACTTTGATCTAGTTCGTTAAAATTAAACAGAAAATCACTAACGCATACGATCTGACCATCTTCATTGGTGACCTCTCCAGTTAATTTGGTTACTTTGCTAGATGGGAAGGGTTCTTCTGAAAAGGATGACAGTTCGGCAGTTCCACCAGAAACGGACCAAGAAGATATATCCCTTGTGTCCTCATCAATAAGAGATACGTAGTCTGCAACATCATCCAAAGGCCAAAGACCTAGCGGATGTTCCGCAAATATCTTCTCAGCATATAGGTTTGATGGACTAGGCATATTTTCTCCTAGTCTATTTTATCATACAATACGGGTAAACCAGCGAGGAGTTGTATATCTTACCCCAGACTTGATTATCTTTACGCCATGAACAAAGGATGGGTTATCTGGGAAACAGATAAGATCTCCAGACTGAGGCTTGATTGCAACATCATATTCTGGGAAATAGATTTCTCCCCCTTCATAGTCATCATTAATGTATATTAAAGTTGCTATGTCGTTTGGTCTGCTAGAATCAAAGTGTTCATGCATTTGTGCCCCTGCAGCAAATCTAGCAATGTGAGTTTTTGTCTCGTCAAAAGGAGTAAAATCTGTTTCTGAATACTTCTCACGAACAAAGTCATAAACCCTCTTTGCGTTAGACTCTATGATTCTGCTGATTTCTGGGTCTATCTGATTAATCTGACCACGAACGTGAACCTTAAACTCTTGCTCAGAGTTGCCAAACTCAGAAAATAATTCATCATTTTTAATAGCATACTCATGAATTCTTGTGTAGTCGTCTTTATGCATAAACTCTTTTACATGAATAATCTGGTCTTTCATATTTCTCCTAGATATACCTTGGACCTCTTTGCGACATTGTTTTGTCGTCTGGGTTCATCGGCTTATTATCGTATCCACATCTTGTACAAACTACATGTTTTACTTTTGTTACTGGGCACTCAGCAATTACTTTAACGTTGTGCCCAGCAAAAAAGCATACAGTCTTGATAAACATTAGTTAAGGGGGATCCAATGCTGTTCTTGGTCCATGCCTGCTGTCATCAAATCTCTTAGAGGAATAACGTCATAGGCTACAGTGATTCTTGGACCATCCCAATCCCAATCACCCATTGCGTGTGGATGACCCATTTCGGAAAGGATTGCACGGTTATTCTTGTTTTCGTTAATCTTGTACTCATCAAAAACCTTATAGTGTGTCTGTGATGGTTCTGCAGAAACTGCATAGTATCCGTGGAATAGCGGAGCACCACCATGTCCATGATCGTGCCAGTCTAGTTTTCCGTTGTGTGCAGTATTGATGTTAAACCAACCCTGTAGCATATATTGCTGAGCCTTTTTATCTACATCATAATATTCACACGCTTCTGTTACCATTTCAGAAATTGCATCATAAAGACTTCTAATTCCTTCAATGTGGAACTGGAATACGTTATACTGTCTCCACTTCATAGTTGAGACGCTGTTTGATTGCTTCCAAATTTCTTGATCAGTTACTGGGGTTACCCCAACAACCTCTGCACGCTGAATTTTTTCATACCTATCCTGCAGTTCTTTAGTAAGTAGCCCAAGATCATTGTTTAAATATCTATCAAAGAACTTATGTGGCTGTGTTGACCTACTAATGCTAGGAGGAATCATCATCCCCTGCTGTTGCATATCGATCTCCTTAATCTACTAGGTGTAACTATTATACACTATAGATTAGATTGGGTAGGTGAATCCACCGCCACCAGGTGAGAAGGAGAACACGCTGAATGATGGTGTGAAACCAAACACTGAGAACGGTGTAAATCCAAACACTGAGAACGGCGTGAAGCCAAACACGGAGAAGAATCCAAATACTGAGAACGGAGTGAAGCCAAACACTGAGAACGGTGTAAAGCCGAACACAGAGAAGAATCCGAACACAGAGAAGAATCCGAATACTGAGAAGAATCCAAATACTGAAAATGGAGTAAAGGAGAATGTGGTTACGCTTCCAGAAGATGCAGAATATGCACCTGCTCCGTTAGCATTTTCTGCTCTAACCTGATAGGTCTGAGAAGTTCCACCCTCTTGGTTTACCGATACAGATGTACCAGTTGTTGTACCGCTTTTACCGTCAGATGATGTCCATGTGTACTGAGTAATTGCACTACCACCGTTTGCTGGGGCAGTCCAAGATACTGTGTCAGTAGTTGTTCCAGCCTGATTTGTTGGTGATGATGGTGTTGGGCTAGAAACAGTTGGTGCTGCTGGGGTTGCTGGTACTGTTGTTATTGTAACTGAGTTAGATGCACCTGATGCTACTGAAGATCCAGATGCATTTACTGCAACTACTGTAAATGTTGGAGTTGCACCAGTTGCAATTCCACCAACTACGATTGGAGAAGAAGACCCAGTTGCTGTCTGTCCAGTTGAAGCAGTTACTGTATAAGAAGTTGCTGCTGGAGAGTTTGCTGGGAGTGAAAATGACACAGAGGCTGCGCCATTGTTAAATGCACGGTTTGTACCAACATTTGATGCGGATACGCTAACTGGTGCCAGTGGCTCCAAGAAGTCATTCTGTGCTAGTGACTTTTTACCTGCTCTTTTATTCTGTGCCATTTTCTAATCTCCTATTCATTGACCCTTAAGCGGAAAGGTCTCCGTAGACTACCCATGTGTTTTCTGCACGCTTGAATAGCGTAGCGGATGACCACTGAGTGCGTAGTTTAAGTCCTGGAGTTGCATTTACTGTTACTCCACCTGCACCTGCACTTGTTACCTGACCAGAACCAGTCTGAAGGATATCCAAAGAAGTTCCTACTGGATATGCAACTGCTGAGTTTGTAGGGATTGTAATTGTTACTGCAGAAGATGAGTTAACCTCAATTAGGCTATCTCTTTCAGTAAGTGAGGACAATGTGTATGCCCCTGTCTTCTGAGAGATAGGTGTGTAAGATGCTACCTTTCCATCAAGTGCTGTTGTAACTGTAGACGCAAAGTTTGCATCATCATTAAGTGCTGCAGCAAGTTCGTCAAGAGTATTTAGTGCTGTTGGTGCTGAAGCAATAACTGCATTTACTTGTGAGGTTGCATCTGCAATAGCCTCTGCCTTTGCATTAGCAATTGCTGTAGCCTGTGCAGTTGATACTGGCTTGTTGGCATCGGAAGTGTTGTCCACATTTCCAAGTCCAAGAGATGCTGCTGTTACTGCTGCAACTTCTGACTTAAGGGCAAGAAGCGATGTATCAGCAATACCATGAACATTTGTTGTGTCTGAGTTGTGGCCAGAAAGTTCTGCATCTGCATAATCTTTTGCATTTTGTTCTGCGGTAGATGCATAGGCCTGAGCATCAGCATCTCCAGCAAGGTTAGCGACTGCTGCTGCGATTGCAGCATCACGTGCTGTGACCTCATCCGCAATCTCGGAAGAAATTGCTGCATTACGATCAGATACTTCCTGTCCGATTGCAGCAGAGATAGCATTATCTCTTAGTTGAACTTCGTTGTCAATTGCGTTGTCAATTGCAGCGTTACGTTGAGTTTCTTCATCCTGAATTGCTTGTGCAATTTCTTGTGAACGAGCAGTTGATTCTGCCCCTACTGCTGCACTAATCTTTGTGTCAACTTCTCCATCAATTACGCCAATTGCAGTTGCAATGTCGTTTAGAGTATCTAGTGTTGATGGGGCATTATCGATCAAGTTCTGTAGTTGTGAAATTGGAACCTGAGCATTTTGATCCAAGGTTGCAACACCGTTTGCGTTGCCCTTAGAAGATAGTGGGACATAGTCATCGAAAGTACCACCAAGGTCTCCGATTGTCTGGAAATAGGAGAGATCTGACCAAACGTTGACTCCATCACCAATTTTGAATTGGTTGGTATCAGTTTCGAAACCAATCTCACCTGCTGCGAGTACTGGATCTGCATCTGTCCATTGTGCTGCAGTACCTCTGCGCTGTTGCATTCTTGTTGCCATAGTATATTCTCTCCTTATGGGTGCTGCCCATGATTTTCTATCTTATTATAACATCAATTTTTTAATTGAAGTTATCTACAGCGCTACCGCCATCTAGTACAAGTGCCCAAACAGTTGTTTCGGGACCTCCACCATCAACAGGAGTGCCTTGTGGACTATTGAAACTTCCACCCTCACGGAATGTTGTAACAATAAGACCATTTCCATCAATCGAAGTATCGTGAATGTGCTGTGGTAGAGTCAGGGTGTCATCAATTGTTGCAATTGTTAGCCATGAACCTCCATAGTAAACATTGAGTCTTTGTGTCAATGTGTCAAACCACATATCTCCGTTGTCTGGAGAAGAGGGAGGGGTAGATCCAACTGGTGTGTTACCAACTAAGGCATCAACATATGACTTAGTAACGGCATGGTTTGCATCTGTTGGGTTACCAACTGTTACTGCCCCTCCGAAACTACCGCCATTTGCGACCTGTAGCCCATTTTTTACCTTAAAATCTTTGTCTAATGTAGCCAAGATTTACCACTCCCTCTTCATAATTTTATTTTTTTAGACTAGCAATGTTCCTGCAACAGTAACTGTTGAGTTGTTGTTTGCAGTTGTAACACGTAGTCTTACATCTGATCCAGAAACATCAGCAGAAATTGTTGATGCTGAACCATTTGTTCCAACAATTGCGTATTCTGTGATAGCAATGTTGTCAGAAGCATCCATGGTCAAAAGAACCTTAGATACCTCTGTGTGTGAACCATAGGCAACCTTTACAAGCAGTTCTGCTGAACGGAAGTCCGCAGATGCCCATGAAAGTGCTGTGATTTCGCTTGCAGTAGGAACAGATACCTGTGTTGCAACCTGCTTGGCAATGTCTGCCAAGTTAACTGCTAGGTATACTGGAGTTGCAGTGTCATCACCAGCAGCAACTGCTGAAGAAATGTCACCTGCTACTGCAGACTGTGCACGAGCCTCAGTGAAGTATAGGTTTGAGTTACCCTCTTCAATGTCGTCTGTGTCTAGGTTATCGATAGCACCTGTGATTGTTCCACCAACTGCATCGATAGCACGCTGATTTGTGAAGTATAGGTTTGAAGCACCCTCTTCAATATCATCAGTGTCTAGTGCATTGATTGCATTTGTTGCGAAAGTTTCTGCATTTGATTGTGCTGTTGAAGCAGAACCTGCAGGGTCATAGTTAACTGCAAGACCATCAGCATATGCCTTGGCATCAGCCTCAGCAGTATCTGCGTATCCTTGAGCAGTTGTAAGAGCACCTGAAATTTCGTCATCAACGTAAGTTGTGTCAGCCTTTGTTGCAACCAAGTTAGCAACATCAGTTGCGTAGTTTGGGTTGTCAGCAATTGCAGCAGCCAACTCATTAAGAGTATCTAGAAGTGCTGGTGCACCGTCTACAAGGTTAGCAACTGCTGCATCTGTGTAGTCCTCTGCATCTGCAAGGGCTTGAGCAGCAGCACCTGCAACTTCGTAACCAGAAGCAAGGCCATCGGCATAAGCCTTAGCATTGTTTTCTGCTGTAGTTGCATATCCTTGTGCTGTTGTTAGTGCTGTAGAAATCTCACCATCAGTGTAGGAAGCAGCATCTGCGATTGCTTCGCCCTTAGCGGTAGCAACCTCTGCATCTGTTGCAAAGCCAGATCCAATAGTTGTTGAAATTTGTACGTTTGCTGTACCGTCAAAAGATACAGAACCAGTTACATCACCAGTCAACTCAATTGTACGAGATGTCTCAAGTGCTGTTGCTGTGTCTGCATTACCAGTAACGTCACCAACAAGGCTTGCTGTTACTGTACCTGCAGCGAAATTACCAGAACCATCACGCTTTACTACTGTGTCTGGGGTGTTATTTGGTGTAGCAGTACCACCAATTTGATCGACAATAAAGTCAATGCCGTCTTGTGATTCTGTTAGGATGTTATAGCCATTGATAGTACCAGTAGCACCCTCAACAACAAGGCCACTCTTGACCTTAAAGTTTTTGTTTAATGTTGCCATTTTTTATCTCCTTTGTTTACGCCTTAAGTCCCATACGAGCGAATCGCACAGTGACTGGCTTAATTGCAGGATCTGGGGTAACCGTCAAAGCGACAGTATCTCCAGTCCGTGAGACGCTAATGGTGCCAATATTCCCATCGTTGTCTATTGTTCCATACTCGCTAACGGAAACGTCTTCTCCGTCAACAAGAAGTGTCATCTCTGTGGCGTAATACTTATTATCACCAGCAGAAGTCTTTGAAATTGATATGATGTACTTGACCATACGCCAAACTGTAGCATCAAACGAATCAATTACTGTAGGGTTCTCAAGTCCATAGATTGTGTTTTCATTGTTACCAAAAGAACCAAGGTCCGTTGCTTGTCCAGCAGCGGTGTCAATTAGATTTTCATAATCGCTCTGTGTAGGGCGATCACCTGTTTCAAACAGGGTTTTTACATAAGGAATCGAGACTCTAGCCATGGTTAAATTATAACCCCCCTTTTTTAAATGTTAAAGAATATAGTTATTGAAACCAACAATTGCTATACCAATTGGTGCTGGATTGTTAGGTCCATAACCAGTCAAACCTATATTTGTGAATTTTACACGAAATGGTAAGACTTCGTTTACCTTAACAGTACGACTTGTTCTTGCAATGTTAATAATGCCATAATCTTTGGCAGATATTTTTCTTAGTGTATTGTTATCTTTTTGTGATATTACAGCACTACGCATTAGTCAGTTACATCTTCAAGTATTACCATGCTGCCCTGAGCGATAGTCCATACATGGTCAGGTCTTGATAACTGAATATCAAAGATGTCTCCTGTCTCAAGAATCTGTGACTCTGAAGATGTCAAAGACACAGTAAACTCTCCCAGTTCATCGTCTGGGTCTGCAAATGGTGTAAGTTCTAAAATAGTAGTTGCGTCATCAGTAATTTTTCCAGAATTAGTTGGTGAGTTGGGACGCTTAATTTTCATATCAATTGACCAGTCTGGAATATTGAGGGCAATCTTTTCATCATCAGTTACATAAACCCGAAAAGACGCAGTATCGCCACGAACTACAGTCCAAACGATTGTAGGGGGCTTGTTACCAATGTCATAGGAAGATGCTGATCCACGAAGAGTTGCCATGCTTTAAATTATAGCATAGAATATTAGGCTAATCCATCCCTGAGTGCTCCCCAGGTACCGTTTCCTTTTGCCTCAACAATAATAATTCCTTCAACTGCAGCGTGTGCCACAACTCCTACTGCACCACTACCATTTTCTGGTCTAGAGTTTGTTAATCCTCCAGTTGGACTAACATACAAAACATCTCCAGTTGTAAAAGATGTTGTGTTAATCTGATCCATTACTCCTGCAACTACACAAATACCTTCAGAGCCGTTTTGCAAAGGCTGCTTAAGTAATCCAAGGATTGGCATTTTATCTGGCGTAGCCTTGGCTACAGTGGTCTTTGTGGTGTATCCTGTGACATAGACTGGGGTACCTGCAGCAAGATTAATACCAGAATTATTAATCACAGATATTTGAAAGTTTGGCAAACCAAGAGGTGGCAAAACAATCTTTAACCTATCAACCAAAGCCTCTATATCGCCATGAACATTAACAGGATCATTGGATACTGGATATGGTAAATTTAATAGACCATCATTTGTATTTCCGCTTGCCATAATCTAATTATAGCCTATGATTTGACTTTTTGACCCAAATAATGATATACTAGTCAGTAGACACCCTTTAACAAGGTGTTTTTGTTCTTTAAGGAGGAACTATGATGAAACTAAGTAACAACAAGGATGTAATCATTGGGACACTCGCAGCAGTAGCAGTATTTGCTGTTTTCTCAAATGCTGCCAACGCTGAACCACCTGTGGTGGACGGTAGTACGGTTGTAACAGCATCTCAAGAAAAAAATAATGACAGTAGTATAAGTTATGAACTAGAGCATAAGAGAGCCACGCAAGTGGCTTTAAGTGCATCTAGGGCAGAAAAATCAGAAAAGTCTAAGTATTCCCCCAAGGATATGCTTTCTGACCTAGAACTAAAGGAACTTCTATATGATGTTGGTTTTAGGGGAGAAGCATTGAGGGTAGCATGGGCAGTAGTTAAAAAAGAGTCTAGCGGAAGACCTATGGCTCACAATGACAACACCTCAACAGGAGACAACTCCTATGGTCTCTTTCAAATAAACATGATTGGTGAACTTGGCACGGACAGACTAAAAAAGTTTGACCTCAAGAAAAATTCCGATCTATTCGATCCAGTCAGGAATGCGGAGATTGCATTCTTTATGTCCCAAGGTGGAAAAGACTGGTCTTCTTGGCACGGCATAACTCCAAGGACTAAAGAGTTTATGCAAAAGTTCCCAAATTAATTCTATACATAAAGAGTCCCAGTCGTATTTATTTACGGCTGGGATTTTTTATTCTTTTGGAGTTAGAAAGCATTCTAGCCAATGTTTATACTTCTGCATGTCTGGGATACCAAACCCCTCAAGATGTTCTCCATCAAAAAATTTCTTTAGTCTATCAATACTTATCTTTTCATTAACTTCCCAGTTTGGAGTCTTTTCCCAATGCCTACTTCTTTTTGTTCCGCTGTAATGATGGAATACATAATGCTTGCTTGGAGCAATTAATTTAATATCATTGCAATAAAATCTAATAGACAGACTTTGCTCTTCACCATTAAAATATAGGTGTTCGTCATACGGAACATCTATAAAATACTGAGATCTTCCGAATGCAAATCCAGCACAAAAATAGGCATGGTATTCTCCAAAATATCCACCATCATACTGCGTATACTTTGGCTCATAAACTATAACGGGATTATCTGAAGGCTGAATCCTTAGTTTGGTAGGTGTTGCGATTTCGCTAATCTTAACATTGCCAGTATCAGTATATGTGTATGTTCCTGGGTATGCTGTAAATATCATTTTGCCACCCCAAAACTTTTCAGACTCAAGATAATCATTAATCAATAGCGTATCCCAGCCTTCTCTAAACTGGGTATGCGAGTCTACCTGAAGATAAAAGTCAAAGTAGTCTACCAATGGCTCTTGAGTTTTATACCGTGCAAAACCAACGCCACGTGCATCCTTGTAATTAATTTTTTGATATTTAAAACCATGAACACCAAACATTCCAAACAAATTTTCTAATTTTGGGTGTCCGTCATCTACATCTTGAGAGAATACAGAAAAAAATAATCTTGATGGGTCTTCTGCTTTACTTAGTGCTGAATAGATCGTGTCTGTAAGTTCTAGGTCCATATAAGAGGCTACGGATATAAATATTTTTAGCATTATACCCAAACCCTCTCTAGGCTACCACTTTCCAAGTGGACATGCTGCTTTTTGTAATTTAGTCTTAGCATTCATAAAGCAGCCACACTGTTTGCACTGTTTTGACATTTGTACCAACTCTGGACATGCCTTGCAAATATCAAATCTTTGTGTTGCTAGTTCTTCAGATGCCCAATCTGTATTAGGATTAATTAAATCCCAAGGTCTTGTCTCTCCAAGATTCTTTTTCCACTGTTGCCATGGAGACAACTCTGCCATTTTTAGTTTCCTTGGTTAAATGACGTGCCATCCCAAGTCCAGCCGTACTGAACTCCTGGAGTGCTAGTTGATTCAACGACAATTGCGCCTGACGATAGTCCAGCCCAAAGTCTTTCTGCATTAGGTGCCTCTGCTGGAATCGTAATTGTTCCAACAACATCACCCTCAACAATAAAAGCGAATGTTCTAATGCTTGGTTCTGTAGATTTTGTAGTTGCCATATTTTCCTCCTAGAAAATTATACCATATTGAGACTAGCAGACCCACGAGCCGTTATTACAGAAACATTCGCCTGGATATGGCTCAGGTGTTGTACATCCGCTTGAGGCAGTTGTAGTTG
>CAYQOJ010000004.1:10992-55080 GCA_964419105.1 uncultured Methylococcus sp.
TGGTTGCTGGGGCAGCAGTTGTAGTTGTGGTTGCTGGGGCAGCAGTTGTAGTTGTGGTTGCTGGGGCAGCAGTTGTAGTTGTAGAACCAGCAACACAAGAAATAAAGACTTCGTCCACAAGGTTTCCACACTCATCATACCAACGTGTAACGTTTGCTACACCAGAAGGACATCCCCAATCTCCACTTGTTCCAGGTGATGACGTAACGTACCCTCCAGAACATGTTGTAGTTGTAGTAACTCCAGAGGTCGTGGTTGTGGTTGATCCAGTAGTGGTAGTTGTTGTGCTACCAGTAGTAGTGGTAGTAGTAGTTGTTGCACCAGTTGTAGTCGTTGTTCCACCGTTTGAACATGGGAATGGCGGTGCTGATGGATAAGAATTGCTTCCAACAGGTGCATAAACACAAACAGTATTTGTTACACCCTCAACACATCCTGATGCATCATAAGGATTTTCAAAACTATAAACATCTCCAGTATTTTCACGTGTAGTGCAGAAATATGTATAAGTTACGCCAGCAGTTGTTGTCGTTGTAGTGGTTGTAGTTGTTGTCGTGCTTGTTGTTGGGGTGGTACCTGTAGTTGCTTGAGTTGTCGTAGTTGTAGTTCCACCACCTCCACTGGTTGTTGTTGTAGTTCCCCCACCACCACTAGTAGTAGTTGTTGTAGAACCAGCAGTTGTAGTTGTTGTAGTTGGCGCTGCGGTAGTTGTAGTGGTAGTTGTTGGAACACCCTGAACAATAAGATCACCAGTTAGAAGCCAACTATTTGTATCCAACTTGGTCAGTTTTACGATTCCATATCTATATGCGATGTCAAGGTAATCTCCCTTGCTATAAATGACCGCACCAGAAGCAGGGGTTATAGTTACATCTCCAGACCCCATTCTAGAAATCTCAATCACAGTCCCAATAGGAAATGCCTGTGAAGAATTTGCAGGAACAGAAATAACAACATCAGAAGATGATGAAACTGTTATCAACTTTCCAGAATCAAAAGTTTGAAGAGTGTAGTTTGATGTTTTAGCATCAATAACTACATCATTAATTGATGTCCAAGCCCCATTGTGGTAATACTGAAGTTGATTGATTACGTTTCCAGAATTATCCTGCCTTACAAAAGCAACTATGCCGTTTGTTGGAGATGGGATTGCTGTGTTTCTGGCATTTGGATTTTGGAAGTTGTTGACTCCACCCTCTGCCTTTACAACAGATTCAAAAGTTACTGTGTTTGCAAAATTTTGTGTCCCAGTCCACTCATATGAACCAGCAGTATTAACAGCACCACTAATCGCATACCAAGTACCGTCTTGGTAAATATATGCAATCTTTCCAGTGTTGTCAATCGCCATTATAGTCCCATCGCTTTCAAATCTGCCTCAGTAATTCCAAGTTTTGCCAACTTAGCAACTGCAATCTCTTTTGCAGCAATAGCATCTTTGTGAACCTGGATCTTTGCCTGGGCCTTAGATGTTACCGCCAAATAATTATTATACTCTTCTTCTGCCATTCCTAGAGTATTTTTAGGGGAATTGTTTACGTTAGTCTTTTTCTTTGGCATTATCTGTACCCCCAAACTTCATAGGTCCCAGAATCAAACTCTCCATTTGACAAAAATATTTGAATGGAGTCAATTGGTAGCGGACTTACATAGTAGCCAAACTCGTCCTGAGAAGAAAGTGTATATACTGGCTTTAGTGCTGCAGAAGTATGTGCTAAATCAATAAAAATTACGTGGTTGACAGAAGATGCTTCTGAGATTAATGCGCTATCAAGTGAAATACTAGAGGTTGTCCCGTCGGTATCTACATAGTTTGACCCTGTATCTCCATTAAACTGCAAAGAGATAATAGAGTCTGCAGTAATGTCGTCATGACTCCAATTTTTAAGAACAATAGCAAGCCTTTCTCCATGAACTGATGGGATAGAAAGTGTTGGCCCAGATAGTGTTCCACTTGCAAGAATGGTCCATTGCTTTTCATTGCCCCAATAAGGTACTCCAGCACCTACCTTAAGAATTTGACCAGTTGCACCAATAGAAAGTTTTGTATAAGTGTTATCGGAAGATCCGTAAATCATATCGCCTTGATTATCAACCAAATTTTCTAGTTGATTAAATACATCCCATGAAGATGTTCCAGCATTATAAACAAAAGCACGAATTGGAGTAGCATTCTTGTCAATCCAAATAAGTCCATCCACAAGATTTGTGGTAGGTGCCTCATTGGTGTATACCGCTGTTAAGTATCCTACTGAATTATTTGCGCTTTGCGAAGAGTCTACCCAAATAAAACCATTTGGAATTTCTCCATTAAGAGGAAGTTGAGATGCTGTGGGTTCTGTGGCAGAAAGTTTAGATCCTGTACCAAGTTCGTCTAATGTATTAATTCCATCCTGCAAGTTCTTCAGGTGTCTGGCAAGGGAGGGGTTTGGGAGTTGGCTTGGATCTGTGTTATTTACATCATAGGATGTTGAACCATATAAAAATAGTTTTAGTGCTGCTTGAATATCGGCTGCGTCTTCGTAGCCTGGAATTTTAGTGTTATAAAGAGATCCAATGTTTTCAGCAGCCATTCACATTCACCATCTTCGATTATACCACAGTAATGTGTAGGTGTACTGTCTTTGTTCCAGTTAGACCTACCCATTCCCCTTCTGACAACTCATGTGCTGTAATTGTCAACGGTAGTATCAGAGCACCACTATTTACGTCAGTGTAAATCTCGCCAACGCTCATTGAAGAGGCTATGGAAGCGGTGCCCTGAATATTATATTGAATATTAAAATTTTCTGCCTGTAGTGTTGCAACCAAGTCTGTTGGAACAATTTTATTGACTAAGACGGGTATTGTTGTAGAGCCAGATGTAAAAGTTGTAATGTTATTGTCGCTATAAACATTTGGAATTAGTTTTACCCTTGGCTCCCAGGTAAATCCTCCAGGAGTATACACATACTGATACATCCAAAGATATTCGTCATCAGTAGTGAGTAGGTTGATGTACAAATCATATGCTTGTGGATCTTCTGGAAGTGTTACTAGATTTGGCTTACCATTTCCATAAAAGGTTAGGCTTCCTCTGTCGACCTTTGGACCAAAATCAACATCTAAAGAAATTTCGGCTGGTCCTCCAAGAACCGTAAGTTCATCTGTTGCGACCAAAACCTCTGCCATTATACGGCCCCTGTGATGTGGTCTGTTACAGTTATATTTCCAGTAAGAAGAGTTATGACGGTATCATATGGCTTTGTACCACCAGAACCTGGCTTTGTAATCTGAACGTCATACATATAAGTTGTTCCTGCAACCATAGATGCAGAGTCTGCTGGACGAATTGCACATTCAACTCTAGTTTTGTCATCAGAAATTCTTGCAAAACACTCTACTCTATTGGCAACTCCAGCAGATCCACGGGCTGTGGAATAAAAGAACTCTGCGGTTTCGTTGCCACCAATAGCAAATCCAGTTAGGTCAAAAACTGCACCTGTAGAATCTTTCGGGTAAATGTTAAATTCATAGGTGTCACCCTTGTAATAGTTAATGTTAAAAGTTGCTGGAAATGCCATAAGTCCTCCAAGTTAATTATATCAGATCAGGAGACAGAAATTACGATAGATTTGATTCTACCAATAGCGTCCATATCGGTTCTGATTTGTGGAATTATTCCACTTGACTTGTTAACCTCCTTAGATACTGGTATTTTGTGTGACACGGAAAGTTCATAGGTGTACTGATACTTCAGGTTTCCCACTAAAGAAGTGTACTCATCTCCAGTGTCTGGGAAAAGTGATCTAACCCAAACTTCAGTGTTTGGAGAGAACGTTTCTAACTCAAGATTATAAGTTATCTCGACTTGAGAGCCAAGTTTAAGGGATTTAAGATTGATTCTTCTGCTGTGAGAGTTGTATAGACTAACGGAAGACTCTGGTAAGTATTTTTCGTTTACTCCTTCAGCGCTTGGATCGACATAAATATCTACCCAGCCGTCTATACCCCTAGTTGCCCCCAACTGTAACTTTCTTAGTTCTGAATTTTCATATGATGCCCATCCAGATTGCTGACCATGTACTGGAATGCCCGATTTACCGTCTTTACCAGCCTTTCCAGCCTTTCCAGGCTCTCCTGGCTCTCCTCTATCCCCCTTTGGCCCTTGAGGCCCCTGTGGGCCTGCTGGGCCCCGTTCTCCCTGTGGTCCTGGAACTGGGATATAAGATACTGAACCAGGCTCCTGAGTTTGAGACTGCTGAACCTGTGCTGCATAGGCAGACTTTTTACTTGTAGGAAAATCCATGTTTTTACTAGCCATGGATCCTCACCCCTACTCTACCGCCTCGTAAACAAACGATATGTGAAATCTGTCGCTAGTTGTTAGTGTTACTGGTGAGCCTTGATAAAACGGCTCATCTGGACTGTTGCCAACTGTCCAAAGATAAACCTTGTTGTCATTTGGAAAAAGGTGTCCCTTAATTGAATAATAGTTTGGCTGGCCATTGCTATACTTATGAATAGTTCCAGCATAAGCATCTGAGTGAAACGCTGGGGCAAATGGAAGTGTTAGTCTGTATTGCCCAGTTCCAAAGTTTGTAATGTTGTCAAGATCTACATCAATATAAACAAACACAAGTTTGCCATTCTTGATATATCTTGCCGTTGTTGGGGTTCCTGTAAATGTTAGACCATCTGCAGATAGTGTTGACGTATAAACTACTGGTGATGCTGCTGGACCCATTGGACCAGTCAAACCAGTTTCTCCCTGAATACCCTGCAATCCACGTGGGCCTTGTGGTCCAGGCACTCCTGGAAACGGTACAATCTTAATTGTTGGCATTATAAACTACCTCCTGTAACGTCCCCAAGAACAGAGATAGTTCCAATAACAGGAGTCCATACGGTCTCTCCGTCAATCGTTACTTGGAGATCAAAAGCCAATTCTGCTACTACGGAGCCATATCCTGAACCCCATAGAGAAGTAATTTCTGGGCTAGCCTTGATTTCTACATAGCCTGGGCCTGGAACTACTTCTAACTCATCAATAACGTCTCCACGGAAATCATACGTGCTAGAGGAGTACTCCCAGCCAGTTGTGTCGTACGGAGTTACTTCGTCATTTTGGTAGAACTCTACCTTTAGCGGAGATGTGTCTCCACGTACGATCTGCCACTTGATATTGGCGGGGTCCGCACCAAAGATTTCAGGAGAGCATTGAGTCATAGTACTTAGATTATACCAGATAAAATTAAAGACTAGTAGTCAGGATGGTGGGTATGAGAGACGACCCTAACTACTAGCCTTATAAATTATACCATGTCAAGGATATATAAACCTGTTATCTTAATGTTATCAAAGAGTTATAAAAAAGTTATATGAAAATATCGTTTCTGGCTTGACAAATATCCAGTCAGTGTGCTACCCTATTATTTATATATATATTAAAGAATATCTTTAATCTTAAATATTATAATATCTTATATATTTATATATATTATATATTAGCGATTATTTTTGTCAATATGGGTAAACAAGAAATCTGTTAGTTTATCTAATTTACGATCTAACTCTTTATGTTGGATTTCGAGTCTTGTAACCTGATCTTTTAAACTTGATCCAGAGTTAGGCTTTAACTCGTTTTTGATTTCCTGAAAATAGTGTTTGACAAGCCACTTGACACCGCCAAGAACTGCTGTTAGAATAGTTATTATGCTGACAACTAGGGCAGCGATTTCATGTGGTTGCATAACTATATAATTATAAACCACATTTTTACTGAATGAAAGGTTCGACGTATGAAACAAGCGATTTTAGAGACTTTGTCGTACTCTGACAAATTAATTATTTCGCCAGATATGGATGGATTCATGACGGCTGCCTTGATTGCTAGGTTTAACGGTTCGACGGTGGTAGGGGCTTACGACAAAAATATTTTGGTTTTGGCGGACGGGATCAATGTGGAAGAATGTCTGTTCGTCGATTGTGACCTCAATAGGTATAACTTGGTTTCGATTGGAAATCATATGCGCCTCCAGGAGGATAGTATGTCGAATAGATCGTTTAATCCTAATCGGCATTTTGGGATTACAAAGTATAGCGACAAGTTTCCCTTCGCTACGGCTTTTTTGATTTCGCTCGCAACAGAGATTCCTACATCCCCATCCGACCACCAACGCATGGCTTTCGCTGACTCTACACTACGCAATATGGAGAACTACAGCGAGAATATGCATAACTGGTCGCAACGGATGATGCATCCTGCTGTGTCCTATATTATGGATGCTACAGATGTGGAGAATATCTATGATGAGGAACTTAGGGTTACATATCCAAATCAGTCATTTGTCTCAAAGCGCTATGGCAAGGAACGGTATATCCAAACACTCAACGATGCGTTGAAAAACGAGGGTATACCATATGTGCCAATTACGCATGGCAAGAAGTATATGGCTGATAAGGTAGGTGTCAACACAGTCAGAAGATACATGTCTGATATAATTTCATATGCGGAAGTATTTGGAGGCGAATACTCTGTTACATATGATCAGGAGATAGACTGGAAATGAGTGATGTTAGATTCATTGACTTGTTTGATCCTCGTCAGCCAAGATCAGATGAAGATCTGATTAAATACCGCCTCGAAATCTGCAATTCCTGTGAATGGTTGGATAAGCGCTTAACCAAATGTAGGAAATGTGGATGTTTCATGAAACTCAAATCAACATTAAAACAGGCTCAATGCCCTCTAGAGAAATGGTAAAACAATGCTATACAGACACGAAGTAATCAAGATGATGTCGGACTATATCGAGCAGATGAATGTCCAAATGGCCAAGCAACAAGGAATGCCAGATAGTGAGATTGAAAAAGTTCTAGGACAGGCTCGTCCTCAACTAGACTTTGTTAATGGAATGCTATATGACATGCTTGTTGAGAATGGTGTTGTCGTCAAGCAGTAATCTGCTATCCCGCCAAAAATAGGAGATCAGGTTAGTCCTGGTCTTCTGTTTTATGGTCATTGTCTGATTGGCATGAACATCCATTGCAGCAAGAATCTGAAAAAATTTTTATAGCCAGATTATCGATACTGCCATCACGTGTAATATCCATGGATCTATTATACCCTCCAAAATTGTGTGTACGCACGAAAATCTAGGATTTAGGTACCCGCAAATCTATGATTTAACCCATTTTCGTGTGATCGTGCAAATTTCATTAAACGAAGGATAAATTCAGTTTTATGAAAATCTGAATATTTTTACCAGATGTACGATACACGATTGTTGTAAAAAATGCAAGTTCAAATAGTGAGCACACAACTACTGGTGCTTGCTTGTATTCTAATACTAGTGCTTGCCTGATTGTAGAAAACCTACAACAAAACCGTGATAACTTTGTTACATAAAATGCTTGACAAAATAGATATTCATAGTAAAGTAATAGTAGAAAAAGAAAAAAGAAAAAGTTCAAAAGAAAGGAAATAAAATGAACAAGATTCAAAAAATAGAAATAACAGGCAAGCCAATGGTTTGCGACTTCCACTCAACAGTTCCAGAAACTGTAAATGGAAACTGCCTCTACTGCGAAAGCGTAGAGCGTAGATAATGATAGATAGATTCAAGAAACTAAACATCTTATCTCTACAAGAAGTAGAACAAGAAATTGATCTGCTAATTAGTATCTCAGAAAATCCTAGTGATAACCTAATAGAAGAGATAACTAATCTAATTAGATTGGCTAAGTCTTTAGGTAGTAATAGAGATTGGTAAAGGTTAGGCTTTTGACCTAACCCAACCTGATACCCCAGCCAATGGCGCATCTACCTGAACAGTAGCACCTTTTGGCAATTTATTGGTTAGTGCTTCAACATAATCTAAAACACTTTGCTTTGTAGGTAGTTCCACTTTCATGGTGCTACCTGTAACGCTTGTTAGTTGAACAGTTATCATTTAGTAAGCCTCTCTAGTTGTGAATAGTGTGCCTGTATTGTTTAGCACGCAATCGCATGGTTCAATGTTGTAATCTTCTGCTCCGCCATAGTAAAGATAACCCTTACCCCAGCAACTTGAGCAATCAAAAGTAATTGTTTTGTAGAGTTTCATTTTCGCAACCCCTATTCTGTAATTACCGCTAGAGTAGCCCAGAAATCGCTACCTCTATCAGGGCGAACACGAACAGCGTAAGCGTTAGCGTTAGATAGATAAACATCATCACGCAAAACGGCTTCTTGAATAATTCCGTCATTGAAACGACCTCGCTTTGTTGAGCGATAGTATTTACCCACTAGGGCTTCCTCAATGGTGAATGCTTGAATGTTGGTTTTCATAGTTAGTTATCCTTTCTTTGATACTAGGAGTATCCTAGCACAGGGGGCTGACATTTTGGCTACTTATTTGCTAAGGCTCACTGTGTTTTGTATCACATTTATTTGCTTAGGCTCATTAGCCAATTTGTCCTTATTTAGTTTTTGATACTAGGTATCCTATCATGCTTACCGCCAAAAGTCAAGGCGACACGCCGTAGGCGTTGTGTGGTCTTAGTCACACTCTCCACATGGGCACTGTGGGAATTCTCTATCTTGCTTAATTCGATTAGCAAGACGCTCTACCTTGAGATAGGTATCAGGGCTAGCACCTCTAAAAGATACTACTTCACCATTTGCTAGCATGTGAGCAGCCTTAATAATTTTTTGTTCTAATGTTAGTGTAGTCATTTTTGACCACCTTTCTTTTTTGTTAGTTAATCTTATTTAATTGTGATAGGAGTATCCTAGCACATAAAACCCAAAAAGTCAAATCGACACGCTGGACAAAACGGACATTTTCAAATATTTTTTTGTGATCTACATCATGCGAACATTTGTTCGAAAAGGCCCGATCCTGTGGATAACTCTGTGGAAAACTTCGTTATGTATTTGTTACAAAAACCCCTAAAAATAACACCTAAAATGTCCGACCCCCCTAATAGATTTATGGTAGAAAAAGAAAAGATAAATAAAAGAAAGGATAAATAAAAAATGATTGATTTCAAGTTTTGTGAAATAGATTCAAACTATGTTCCAACAGTAGAGGTAGAAGGCGAAATCGCCTGCCAGTACTGCTGGGAAGCCTATGGTGAAATAAACTAGGTTTCAAAAATTTTCAGCGTGTCGCTTGACAAACCAGGCGATTTGTGATCGGGTCCTGTGGATAACTTTGTGGATAACTTATGTGGTATGAATCACAAAAATTTTTCTACGACACGCCCGAAAAACCCCCTAATTTGTCAGTCCCCTATGCTAGGATACAGTCATAAGAAAGTATCTTAGAAAGGATAACTAAAAATGAAAACAATTCTAAAGCCTCATACCCCTACAGGTATTGACTACCTTCCAGAGTCTCCAACCTCTGTTTGTGCTAACTGTGAAAAGTCAATTGAGCAATTCACTTGGTATGATGATGATTGCGGTTGGAGAACTGAGCGTGAGTGGCACGCTAAAACTTGGGTAGATGGCAAGTCTGCCAATGTAAAAGTTGCTCGTTTCCACTATGAGTGTGAAATGTAACAAAATGATAACAATACGGCGTGTCGTGTTGTAAATGTCAGCCCCCTATGATAGGTTTATCCCATAAAGAAAAAGAAAGGAGTTCATAAAAATGAACGAACTAAAATCAAAAACCTCAATCTGTGTATTCTGCTACTCAATCGTAGATGACTACATTTGCTGGACTTGTAGCGACTACAAAGGTGTAATGATAGTTTCTGAGGCTGAAAAATACCTCAAAGAAGATTTGACAGATTACCTAGTTTAGACTAGACTAACAATAACAACGAAAGGAAAACTAATAAAATGATGACTCGTAAAGACTATGTGGCTACCGCCAAAATTCTAAACAACTACAAAGATGAAATTGACTATCTAATAATTTCAGAAATGGCTGATGAGTTTGCCGAAATGTTTGAGGCAGACAATCCAAACTTTGACTATCAAAAATTTATTGACGCAATCTTTGAGGAGAACTAAAAATGATTTTTTACAACGGATTCAATTTGCTAGTTGATTTGATTCTCTGCGGTGTGGTTGGTTATTTTGCCTATCGCTTTGGATTCTCTGACGGATTTCTAGAAGGTGAAAAGGAGAACGCTCCACCCTTCTAAAAATTTTTCACAATCACGGCGTGTCGTCTTGACATTGTCCGTGATCTGTGGCGGGTCGCCTGTGGATAACTCTGTGAATAACTTTACGTAGCATTAAGGAATTTTCGCAAAATTTCCCAGATCTACGGCGTGTCGTCTTGCAAAATGTCTGAGGGGTGTGCTAGGATTGCAGTATGAAGAAAGATAAGACTAAGAAGCATAGAGGGATTGCTAACCCTAGATACGCTAGGGAGATAGCAGAACTACGCCGTAGTGGTGCTTCTGGAGAACACTTAGACAAGAGGACTAAGCGTGCTAGGACTAGGCAGTCTAGTGAGTATCGAGCAATTCAAGACTACTCAGAATAAATGTCAGACCCCTGTGATAGTATCTAAGTAATAGAAAGAGGATAAAGATGACGAAAGAACTAACTACCGCTGAGATTGCAGATTTTATCAAGGCAGGTGCTAATCAAGTAATGACTAGACCCCTAACACCACTTGAAGAGTCACTAATTGAATACACTGTTGTTCAGATGAAATACGAATTCTGGAAGTGAGCAACTACAACTGTTCAGATTGTCAGCGTCTAATCAGACCTGGCAACCTGTATGGGCACGGCCTTGACAATGTCTGTGGCAGGTGCTATGCTATTAGAGTACAACACCCCTCAGTAAGAAAGAAAGAGACTATGATAAATTTCGATAACGTAATCAATGAAGAATCAATTGCTAAACTAACTAATGAAGAGGCAGAAGCCTTGCTAGCAATTCTAGAGAAAGCGGGATACTAATAATGGGTTCACTACAAGCAATGGAATACAGAGAGTTAGCAGAAATGGGTTCTGTTACACTTGAGCAGTCTATTGAGTGGCACTTGCGTTCTAATCACTTCCCGCCAATTCCTAAGTCAATGGTCCCTGTTTGCATAGAAGCGATTGAGTATGCCAATGAAGGCGATTGGGACAGAATGATTGGACTTCCTGAAGGCGTAGGCTACAAGGGACTAACGGCTGCACCTGTTCACGCTATCGTTGAGCAACACCACTTGGACGCTTGGGTTGAGCAGACAGATGAAGATTGGCTAATGTCTAACTCATAAGCCCCAGAATGTCAGACTCGCATGTTAGACTAACCCCATAAAGAAAGAAGGAAAAATGGCTTTATTGTTTAGTCTCGAATACGAAGACCAATGTTATTGTGAATTGTGCTGTGCTGATGGCCACTGTGGTTGTGAAACCTGTAATGAACCATGCGAATGCTAGTCACAACCTAATTCCGTTTTATTGCGATGCATGCGATGAGATCGAATTTTTCTGTGATGAGTGTGGAGAAAATCTTTTAGATCTAGATGGCGTGTCAACTTGACAACCCCACTGAAAGGTGGTCGGGCACACTATTGTCAAATTGTCAAGTTACGAACTTTACGGCGTGTCCCCAAATTTCCCAGTTTCAAATTGACATTGTCAGTCCCCTAGTGTAAAATTGTAGTTAGAAAGAAAGGACAAATACCCTATGTCACTAATCCGCTCTAAGGATAGAAAAGTAACTAACGCTGTTTCGCCTAATGGTAAAACTCCAACTATTGCTAACACGTTTGGTTTACCCTCTGGAAAAGCATACTCATGCCCTGGCGCTACTAGCGTATGCGAAAGTATCTGCTATGCAGGCAAGTTAGAAAAAGTCTACAAGGGTGTCAAAAATGTATTGCTAACAAATTGGGAGCAACTAAAAGACGCTAGCGAATACCAAATGGTAAACCTGTTGACTGAAATGATAAATGATTTCAGAAAAGATTGTGAAAAGCGTAATGCAGAAAAACTATTCCGTATCCATTGGGACGGAGATTTCTTCAACGAGACTTACACAAAAGCATGGAAGCAAGTTATCACTAACAATACAGACATTCAATTTTGGGTTTACACTCGCAGCGATTTTGCGGTACCAATTCTAAAAGACATTCCTAATCTTGCATTGTATTACTCTACTGATAGCGCTAACGTAAAAACTGCTATCTCATTGCGTACTAATCATGGTGTCAGATTGGCATACCTTGCAAAAAATTTCGCTATTGGACAGTCAGACCTCAAGGAAATGATTGGTAAGCCTGGAGCCAAGTGCCCTGAAAATAAAAAGGCTATTGCCCTTATTGACAAAGACGGCTCTGCCTGTGTAAAATGTAGTCTGTGTGTCTATCAAAAGGCAGACATTGTATTTTCGGCTAGTAAAAAGTAGGGGGACTATGACCTGTGGATAACCTGTGGATACCGCTAGCATTATTGGTAATCCTATTTCTCATAAATCAATAGCGTTACCAAAATGTTACCAAACACTACGGCGTGTCGGTTTGATAATGTCAGACCCTTATGGCATACTTAGTAGTGTCAAAAGACAAAAACAAAAAACTATCGAAAGGAAGCAAAATGAACAACACTCTAACTGTTGGCTCACAGTTCACCACTAAGAAGTCAGGCGTGGTTGGCATTATTCAGGAAGTTGTGGCAAATAAGACAGGTTCTTATCGTGTCCGTCTTGATGTTGCTGGCAAGCCTCGCTGGACAACTGTAAAGGCGTAAGCCTTACCCTCACCTGAGTATGTGAAGGCTAAACTGCTCACCCTTTAGGGGTTGATAATGTCAGCCACCTATGCTAAACTAAATACCCTAACAACCCAAAAGAAAGAAGGAAAAACAATGGCTAAGTCATTAGCAGTAAAAATCCCAACCGCATCTCTAATTGCTGAGGTTGAGGCTCAAATCGCAAAAGTAGAAAGCGACATTGAGAACTATGCTTCGTTGCGTAAGCAGTATGAGGCAGATGTAAAGCAGTATGACCTTGATGTTATTGCTCACGCTATCAAGGTGCTTTCAGACCCTAACAACATTGGAACTGATAGCAACTCTCTAATTCGTGTTTCTACTAGCCACTATCGTAATGGTGTGAGTGTTGAGTTTGATACTGATGCCCTCGCATTTCCAAAGCGACCAGATGAGCCATCTCGACCAAACGAGAAGCAATACTATGGTCGTGAATACACCACTCGTCTTGATTTGCTAAAGAAGAACCTCAAGGTTCTCAAGATGACAACTCAAGAGGAAGTAAATGCTTCCACTTACAATTCTGTAATGGAATTGCTGTAAGTTTCCTACACGCCTCTATTAGTGAGGCATACGGGAATAACACACCTGAGCAAGTGTCTAAACTGCTCTCCCTCAAGGGGATCGACTTGATAATGTCAGCCCCTTATGCTAAGATTGTTTTACCTAAAGAAAGGAACCCACAATGGGAACAAGAGGAATAACGGAAGTAATCAACAACGGACAGACAGTTGTTGCACAGTATGGACAATGGGACCACTACCCTAGCGGACAAGGTCTAACCGCTCTAAACTTTTTGGCCAATCCCGCAAACATTGATAAGTTGCGTGCAGGCCTTGCTAATGTGTATGTGCCAAGTGATGAAGAGCGTGAGGCCATGGTTGCTTCATTCCATGATGGAAGTGGATGGATGAACATGGAGCAGGGTGACCGCTTTAGTAAGGCTTTCCCAAGTCTCACTAGGGATACAGGTGCAGGCATTCTGCAGGTAATTGCAGACTCTACTGATAAGGTTCCACTAGTGTTAGAACCTGATTTCAAAGATGACAGACTATTTTGCGAGGGTATCTACACAATCAATCTAGATAATAACACATTCACTACTGAATACAATCGATACAACGATGAAGAGACAGAGGATGTGCTTACCCTGACTTTTGATGAGTGTGCAACTATTTCACATGAAGAGTATTTGACAAGAGCCAAGTGCGGTGTCTACCAATACTATCAAACACAGGAAACTGCTAACGCATAATGTCAGACGTGCATGCTAAACTAAAAGAAACGAAAGGACTATCAATGGATATCAAATACCCAGAGATTGAAGTACAATTGACTGGTAACGACGGAAACGCATTCTCTATCATGGGTGCAGTGTCTAAGGCATTGCGACGTGGTGGCGCTAGCAAAGAAGAGATTGAACTCTACATGACTGAGTCAATGTCTGGAGACTACAATAATCTACTACGTGTTGCAATGAGGTGGGTAAATGTCAACTAATCTAAACATTGAAGGCTTCGAAAAGATTCTAGAAATTCTTGAGTCTAAAATCAAAGAAGCGGACCGTATGATGAAAGCAGCGGAAGCGGACGGTAATAGTGACTATGACTATCACCAAGGCAGGCTAGATGCATATCAACACATTCTAGCAAACATCCAAAAACTACCATAAAATTCTGGTAGGGGTACCAGAACTGGCCAGGTTCTTATCCTTTCTTTCTTTCCTGGCCACGCTCCTGGGCATGAGCGATACAAAAGGCCCACTTAGCATACTTGACAAATGGATCAAAATGGGGTCGGGCACACTTTTTTGATTTTGTCAAGTGTTTACGATGTGATTTATGACACCCCCAAAATTTTTCCCAGATCGTGGCAAAACGGACATTTTTATTCATCTTGGTGTTGACAATGTCAGACCCCTCCTGTATGATTATCTTATCAACAAAACGAAAGGAAAAACACATGGCACACATGTTAGAACAGTCTGCTACTGGCGAGACTGCATTCGCATCATTGCGTGAGCCTGCATGGCATGGCTTAGGCACTGTATTCAATGAGGAAGTGACAACTGGCGAAATGCTAAAGTTGGCACACCTAGACAACTGGAATGTTCGTCTTGAGGACGTATCTATCCCAGACACATTCAAGTCTGACAAGAATTATTTCTTTGTTACTCGCACTAACCCATTCGACAAGTCACAGAACGACGTGCTTGGCGTAGTTGGTGAGCGCTATCACGTGTTGCAGAATGAGGACCTCTTCTCATTCGGAGATAACATTCTTGATGGTGGAGGTCGTTGGGAGACTGCTGGCTCTATCAAGGGCGGACGTGTAGTCTTTGGCTCTATCGCTCTTGAGCGTGAGACAGTTCTTGACCCTTCTGGCGTGTCTGATAAGGTGAACACTTATCTTCTTATCAACACATCACACGACGGTTCGATTGCTATTCAAGCATCTATCACACCTGTTCGTGTTGTTTGCCAAAACACTTTGAACCTTGCTCTTGGTAAGGGTAATCGTGGAGTAAAGCAGACTTTCAAAATTCGTCACACTCAGACTGCTAACGGAAAAGTTCAAGCAGCACGTGAGGCTCTTGGCCTTGCGAACAAATACATGGACGAATTCGACAAGTTGGCACAAGCCATGATTCAGCAAGAAGTCAGCGCTAAGCAATTCAATGACATCATTCTTGCATCTTACCCAAAGCCAGAAAAAGACGCTAAGGGTTCAATCAAGAAGTGGGAAAACAAGGTTGACATCATCAACTCAATCTACACAGGCCCTACTAACAACATGATTGCTGGCACTGCTTGGGGTGCATTCAACGCTCTAACTGAGCGCTTGGATTGGTATCGCTCAGGACGTGGCGGTGACAACGAATCTATTCTTGCATCTGCAAGTGGATTTGACCCTGCTATCAACGCAGAGAAGAATCGCCTTCTCAAAGTTGTGCAAGGCGTTCTCGCATAACGATAAATTGCGATACACGTGCTGGGCATCACACTAAACTGCCCAAACATTTTTTCTAAAACACGGCGTGTCGAGTTGACAAAATGCGATCTTGGGGGCCGAGTTGTGTTTATGTAATCTTATATAGATCAAATACTCATTACGAAGTGATTACGAATTTCCCAAATTTTTCCCAGATTCTTGACTTTGTCAGACCCTATCTGTATACTTAGATACAAGTAGGAAGGAACCCCAAATGGATGGCAAGGCTACAGTTACTATTGTTCTTGAGTATGATTTAGATAATCTTGCAGATACCCTCGCAATTGAAGAGACTCTAAGCGATGAAGAAATCTATGACATGATTGAAGATTATACCTATGAGGACTTGATAGATTTGATGCGTGGTGATAGACTTAGGTATTGGTCAGAAGTAGTAATAGAAAGGAAGAAATAATGGCAACATACAATGTGAAGGTAGTTGTAGAATACGAGTATGAGGTTGAGGCTGACTCACAAGAGGAAGCAGAAAAAGAAGGCTGGAACTACGAAGACTATTCCTACACTGGACAAGTCTATGAAATTGAAGTTGAAGAACTAGAAAGTGATGAAGACTAATGGAAACCCTATTACCTGTTATGCGCTCTAAACTTGCTGAGTTTGAGTCTGATATCGAAGAACTGTCTGTAGAAATGGAATTGCTTGATATAAATTCTAAAGACTATGCTGAACTAGAGTATGAGTATCAGTATCTGTCTGCTCAGGCTACTATCACTAGATATTACTTGTCAGTGGCTGATGGTACTATTGATGCAAAGAAAGGATAAGTATGTCTATATATATTGCTAATGCCAATGGAGATTGGTGGGAGATTGAGAACTCTATCAGTCCCGTCTGGATTTTGAATACTAATACACTTAGTGATGAACTGCAGGAGCAGGTCTATGATGAACTAGGTGCAGATAAGTTTGAGGACTTTATCAAGGAGCATGGCAAGCAGGTGCTGCTAAATGTCAAATAAGATATTCGTAGATAAGAAGCCGTCTGTGTCGTCAACAACATGGACCAGGATTTTTCATAACTCTGGAGTAGAGGTATATGAGGCTGATAAGTACGAGGATTATTATAAGGTGGTGAGCAAGTCAGATCGCCCTAAGTATTTCTTTGGGGAGACTGCTTGGATGGACACGCAGAGATATGCTGTTGACAAGTCAGACTTTTCTGCGTATAATATATTTTAGAAAGTAACCCTAAAGAAAGAGGATAAAATGCATACACTGCAACACATTGCTGTCACTGCAGATAGCAAGGAAGAGGCCTTTGATAAGGTCAAGTCATCATTCGAAGCCATGTATTCTGAGACTGAGGGTCTTGGTGGCTGGAGCGACTGGTACGTAGTTGGTGGGGGACGTTGGAATAGCAACCCTGACAACCAGTATAACGATAACCAAGCATGGAATGACGTTATCTATTTTGGAGATGACGAATCTAAATTCTACGACATCATCAAGAGCGCTATGAAGTGTCGTGCAGACGAAGTCAAATCAATGTATGAGCGTGTTGACCTAGCCAAATTTGAGCAATATGCTAAATCATTTATGGAATCATCAGGAGAAGTAACAGACCAAGAACGGTTTGACATGAACTTCTACTACATCACGTCTATCTCTAATATCATTAGGGGTCATTGGAACCAAGATAGTTTCTTTTATGATTTGGAGCATTACTCTACCTACCCTGCCTATGTTGTCGAAGAGATTGACAAGGGCAACAAAAACTGGTATCTTGTACCTGTAGACTTTCACTACTAGGAGGCAATTGTGGAAACCCAACACGAACTAGTCAAACTAATTGAACAAGCATGGGCTGAGTACGAAGAGATTCATGCTGAGGAGAAAGAGGGTGGCTACAGCGATGCTATGCTCTCTATGGAACGCACACATGCTGAGGGATATGCAGAAGGCCTTGCATCTGCCTATTCTATGATTTATGGTAAGGAGTACGACAATGAGTAGTTTCTACACACAGGGTGCATGGGTAGAAACATTCAAGCCCATTATCAATCCTAACAATGATTGGGGAAGCGATGCTACCTATTCAGCATTTGAGACCTATGGTGAAGACTATGAGGTTGTGAAGAATGCTAATCCTAATAACATTTGGACTGAGGTAGACGGTGATGAGGGTACCTACATTATTGCAGGCTGGCATTTTGTAAACCGTATTCAATACTTCATTACTGAGGTCCCGTGGACTGATGAGTGGACTGAAGTGCCTACTTGGTCATACCGCCAATGTGACTGCACGGAAGAGACTGGAGACTACGACCCTGAGTGTATTGAGCAATGCAACGAGGGTAGTCATGACATTCCAGTTGACACAGTAGCAGACCTCAAGGTATTATATGGAGATGAAGCAAATGTTATCGCCTAGTCCATATACGATTGATGAGTTGGTTACTACTATCTATGAAGACAATCTAAATCATTTTGAATTCATGGAGAATATGGGTGGTGGGGATTGTGATTGCAATCTACACATCACTATGAATACTATTGGAGATGTAATGGGTTGGAAGGTTGACTAATGGAATTTATAGTTGGAATTGTTATTGTGCTTTGGGTATTGGGTGCCTTGACGGGTACATGGACGAATGAGAGCAAGAGGTGATGATAGCACTACGTAACAAGAATGCAGGCAAGACTGCTATTGATTGGGACCTAAACATTTTTATACCTGAGTCATACAATGAGGAAACGGAGGAATACTATTTCGATCCGTCCGCTTGGGTGATTCATGTATACCGCTTTATGGGTAACACACACATAGAGCATGACAAACCGCTAGCACTAACTGCGGGGGAAATTCAGAGTCTTATGCTAAATGGCGATGAATACTTCAAGGATGAGACAGATGTGTGGTATGGCCTTGTTGGATTCAGAGAGAAGTATTGGCACAAGATGTCTGACCGTCTAAAACTATACTTTGATTCATTACCAAAGTATGAGGAAGACCTACAACTAAATAACAATTGAATAATCAATCATTTATAACCTATAGGAGGCCATAATGGCAAAGAAGACAGCACCAAAGCGTACAAGCAAGCCACTAAGCAAGAAGGCATCTGCAGCACGCAAGAAGACACCAATCGTTCCATACCTTGAGTCATGGGACACTCGCTATGGCAAGTCAGAGCGTATCGTACTTCGACAGGGAGGCAAGTTTGTTGACAACACTTCCCTATCGTCACTAAAGCGTGGAGCAAGGGTTACTTCACGCTAAATAAACAGAGATGGGGCGCAGGGTCTTTATCCTACTTTCTACCTTGCGCCCCTCTCACTTATCTGATAAACTAGGAGTATGGGACTAATGAGACGACATAGAATAACAGAAGAAGAGCGTGTGGCTAAGAAGTTTAGCGACCTGCTTTCAGACTTACGGCTAGACCTTGACAAGGTTGGAATGTATTTCGCACGCATTGTTCCAACAGTTACCTACAACCGCCTAATTATTATGGCTGAAGCAGCAGAAGCAGAAAAGGAGAATGACGGTGCCTTCTAACGAGACAGCATACGCAAACAAATGTTCCATACTAGCAAAACTTTGGATAGACTTTCGTGAGGACGAAGAGTTCATCGACTTCATCGAATACAATGATTTGGGACTGCCACTAGCATTCGCAATTGCGGAGGGTATTGTAAGTGACACCCCTCTATCTAATGCTATGATTACAGAGACATGGGATTTGTTCATGGCAGGCCTAGAGATTACAGATTCAGGATTTGACACATTGGAAGACGTACTAGGATTTAGGGGAGAGTAATGAAAGTCTATGAAGTAGAGATCATCCATGAGCCAACAGGTAAGTACATGAATTTTTCATATGCATCTGATTCAGAAGAGAACCTAGTCTATCAAGAGATCCTGGCTGATCTTTCAATTTCAGTGTTTGATACTGGAGAGACTGAAGACGAATAAGATAAGCACACATCCCTGATTTGACAATTGGGGATGGATGTGCCCGATGGTCCAAACATTGTATCAAACATCATTACGAAAGTCAAGTATTTTTCCCAGAATTTTTGATCAAACACCAAATCCGAGTATCCAAATTTTGATCCAAATTGTATTACGAAGGACTATAAAAAATCGCTGAAAGTTTTTATCAAATTGGCATTACGAAGGATATCCAAATTTGCAGATTGTACAACATATCTGCCATATTGTCAAGTCCCAAAATGGGGATATGACATATTTGGCAGGGTATAGTAAGGTAACCCTTATTGATTCATATATAGTGATATCATAGATATATGAGTCCAAGACATTTCTATAGATCACAGTATCCAAAACAAGCAGCATTAGATGATATAGGACTACATAATGCATTTGTAGCATTTACTCATATGATAGGTTTGAAGAGATTCTTTTCTTATATACCGTTGGAAGTTGCAGATCAGATGTATCCTAATTTGTTCCCGCTGGCAATCACAGATAATCCTGTTAAGGATCCCGCAGGGGAAATGCCAGGGGATCAAATCATTCCTGATACCAAATCCCTATAGTATAAATACCCATTACGAACCCTTACTTAAGTTTCCCAGATTATCCTTAAGTAACGAATAATATTACTTAAGTTTGTCCAAATTTGCATATCAAATTGTTAAATTTTTATAGCATTATTGGACAAAATTTCCTATAAAAATACTTGACAAATCAGGATATTTGTGCTATGCGGATATGCCCAATTTGGATATTTGGATATGAGGATTTGGGATTTGACAATTTGGATAATTTGTGGTAGGGGGGGCTGCTCCCAAAAAATGATTACGAAGCCTGTTAATCATGCGCTCCATCATCCACTATCCTCCACTTCACTCCACTTTAACTTTATTTAGATTATCAAACAGTAATATCTTTCTGTGGATAAACCTGTGGATAACTATCCAAATCAGGCATATCCAACTATCCAAATTTGGTATTTTGGCAGGGTATGTCATTTGACAACCTATTCCCCTATAGGCTATACTTGAGACTATGCAGACTATCCCAGAACATCGGACAAACAACCTATTCTTGAGATTCATAGCAAATCAGATATGTTCTCCTATAGGGCATTACTTTCTTACTAAGGTGTTTCGTATTTACTTTAAGTATGAGAAGTCTTATGAGGAGATTGATTCCTTTGTCCCCCCACGTTTTGACCATATCCGTATGCGTCTGTATATGAAGATCTATGACATTACAAACATCCCATATGACAAATGGGGAACCTTCTACAGATTGGAATTATAGTGGAATACTGGTCCTATATCCTAGCAGCAGTTGGCATTACAGGCATATTCTTTGTAGGCAAAAAGACAGCATGGGGTTGGCTCATCCTATTTGTCAATGAGTGCCTGTGGATAACTTATGCTCTCTTGACCAAGCAGTATGGCTTCTTGATTATGGCTATCGCCTATATGATTGTATATCTCAAGAGTTACTTTTCTTGGACTTCCGAATCAAAGAATTCACCAAACGGATAATCTGCTTCTTAGATACCTTTGAGGCATCAAATGTCTCAGTGTAGCCTGATTGGGGCATATCCTCTTTATTGAGGTAATAGCCATGTTTCTTTCTTAGTGTTTCTAATACTAGGGATTCTATGTGTCTTGCCTTATCCCGTTCGAAAAAGTGCCAATACGCTACCAATACCCATCCTTTGTATTTGTGGCTTTTGTACCTTTTACCCGTTATGTCTGATATCCCTATCTTAATTGCATGAAACTCTTTATTGTATAACACGTAAAGAATTGCTTCATTCATAGTACAATTATAGACTATGCTATACTAGGAGTATGGAGAAGTGTGCATATTGTGATAAGCCAGCAGGCTATTGGGATATTAAAGAAGTCGAGACTGATGTCTTCGACTATGTGGATGTATGTATGTGCCACCTAAATCTAGAAGCATCTTCGTAAAATGAAATCGTTATCAAAACTAAAAGGCCAAGGATGGGCAGTTATCTTTGTTGGGTCTGTTGTTATTTATGCTACCTTGGCTATCTTGTTTATACTTAATTTGGTAGCAAACTAGAATATTCTCAATCATAGGTCCCAGGATGGGACTATGGGATTGTAATTACTTCTTATCAGCGCCGAACTTTAAACCTTATATGGCTCTATCTGCTTATCAAGGTCTGGGTGATCTTGCCGAATTTGCTCTATTGCGCTTTGTGGTATGTAGTCGCCTGCAGCGATATGCTCATCTATATGGGCAAGAATCTCCCTTGCTGTATTGGCACGATAGAATGAAAGAACTTCTCCTTCCTCTGGCTCAGTTATAAAACAAGCACAGCACTCAATAAAGCCACGAACGTGCTCATAGATATATGCGTCAGCATTATAAAATCTACAATAACTCATATAAAAAGTATAGTCTAAACTGGACTATTTGTCAAGACTATTACGATGGGACTCAAAAATTCCCAGAATTTCTTTTACATACTTATCATAGTCTATCTCAATAATTAAATTGTCATTATCCAGCCTGTGAACTCTGATCTCCTGGCCTATCTTAAATAGGATATTCCTTAATTCATCTTCCATGTACCCATTATACTTGACAAAAGAGTGCTTTAGTGTCATAATATATGCATGAAATATATTACGGAGAACTCTATGTACCTTGTAGATGGTAACAGGTGTAAACGTGTACCCATGTATAAGGATAATCCTTTGCAGTATGATGGTGAGTGGTTTGACTTCCATACCCTGCTTTTTGACGGAATTGGCGAGCCACTAAGAATCCTACTTAATGGTGGCAAGACATTGAGGACTACAAGTCCAGTATTGGAGGTAAAAAATGGATAAGATGATGGCTGTCGATAAATTTCTTGAGTGGCATAACAATGCCATGCGTGAATATATTAAGAGTCAATGGCCTATAACAGATACTGGACACATTTTAGACTTTGCAGTGGCTGCAGCATCATTCTCTGAGTCGTTTTATCTAATTGTGGAGCATATGCCAGATTAGTCTGGGTAGGAATACAGGCATGAGTTACAGAAGTGTGTTGGCAAGTCCCCTGGCATATAGTGCTTATTGTAATGACCAGATAGCCTGATTATGCCCTCTTTTTGCATATCAAGTAGTGTTGGGGTAGGGTATTCGTATACTATTGGTACTAACTTTGCTGTGCATATTGGGCAGTTTAAGTCTATCACTATACAATTATAGCATCTGATATAATTTTAAAATGCACACACTAATCACCTTTCCAAGAAGTGGTGCACACTTTTTTCAAAACTATTTAAAACAGGCCACTGGATATGAGATTGAAAAGACTCATAAGCCTGTGGATATACCGCATGTTTTGACGATAGTGCGTGATCCAATTGAGTCTATTGCTTCCTTTTCAGCCATGTTAATAGAGTATAACGGGCACTCAGTAGAGGAAACGGTGGCCAAACTAATAGAAAATTATGAGGCGTACTATACATACTTTTCTCATCATGCAGAATTGGTTATAGATTATAACAAATTGATAACGGAACCAGAAAATACCGTGAGCAAATTTACAGACATTGCTGGTATCAAGTTTAATAAAATTAGTTATGTTGACGATATTGTGGATATGAAGGATAAGAGGCATTTTAAAACTAGCAAAAATAAGGATTCATACACTAACTCTATAGACATGCTTAACCGCATGAAAAAAGAACTTGAATCTTGTTATGACAAATATAATAACCTTTTGAGAAAGTCTATATCATAGACAATTCTGGATCTACAGAGAACCACATAGGAAAACTATATCTTTTGCCAGCAACAGCCTTAACTCCATGGTCATAATCTTTTGCTCTTGGGGGAAACATAATAAGTCCTCCATGCTCTGGCTTATACTCAACAGATAATCTTGGGAAGAATATTTCTCCACCCTCCTCTATGTCGGTTAAATATAGAACTGCAGTGTAATCAATATGCATCCCGCCATCAGTATGAACGTCCATTGTGCTTCCATCGTCCTGTCTGACTAGCCAAAAGTTACATGGATAAACTGTTTTATTAAACATTTCAGATACTTTATCGGTTGCCTTCGATAGAATATGCTCTGCTAGTGGGGCGAGGTCTCCAAGAATGTCTGTATTTGGGTGCAGGTCATGAACGTGATACACCATTTCCTTGGTACCAAACTGTAATGTCCAGCGAGCACCTCTAGGGCTAGCAAAGAATATTGGCAAGTTATTGTCTATATATTCAATTATCCTTGCAGAGTCTTCTCTGGATATAAAGTCTGAGGCAGTATAAATTTCCATATTCACAATTATACCATCACAGCCGTTTCCTGGTATAATGTATTTATGAATAGTGAATTATTGGCCCCTGGAATTATACAGTATAAAAACGTCATACCAAATTATGATAGGCTCATGACCCTGCTCAACGACGAGTCAGTCTCTTGGAACGATGCCCTGATTGTGGCAAGCAGAGATCCAAAGGAAGACCCAACGAGTATAGAGCCAAAACTTAATCGTGATATCAGAAACTGTGGCTCCATTGCAATGCCATATGACAAATATGAAATGCAGTCCTTTATTCCAGATGAGAGAATGAGGGATGTATACTTTGAGATGCATGACATAATCAAGCCAGTCTTTACTTATTATGAAGATGAATACATGAAAGATTTTAAGATTAATGTTAGATCCTGGCACTCTAGATTAGAGTTTTTAAGATATGATGTTGGACAATTCTTTGAGGACCACATTGATACCGTTCCAGGAATTACTAGAACAGTGTCTGCAGTTTTATATTTAAATGATGATTACGAAGGCGGAGAAATTTATTTTTCTAGATTTGATTTAAAGATTAAGCCAGAAAAAAATTCTTTAATTTTGTTTCCTTCAAACTATGTTTATAATCACAGTGCTGAGCCAGTAAAAAATGGTACAAAATACGCAATAGCCACATTCCTGGCTTGATTTATTTTTAGTAATAAGGTATAATAGTTAAATGGAAAAAGTAACTGTATATACCAAGCCCTCATGTGTTCAGTGTGACATGACAAAGAAAATGCTTGACAAGAACAATATAAATTATGACACTGTTGACATAACTGAAGATATCTCAGCATTTGAGATGGTAAAGAGTATGGGGTTTATGTCTGCTCCAGTAGTGATTACAGATACAGACTCTTGGGCTGGATTTCAGCCTGATAAGATTATGAAGATCGCCTCTTGACTTACTGCCTGATATAAGGTAGAATGTAATGATGGGACAATTTGAATACGCAGTGCCTCTGTCTACCGTTAAACCAGAGGACATCGAAAGAGTTGCAAAAGAATTCTTGGAAAAGAAAAACAAATCAGAGAAACAAGAGGAAAAAAATGCTTAGACCATTACAAGATAAAATTGTTGTAGAAGTAGCACAAGAGGCAGAAAAGACAACAGCATCTGGACTAGTTATTCCAGGAACAGTAACTGAAAAGCCAAGCGAGGCCATCGTTATTGCTGTTGGGCCAGGTATAACATTAGATAATGGATACACCCTAGTACCAGACCTAAAGCCAGGCGATAAGGTAGTGTTTTCTAAGTATCAGGGCACCGAAATTGATCATGAAGGCAAGAAGTACATGGTACTTGCGTACCGTGACATCTTTGCGGTAATTGAGTAATGGGAACATGGGTTGAGATTGTAACTGACCCACACCATATAATTGCTGATTTTATTATGAATATAGCATTTGAGGTAACATTTGCATGGCTAACATACCGTGGAATAATGAGGCTACTAAAGAAAAAGTATGGAATAAAGTAGTGGTATACTTTATTCATGGCATCTCATAAAATTATGGACCTCTCCGAAGAGGTAGTTAGAATTACTCCACTTGGAAAGCACGGTGGTATGGACATTACCTTACAAAATGTCAATGCATCTGGATATATTTATATTGGTGGAGATGAAACACTCACTTCTACAAACTATGGATTTAGAATTATGCCCAATCACTCTATCTCATTTGAATTACCCAGCGCAGACGCTTTGTATGCGGTAGCAGATGGCTCAATGAGTCTTGCAGTTATGATGACTGGTTTGGAAAGTCAGAACTAATGGCTAGATTTACCCATCCTGCATTTGGAGATGTTGGTGGACTTACAACAGAAATCAAATCATATTCACCAGTTTGGTCTGGTGCAGGATTAACATTTACTGGGACACCTGCAATTGGAGAATATGTTAAGATTGGAAATCTTGTCATTGTTCAGATTGATGTTGAGTTTGACAATGTTACTAACTTTGGAACTGGAGGCTATTCTCTAACAGTTCCTGTTGCGTCTAAGTACCACACAGATGTATATGGTGGGTCGATACACAAAACAGTTAATCAGGGAATTGATCACTATAGTATAAAGGGTCATATGTCTACAGGGTCATCAACATTTACCATTTGGGCAATTGGAAGTAATGCTTCTGATGAACCATTTACTCATAACTCGCCAATAAATTTAACTAATGCAGATAAATTCCACATGTCATTTAGTTACATTTGCGAATAATATTATCTAGGCTCAACTATAAATGCATACTCATGGGACAGAAGTATCCTTGAGTCCCAGTCACTATAATAACTAAATAGTTGGTTTGTCTGTGGAAGATAGACTAAGCATCCAAAATTAATTAAGGGATGCTCTATCCTTCCATTTAGTTTAACTAAAAAATAGTTGTCTAAATTATTAGATAGGTTGTAATCTTTTATTACCTTATCTAAATGCTCAGTCAATTGATTATGTATTTTTGTGGTATTCATAAAGTATTGGTCTTTGCTATATGGGTCAACTGGCTCTTTATAATTAATTATTTTAACAGGCTCTTCCCAATTTAGGGACTCGTCGATCATGGATTGATGTATTATGAAGAATAGTTTAGTCCTATTTGGTTCGGGAACAACGTCATCTACCCGAAAATTAACGTAAATTTCTTTAGTTTCTGCCATACATAAATTATATCAGTTTGACAAGAATGGCGCTGATAAGTATAATTGATATATGCCTTTGTAACTCAGTGGATAGAGTAGCGGACTTCTAATCCGTTTGTCGCAGGTTCGAGTCCTGCCAGGGGCGCAAGTATTGTGGTATAATCTATTTATGGACTATAATCAAAAAGTAATGGTATTGAAAAACTTTCTTTTAGAATCTGAGGTTGCTGAATTAAAAGAAGCAATTAGATTGGTCAGGGAGCACAAGCAGCCAGAACATGAGGTCCTAGAGTTTAAGCATTGGTCCAGAATTAATCACGGGATACATATTCCAGATTCAGTATTCAAAAAGTTTCAAGAAGCAGCATGGCAATACGGAGACCCATCTCTTCAATTTACCCACCAAACATCATTCATCTACAAGCCAGAACTTGGGGGAACTACTCAATGCCCTCCACATACAGATGGTCATCAGACACAGTTCTCTATGGACTATCAGGTTGAGGCAAATGTGGAGTGGCCTTTGTGGGTAGAGGGAGAAAAGTATGTTTTGCAAGACAATGATGTTTTGATTATGAGTGGAAGAAGCCAGGTTCACTGGAGAGAAGAAAAGCATTTGCAAGAGGGGGAGTATTGCGACATGTTTATTCTTCACTTTGCAGAGCCAGACTACTTAGACAAGCAGGAAAAGGGATTAATACAAAATGCCCCAGAAACTTCTTACAAGATGGCTGAAGAAATGTACAGTCCAACACTTGAAGGAACAACCTTGCAGGGTAATGATCCAGAAGATTCCAAACCAAATGTTTGCGTCAGCAAAGACCAGATAGATCATTCCCAATGCAGTCACGACTAAACAATAAAATATTTTTTCAGATTGCTGCATGGAGAGATCCATTCGTTATACAAACAATAGAGCATGCAATTAAAAATGCTTACTCTCCGAAAGATCTAGTTTTTGGAGTTGTTTTTCAGGGTTACGAAGAAGATAAGTGGATGATTGATAACATACACAATCTTGGGGCAGAAGTACGACTAATAATGATAGATGCTAACGATGCCCCGCTATCATTATGTAAAATTCGTGGCCCAATCGGATGTTCTGTTATGCAAGACGAATCATTTTACATACAGACAGACTCTCACACTAAGATGAACCATCATTGGGATATTAGTCTTAGAGCAGAATTGGAATTAGCCAATAAATTATTTGGCAAAAGTATTATTACTGCTCAATCTTCAAACTTTTTTAGATGGGACGACGACTTTATTGAGAATAATCAGATATCAATTCCAGACGAAGAAGTTTTTAAAAATATTGGTGCCCCAGTTGTTGGCAGGCTAGAGGTAAAAAAGGATACAGTTCAGGTTAAAGAAAAGTTTTTTAATGCTAACTGTGTATTTGCTTATTCTGATTTTGTTCGTGATGTCCCTCAGCCTTCAGAAATTCTGTTCCAATACGAACAGCCTATGATGGCACTAAGAACGTTTACTGGCGGGTATTGGATGGTTTCCCCAACTAGATCATATAGCAGTGTATTTGATTACCATAATGGCATGGAGTCTAAAAGCCGTGATAGTTATATAAAGTACATTAGATTTGAAGACCCTGTGTGGATGGAAAGATGGGGTAATAAAGAGCAACAAAATAAAGAGTTATATGAAAAGATTTTAAGCGAAGAAATTATAGACAAAGACAATGGGTTGCTAGATAAAAGAACTTTGGCTGAGTTTATAGACTTTGCAGGATATAACCCGCTAACTCTTGAGGTTACTAGACAGCATGATTTGTATGAAGATGGAAACTTCGTTTATGTTAGTCCAGAAGTATTAGAAGAAACAAAAGAAAAAATTAAACTACTTTACAATTGATTCTAGAACAAACTTTGAGGTGGTGCCAATAACACCATCAATAATGTTGCCATCATGCAATCCAAGAAATGCTGGAAGACCATTGATGTTATACTTTTTAAAATAATAAATTGCTGTTGATGCATCTGAATTAACATTAACCCAAGATACTGATATTTCTGGATTCTCCTTAATAAACTGCTCAACAATAGGCATCATTGCTTTTGAACTTGGATCCCAATCACTAAAAAAGAATACTAATTCTTTCATTCACTATCCTTGAATACTGAGTCTAGCCTTGTTACCCTGGTAAAGTCTTTGCCAAAATCAGAGAACAAGGATTTATCCCTCATCCTATTCACAATACGCCTTGACCAAGAATAGCCAGCATCCCCGCCCCATGCTAGCCACATAATGTACCCATTGGACGGATCTGATTGATTTGCCCAATTCTTTCCCTTTTTGTCGACTTCATGTCGAGAAAAGTATGAATACATTCTCTTAACAGTACTAAGAGAAAGGCTTTCGCCATTTGCTAGTTGTCGTGCACGTGTCCAGCCTACTGCTGTACCAGCACCTTTAGCCTTACCGTCTTCCTTAAACTTAATTGCTTTTCTTGCTGCTGCTCTTGCTCCTGCTGGAGGAGAATAAGTCTCAGCCTTGTTAATCACTTTTATTTCTTCTTCAATTTCAATTGCAGATTCCATGTCAATATTTGGCATGTCAATGGGCGTTAAATCGCTGTATAAGGCTCCTACAGAGTAGGGGGTATACATATAGACCCCATCTTCTTCTTCGAGCATTCTGACGGCTACCGCTGGGTTCTCAGGAGTAGATTCTACTGCATATGGATTGCCTGGTTGACCATAAGTTCCACCTTCAACCATAATGTGCTCTACCTGTCCTACGATTGGGCCATCTTCTTCAGTTATCAGCATAACGAAGTCACCCTCTTGGATTCTTTCTTCTGCCTTTTTAACTGGAATACAGTTAGGAACCATTCTTCCATTTCTGCCTGGCTTCATTCCACGCTGAGTATAGCCTTCCCAGCATGGGTCTGCTTTAGAAACTGGCCACTCTTGTGGATTCTTTATTCCCATACCGCCATCATTTGTTACAGTGTCTTTTTCTTCATATTCTGGATCTAGTACAGACTTCCCATCCATTGCTGGTTCGGGCTGTCCTATACCAGAGTTGAGCCTTTTTCTTTTTTCTGGCTGCTCTGCTTCACTCATGTTTATAGCAGTAATTTGATTTTGAGCAGAGGCTGCGGTATCGTGACATCCCATTACGGTCTTGTCATCATCTTTTAATACAGGGTATCCGCTACACCCGTATGATCCTTTGGCTCCAATACTATATGGCATAGTAATATTATACACTATCTCTTAGTGACTACACATAGAATGGTCTACTTGGTCTATACTTAGACAGGTTCCTCGCTTTATTGGCTTTTGAATTGCCAAGGCCTTTGCCTGTCTAGTATCCATGTCTTCTGGGGAAACGGCAAATTCTCCTGCCTCATATCGCTCTTGGAAATTTGGAACAGCAAATGCTATGTCAAACATATCCACGAACTCTCCAGGCTGTAATGTTTTTTCCTCACGCCAATGCATTTGGTAGCCACCCGCAAACAGTAAAACGTCATTATCTTCTAGTTCAAATCTTTCACCCTCTACGACTAAAGCCCATTTGGTATTTGATTCAACCTGATAATCCATTTGAAGTTGATTTTTGGGGGCATCCATATGTGGTGGTAATTGTGTGTAGTCTCCATACTTGATGTCATAACAAAATGAAGCATGGTCAGTTCTTTCTAATTCTGGAGATCCCTCACGATGAGCCACTTCTAAAAACTTTTTCATAACAGAATCTGGGATTGGAATACTGTGATTAATTCTACCCCACCACTCAAACTTCATCTTCTCCGAATACTGTATTTCGTCTTCACGTACTTTTCTGATAGCCTCTTTAAGTTCTGCACGCTCTTCATCATTAAGAAGATTCTTTACAATCCTTGGCTTAAAATTAAAGTCCACCTATTGCCTCGCTGTCCTTAAGGAACATCTGTGCAAATCCATAATTGTGTGCAGATCCAAAATGTTGGCTATCAGCACCAGCAATTAGATACATGTCCCCACCCTTGTGGTTTTGGATGTATTGATAAATTATTTTTGCTAACTCACGATAGTCTGTTTTATTAAAAGATTCAAATTTATCATCATAAAAATCATTTGCTGTTTGTATATACCCATCGCTAATATCTTCTATGTCCCATGTTCTTGATATCAATTTGATACCATTTGTTTTGCAAAAATTTTCAAACATTAAGTACATCTGTATAGAATGTAGAAGCGCAGAGTTTTTATTTAAATGAATTCCTCTCATTATTTCTGGCAAAAGGAAATATATTTCAGATGGCTTACCGTACTTATTTATATACTTCATCGCATTGAAAATAATTTCTGTTGATGCTGCTCCTGGATAAGAGAGGTTAAAATATCCGCTAAGTTTTCTTTTCTTAGATAGTTCATTGTATACTATCCATGACCAGGTTTTATCTGCATGAATTCCGCATCCATATGTAACTGAGCATCCCAAAAACAGAACATGCTCCCCATCATGATCCTCCTTAAACTCATCAGACCTAAATCCTAAAGAATTTAGAGTATATTTTACTCCAGCGGGCATCTCATATTCTCTGGATGGATTAATGGTAAAGTCGTATGGACTTTTGATATCTAAAGATATTGAATCATATGGGTATGGTCTGGCTAATGGCATGTCTTTATTATATCATATTGCGGTTATGCGTCCTTATTCTGTGACAGTTAGCACAAACTACTTCGCACTTTTTCATTTCTTTTTCAATTGCTACCCAAGAAAATCCATCATGTACCATTTGAGAAATGTTGTACTTTTTATCACGCAAATGATCAAAGTCTAAAACTATGGGGTTGTTTTCTCCACAGTCAGCACAGCCTTTTGATTGCTTGAACTCAGCCAAGCGCTTACGGAACTTTTGTCGTTCTTGATAGGCTTTCTGCTTTTCGGTCATATTCTCTTGTCTGTAGGACCCTGCACAGGACGTAATTCCGCTGCCTATGGCCACGGTCACAAAGATAGGTAACTAATCCATCCTAAGATTCCCGTGCAGGGTTAATTATATTATACTACTTGATTTGTATAACACAAAAGGCGAGAGAAATTAATCCCTCGCCTATTGTGCCAACTTACTGTAAGTTTATAGTACCTGATGGCTTCCTGCGCCACCACCGCCACCGCCAGATGACTTCTTTGCTGGAGCCTTTTTAACTGGGGCCTTCTTAGCAGGAGCCTTCTTTGCAGTTGCCTTCTTGACTGGAACGTTCTTTAGTGCTGCTTCAACATCTTCAACAGCAGGCACACGTCCGAATGATGGGTCATTTGGATTAAGTGCACGCAATGCTACTGGAGCAATTGCTGCTACAAGTGAGTAAAGCAAGTCTTCTGTTGGAACGCCTGCCATATATAGTGCTGCTGCTGCACCCAGAACTGATCGTCCGTATGATGCAAGCATAGCCTTTAGTTGTTCATTATTCATATTCTTCCTCCTTTAGGATAGAACCTTTACTAGTATACCATAACCAGCCCAAAGGCCGATAATTCCTGCCACCCCAGCAAATACTGGAGGTGCTGGAACTGGCAATTTGAATGCAGCAAATACTACGCCACACGCAAAACCTGTAATCACTGATAGTATTATGTCTCTCATTTTGTATCTTTACTTTCTGGAATCATTCCAATTAAATCTTCATAGGCCAACTTTATATCAGGGTCAGAACCGCTGTCCATGGCATCTTTTAAATTAACTATTTTACTTTGTACAGCCTCTATGTACTCAAAAGCCCAATCTCTAGAAGTATTTAAAAATTTAACAAAGCCTTCATTGTCTGATAGAGATTTTTCTGCAAGTGCCTCTCCTAATTTTTTTGATAGAACAAGAACATCTGCCTTTTCTTGTGCAAGTGCAGAAATAGCCTTTGCCAACCTTAATCTCAAACTAATTACTTGATATATGGCTGCTCCCAACAAAGCCATAAAGAGTATAAACGATCCAAACTCTACCACTTGGACCTACCATCTAGTTTATGAGTTACCCAAAAATACTTGCATCCGTCACAGCATGGCATATTGTCTTTGCTATTTACGGCATAGGCAAAAGTGTTATAGAACTCTGGATCTTTTTTGTATAGATTGGCACGATGGGTTGTAGTTACAAGCCTCATTATTGCTGAATTTTGATACCACTGAGGAAACTCTTTGCCCCACCAATCACCATTTACTGATACAAGACCACGAATATTTTCTTCATTCTTGTCAGTCTTAATGCCACGCTTTTTAGCCTCATCAACCATAGACATAACATATGTATGCAAGATTGACTCAGCACCACGCCACATCTTTACGGCAGGATGATTGCGCCAACCAGCAAATGGGTCATCACTAGATAGAACCTTCAGAATTTGATACCCCTCAAGTACCTGCTTATTGAGTCGCTTAGAATCTAGCATGCTTGCTGATGTAGCAAAACTCTTAGACGGCAAGAACGTTTGCATTATTCTTCTACTCCACCTTCTCGTACCAAAAGTACGATAGCCCCATTATCCTCAAGGGCCTTCTTGACCCTCACCATATATTCTACAGCATTACGCTTCTCTTCGTCAAGTAGGGACATGAATTGTTTTTCACTAGCCTTTACAGTCAAAAAATGATCATGATCAATAATCTGAAGAGAGAAGCCCTTTGGCGCTCTAATAGAGTGGAATGCCATTTTCATTGCATCTGTATACATTATTTATCCTTATTCATACTATCAGTGATTCTTCCCCACTGTATATAATTCCAGCCACGCTCATGAGTATAGTATACAAATATCTTAAGAACAGTTTCCCAGAATGCTATGATTCCAGACAACGCTGCACTTCCAGTAATTATATATACCACTAAAAATGAAGATAGGGTACCCCAAATCCTATAACTAAGAGCCTTTACAAATGATCTACTTCTTGTTACTTTCATGGAAGTATATCCTCTCTTCTGCTTCGGCAATCTTATTCTCAAACAAAATACTATAGACCAAGTTCTTTGCGCTTCTGAGTAGCCGATATAGCATGAATCTCTGCCCCCAAATCTACTTGTTCGATTTTATAACCAACATCTCTACCATACACAATGTTAGTAATGTTTGGAAGCCTTACCACCAATGTGTCTTTGAATATATTTCTGTTATTTTCAAGTATTCGATCTCTAACTTGCGTATAAGTAAGCGGATCTTTTTCCGAAGTTCCATAAGTATTTCTCACACCTACTAGCACCTGACTAGTTCTTTTGTGAGCCTCCTCCTTCAATGCCTGATGCCCCTCATGCCATGGCTGATATCTACCAAGTTGCAGGGTACATGGCGCAGACCAGTCAAACAGATTACCTGCCTGAATAACTGTATCCACTTCCTGTTCTATTGTATACCCATCTAGAATACGAATATCAAATTTGGTTGGCTCTTGCCACATAGCATTTGTGTCTTCAAATCTCCCAGACTTGATTCTATCAACCCACACAAGAAGGTCTGGCTTTCCAAAAGCATTTCTTGTTTCTTTAGTTGGACATACAAAATCTACGACTACAGTATTGCCTTGATTAGATAAAAGTTTTGATATCTCTCCAAGTCTTCTGGCATGCTCAACCCTATCCGAAACATCAAAGCCAAGATCACTATTGATGGTTGCTCTAACCTCATCGGCATTTAGGTGTATAGCATTGATCCGTTCTTTCAATGCCTTTGCCAATACGGTTTTTCCCGCACCTGGCAACCCAATAATCTGTATAATCATTTACTTCCCAATCTATTTGTCCATTGTTAGTGACTGCCACTTTTCAGCCCACTGAGCCTTGCTCCTGTGTTTATTGAACTCTCTAGATATTGAACCATCCTCTAGATAAATTCCGCCCCACACGCCCCATTCTTTTTGAGACACTCCAACCGCAAAACACTGTCTTGCAACTGGACAATCCGAACAGAGTTTGTCTATTGCTGGTCTTAAGTTTAGGTCGTCTTCATATTTATCAAAAAATAAATTAAAGTCGTAGTCTTTACAGGAGGCACGATTTTTCCATTCGTGTCTGTTCATGGGGGTCACATCCCAAATTTATTTGGAATATCCCAGCCCTGTTGGGTAGGCTCGTAACGTTTACGAATGATCCACTTACCATTTACATATGCACCATCAATTGAAGTTGCACCATTGAGATTCTTTCTGTCCTCTAGAACAGTCCATCCATCCCAAGACAAAGCAGAGTGCTTATCTACAATCTGCTCCATTTTTTCTAACGAATTAACTAGCATAGTTACTCCTTTGTTTAACATTTTTAATACCTATATACCCCAACATCAATGTCGTGCTGTTCTGCGACATCAACTAGTCTTGACACTGGCTCCCTTGGTTTACTAAAAAATGCAAAGTATTCCATATCAGACATGTTTTCTTCTAGCCACCCAGGAGGTACACGAATAAACTTAATCTTCTTCCCTAGACCCTTCAGAGATCTTTCTGTAATATTAGTAAAAGCAATCCCCATGTTGTTAATAATGTGTGGACCTGCAGAATAGATGGTTATCTCAGTATCATCATTCTTAAGTCCAGACAGGGCAACACCCATTGCTCTCAAAAATACGTTGTAATCTGAGAAGTTACGGGTTCCTTGAATCCCCACTCTCATTTGGTAGTCCTTCCGTTAGTTTGTCTACAATGAACGATATCTTATCTAATTGTACCTTATCCATAGACATGGTGTCAACTATTTTTGCTGTTTCTTTTTGCACCTCATCACCAGCAGTAACTTCTGCGGTATACAGGCTGTGGTTATGTATCCAATATGCCATTCCATCAAATATGATTACTCTTTTTTGTGACCTAAGTCTTAGATCCATAGACTGAGTACTCTTGAGTCTACGCAACTCTGTATTGGTTGGAAGAAATGGTTTAACTAATGAAAACATGCCACTTTGGCTATACTTAACCCCAACAAATGTTTTTACGTGTTCAGAGACAGCCCTAGAGGCATACTTTGACACAAGAAACATTGTTATCAGAGTTACTATAGACCCAAGAAAATATTCCATATATATCCCTAAATATTATACTACTCATCTGCGGACATGAGTCGTATAATCTCCTTTAGGCTATACCACTGGTCTCTCTTTAAACTCCTAGTCTTTGTTTCATCTAATGCCTTTTCTGTTAGCCTTACGGTTGGATTTGACTCTGTTATGTCCATCTCTATAAAACCATTTTCCCAAAGAAACATCATTTCTTTATAGAAATAATTTGACATGTCCTTATGAAGTGCTGGAGAAAATTGTGCTAGTTTTTCTGTAAAAGTATATAGTGGCTCATTGGTCTCCAGATCAATTCCAACAACCTCTACTGCTCCATTAAGGATTAACTCTTCTAAAAACTTATCTTCTTCACTGGTCACTTTTTGCCCTCTGCTTTGCAAGAGCATCAAAGTCCTTTACCTTTGTATCTCCAAGATACCCCCAAGCATAACCTTTTTCGATCATCTCATGGTTTACGGAATTGCCATCTCCATCCAGGTAAAGCCATCCAAGTATTCTTCCATACTTCTCAGAACTATCAAGTTTTTCAGTCTTAATAACAATATTTTTGGCAGCCTTTAGTCTATCAGTTAAATATTTTTTAGACTCAAGTCCAAGAGCCTTTTCTTTTTTATCTGAAGTTCTAGACTCTGGGGTGTCAATGCCAGCCAATCTAACTCGTGAGGCATACATGATACTAAAACCTAGATCAATTACAACATCGATTGTATCTCCATCTACGACTTTAGTAACTTCTTTAACAAAATACTCGTACATTAGTTTTCACTTCCTATAAGTCTATTCTCGACAAGCCTATCTCGCTCGTCTGTAATTTCAAATGCAAACTTCATCATTGCATCATATCCCACGGCATTATCCATAATTTTATTATAGTGGTGGGCACAGAATGTTAGTTCTCCAGAAACCCCTTTAACCATTACGTATGCTTGTGCAGAGCATCCGCCATTATCGCATCTATCAAGTGCAGTAAGCGTCCACTCTTTTTCTACCATTGTGCTCATAATTATACCCTTCTATTTACGGTTGTCTGTTTTATAAAAACCGCTACCATTAAAAGTAACTGCTACAGCAGAGTATACACGATTTAACTTATATCCGCAAGTCTCACATAGATACTCTGGTTCAGGTGCGGAGATTGATCTCTCTTTTGTTACCTGTGAATCACAATTAATACAGGAGTAATCATAGGCTGGCATTCTTATTTTTCTTTTTCTCTTTCACATACCATATTGGTAAATTAAGATTGTCTCCAGACCACTCATAGCCAAGTGCCTTTACGACAAATCTAATAATCTTAATTCTCATTATGCAACATTCCTTCCAAATTTGGTCCAAGCACGTTCGTGCCCATAGTATATTATACTCTCTACAAGCGTTTGTGTCAAGGAGAGGGCGACAGCAGCAACCCAATTTCCAACAAAGAAATAGGCCACTACTGCCACCATAGCGATATTGACTATATACCAAGATACAGACTTATATACGCTTCTTCTCCTTGACTCCACTACTCAGCCACCATAGGTTTCGATGCGGTGGATACTTTTTGTGCAGCCTTTGCAGGTTTCTTTGCAGGAGCCTTTTTAACTGCAGGTTTTGGTGTTTTTGGTCTTGCCCCATGAACTGGAGCAGGAGCAACTGGTGCAGTCTTTGGGGTTGCAACAGGTGCTGCCTCCCTAACAGACTCCATAGCCATGAGTGCTTTTGCAAACTCAATTGGCTCCACAAAGCCTCTGCCATCATCAGTCCATCCGTGGGTTTTACCCTTCCAGATTTCCCAGTGCAAATGCTTCCCAGTTGATGCTCCGCTAGTACCCATTTTACCTAAAACTGTACCAGCCTCAACTTTATCACCAACTTTAACCTGAAGAGATCCCTTGAGCATATGTGCATACAAAGATGTGTAGTAATCTCCACCAATCATATGACGAACGGTTACATAGTATCCAAAACCGTCTGGCTCTCCGTTAGACTTCTTCAGTTTAGATGGTCCCGCATGAATTACAGTGCCCTTGTAGAATGACTCTACGTAGCACGGCTCTTTGCTAGACCATAGGTCGACACCATTATGGTGTCTTTTCTTTTTTGTTATTGGATGGACTCTCCAACCAAAAGGAGACGTGATCTTGAAATTTTTTCCAAGTTTCCCGTCTATCGGTAATTGAACTTTCATTTTTTCCTTACATAACTTGCATAGGCTTACCACCACCAGCAGATTTCTTTGCTGGCTTCTTAGCAGCCTTTTTTGCTGGCTTTGGTGCCTCTGCCTTATTAAGCAGTGGCTGACCCTCTTCACCAACATAAACAGGACGACCCCAACCAACGACACCGTTGATTAGTTTCTTCTTGTTATTCTTGACGTATGCACGTGTCTTTTCAACACACATTCCGCCATTTCTCTGGTCACCCTTTGCGGTACCAGAAGTGTTACCCTCAATAACCTGAATGGTTCCGTCACCATTATTCTTAATACAGATTCCAACATGAGAGATTCTGTTGACCCCATCTTCAGGAAAATCAAAGTAGATCCAGTCTCCTGGTGTAGGGTCATCGTTACGAGCATCTGCCCATCGATTATTCTTTTTAAACCAATCAGATGCAGCCACAGTCGACGCTGACTTTGGATACTTCTTTGGATTTAAACCTGCGGTGTGTGCACACCAAGACACAAAAGATTGGCACCATGGCTGGAAGTTTACACCAGTCCACTTACCATACTTTGTTTCATTATCTTTTGGACCCTCAATGGTTCCAACTTCTTTTTTGGCAACCTCAATGATTGATGCTACCGTTCCTTTTGCTGCGTTCATGCAACCTCCATTTGTTATTCCACCATAGTGGATATAACCTAATTATACCACCAGGAGTTTAGTAGATGTGTCCGTTACTCTTTTTAATCTTACGGTACCTTTTTGGATTTTTTAAGATAAACCATATGAGTTTAATAGCCTTTATCATTTTGTAGCCTCCTTGTAGAATTTATCAGATATGAAGTGTGTCCAGCAGGTTCCTGGGTGTGCCCCATCCCTAGCCTCTTCCCAATAGGGGAGGTTGTCTGAGTTTGGGTAATATGGAGAATTGGACTTTCTGTAGGATGGATTTGCTGGTATAAAGGATGTGTCTGGATCCATTAAATTTTTAAAGCCTAAGTTTTTGTATGTATCGTAGTCAGTATTGTTCCAGGTTGTCCAAATTAATTTTATGCCAGCCTCCTCACAAAAATCTTCAAGACCAAAAATTAATGTTGTTGCCAGCAGAAGATTATCCTCTGCCTGATAATTTTTAGTGTATCGCTCCCTGTCCTTATCTTTGCTTCCAATAAATGAAGTGTTTACATATGCCTTAATGTACTCTTCTTGCTTTGGAGAATAGTAAATATTTCTTTGTATGTCTGGAAAACATAACATTAAATACTTTGGCTTGCCATATTTTCTAATAAACGAATAAACATTTTTAATTATGTGGTGTATAGACTGACCCATATACCCCAAGTTATAAAAATCAGTTTCATTCCCAGATTCAGAAAATTTATTAGAAACAAGTCTTGGCCAAATATATTCCTCTGGCAACCCTTCACCAAACGTCCAAGAGCAACCAGAAAACAGTATAGTGGTTTTATCATTATCAAAATTATCAAAGTGCTTTGATCTAAATCCATGACCATTTATTCTGTAAAATACTGGTGGTCCATCAACCACAAACCCATGACCTATGTTTTCAGTTATATAATATCCAGAGGCACTAAGAAAACCTTCAGGTGGTAGGTTGGTTCTTGTGTCTAAATGATCAAGACTATCATGCGATATAAAACCTCTTACATTATCCGAATACATTTGCTACCTGCATATCTTAAAGTTGTATGTTTCTTCCCACAGCCTAATGTCGTGATGATCGTTAACTAGTGGCTGACCTTTAACGTTTAGGCTTGTGTTAAGGAGAATAGGAACGCCAGTCTTTTCATAAAATTTCTTAAGAACTTCATATAGACCAGGATGCTGATTGGCATTAACGGTCTGAACTCTAGAGGTTCCGTCATGATGCACTACAGATGGAATTAAGTCTGGCTTTAAACATCTTGGTGTGTATTGCATATATGGAGATGTGTAGTCCATATCAAACCACTCGCTTGCGTGCTCTTCCATAATAACTGGGGCAAATGGCCTAAACAATTCTCTTTTTTTAATTAGGTTGACCTTGTCTTTAATGTCTGGGTCTCTTGGGTCTGCCAAGATGCTTCTATTTCCTAACGCTCTTGGCCCATACTCAGCCCTTCCCGTAGCAACAGCGACAATCTTATTAGCAAAAAGACCTTCAAGAATTTGATCTACTGGATATTGTCCACCAAGATCGTGACCCAGGTATGGACCTTCCCAATCAACATGTTTTCCATATAATGCAGCAGCAGCACCTAGTGATGAGCCTGCATCTCCTGGATTTGGCATAATCCATATCATATCAAAGATATCCCATAGCAGTGTATTGGCTGATGCATTAAGAGCGCAACCACCCATAAAAACTAGGTTCTTCTTTCCAGTCTTATCTTTAGCATACTTCATAAACTCTATCATTCTACGCTCATACACCAACTGTGCTGAGGCTGCAATATCAAATTTATCTTGTTCAGTTATTTCTAGTCCCCAGTCGTCAATGCCTTTATGAAAATTATACCTTTGTTCATTTATGCCTGGAAAATATCTATTTACTTTTTCAAGATATTTATTTGGGTCTCCATATGCAGCCATGCCCATCATAATATATTCTTCTTCGTTTGGTTTTAGCCCAACCAACTGGGTAAAGGCAGAATAAAACAATCCGAAACTAAATGGGTAGTTGTGCTTTTCTATAGGGGTTATCTTGTCTCCAACACCAACCCATATCGTAGAAGTATTCCATTCTCCTATTGCATCTAAAACAACAATAACTGCTTCGTTAAAGTTACTTGTATAGTACCCTGCTGCTGCGTGAGAGTAATGATGAGAGAAGTTTGTTCGTGGAATATTTCTTAGTTCCGTCTGCTCAAAGAATGGTTTTCCACCACCAAATCCACCAAAGAATTTAAGTCTAGTCTTTTTAAGCCATGGCTTTTCATAGTATGCAATTTGATCTGGGTATCCATATCTTAGCAAATCATTCATGAGTGAGTGGTTATTAAACCAATCATTTTTTTCTTTACTGTATCTTTCTGAGTGCCCAGCAAAAAGAATTTTTCCATCTTCAATAAGTGTCATAGATGCGTCATGAGTTGTCTCATTTATACCTAGAATCTTCACGATTTTTCTCCCATTCCTGTATTGCTACTTTAGACCAATATAAATTATACCCTAATCCGTAGTGACTTCCATCTCTAGCAATCACAAAATAATCTGTATTATCATTATTTAAATAAAGCCACTTCTGCATATCTTCTGATTTAATTGACACAAAAGTTTCAAAATTCATATTTTTGAAAAACTGCTGTACTGTCTCAAACCCACTATCAAAATTATCAGACTTCTCTATGTCCCAAGTAAAAGAAATTAAAAGAATGCCATTATCTTTGCAGTATTTTTCTAACATCATGTAGTAGTCATACATTACTAACCTGATAACTTCATAATTTCCTTTATCATATTTTACTGTGCATGCAGTTTTTCTTATCGGATCAAACCCATAAAATCGTGACAACTCTGTCAGATGCAAGAAAATAACATCTGGCTTTCCATAACTTTTAATATACTTATAGATATTTGATATCATGTCTAGGTTAGATCTTCCAGGCAAACCAAGATTAAAGTATCCAGAGCATGGAGTTATAGAATTAATATGGTTATAGACTATTTTTGACCACATCTCTTCTTTTTCCAATCCTTCTCCAAATGTATTTGAGTCACCCAGAAAAATAATATGATATTTTTCATTGTGGTCATTAGTCAACTCATCTGACCTAAAACCAAGGGAATTAATCTTATCTGCATACGGTTTCCATCTTTTTAGGTGAGACTCTAGAACAGTCTCAGACATGGTACCAGAAAATGCCAAAACTAAATCTTCATCAATTGCTGGAGTTATTTTTGCTCTATCATACGAAAGAGGACCCCAAGGACTATACCTTACAGAATCCCCGTTGGTATCCTGATACTCAACTGGGGCAGGCATTTAGTATATAAACTTTCTCTTCTTATCTATTTTTTTCATTTTTCTAATCCAGAAAAACATTTTAATATTAGTATAGATCTTTTTTATCATCATGCTTCTCCAGTAGACTTAATGGGTGTATGCATATTGTGGTACCAATGTGGCATGGAATATCTGGTGCCACTTTTAATTTCTGCAACCTCATGAACATACAAAAAGTTTGATGGGAAGTAGATGATGCTTCCAGCCTCTGGCTTAATAGAAATTCCAGAATTTTGAAATATCATTTCTCCACCCTCATAGTCGTCGTTTAGATACATTACTGTAGAAAGAACTCTACTACTTACTCCATGATCTTGGTGTGCTGGCAGATACCCTCCCTTTTCATATCTTAGCAAGTGAATACTAAACTCTCTAGACTTAATGTTTTCCCCAGCAAATGGATAGATTTGTGTTGTGTAGTGTGCAGTTGCCCTATCTAAAGCATCATAGAGTCTTTTAGACACATACTTTCTTTCCTTTGCATAGTAGTCGTTATCTGATATGTCGTGCTCTTGTGGGAAGAATTTTTGCCAACAGAAGGTTTGCTTGTTCTCTCCATGTCCATATTCCCATGGAACCCAGTCAACTTCAGACGTGTAAGCGGAGCCATGCTCTTCCTTAGAAAATCTTTCATTGGTGTTATTGATAATATCAATAATTTCTTGTGGATTCTCTACAGCATTTTTATAATATACAAGGCCAAGGTCTAGTATTTCGTAGTCAAGTTCTTTCATGTCTTCTCACTTCTCGTTATTCGGATGATCTTGTGCTGCCCACCTAGATGTCTCTTCTGCTGAATGAAAGTCTGGATCAGCAAAATTAGGAATACTTGTGTGCATATATAGTGCTGTATATCTGTGTCCACTTGTTACCGTTGTTATTCCATGGATATATTCAGAGCCAGCGCTTGGGAAAAATACAGCAGAATATTTTCTTGGCTTATATTCAAAATCTTGATTTGGGAAATAGATTACCCCACCCTCATAATCAGCGGGATCACTTAAATATATAATCGTGCTCCACTCAATAAAAGGTTCTGGATCTTGAGCATCTAAGTGTAGGCCACCCTTGGTTCCAGCAAGCCAGTGAGACCCAAACCCCTTAAATACGTATATTGGGTTGACGAATCCATTCTGCTCTTTATGAACCTGATTAGACTTAAGCCCATACTTAATCATAATGTCCATAACCGTTTTATTGTATGGTAATGACGTACCGCCATATCTTTTGGCATAGTATTCTGGGTATGGATTTCTTTCAGCGTTTGGGTCATTCTGCTGATCGATTAGAGTCTGTGCATCCTCTGGTGTTATGAAGTTATCTATAATGTGTATTCTGTGTGTCATAGTACTATTATACCCTATCTAGTAAATTGCCTTTGTAACTGCAGCAAATTTTCTTGCATCAACTTGCTGAAATGCCATTTTGTTGGGGTCATATTCGACATCCTGGTTTGGGAATGGCAGCCTCTTTAGATCATGAATATTAATCTTGTGAAACTCTAAGAACTGGTCTGTGGTTCTAATACCCTCAGTTGTTCCAACACCAGCCCTAATAAGATCAATGGCGCTATTGTAGTTGTGGGTTATAGAGTATGGACAATATAATGTCTCAATTGGTCTAAGTTTATAATCAGAATATATCCTTGTTGGAGCAGACCAGATGTCTATGCCACCTTTAAAGAACTTCAAACTGAGCAACTCTTCTTCTCCATGATATTTTATAAAGGTGGGGTATTGTGCATTTACAAAATGCTCTCTTTTGCCAAAAATAAAGTTTCTATCGACATACTGACTTAGGTTAAACCATTCTGAATCAAAGGATTGTATTCCCAAAAAATACTTATCCTTTTGAACCACACTTCTTTGCCCTGAGCCAGAAACGATTATGTCCCTGTTATCAATAAAAGATATTAATTCTTCATCCCATCCTGGACTTAACAAAATATCATCTGATACTATTGCCACATACTCTGACTGAACAAGGCTAATTTCATTTGCTTTATATGCACATGGGCTATCTATAAAGTCCCAAAAGATGTGTCTATAAAAAAATCTTTCAGACTCTGGCAAAATATTTTTACTACGTATTAGTGGGTGCTGATCAATTACTAAAACCGTAAAATCATTTTTAGTATTATTATTAATCGTATCAAGAACGTTCTTAAGGAATTTGCCTTTATAAGAATAAATAATTATAGATATGCTATTATTCGTCATCGTGGTTTACATCCTCAGACCGTTTGCCTACCAATCCGAATAACTTTTTCCTCCATGCAGTTTTCTTATAGTATCCAAACAGCATAGATCGTCTTGCCTC
>CAYQOJ010000005.1:0-8517 GCA_964419105.1 uncultured Methylococcus sp.
GGAGGAGTACGCGGCCAAAGTGTGTGCTCAAGAGGATCTGTGAGTCCGGCCGCGTATGTGTTTTTCGTGTTGGAGCGTGTGAGGGTCAGGATCCTTGAAATCTCATCGCAGAGGTGGTGAAGCGCTGAATGCTTCGTTCACGCGGCTAGTCATGTTGTCGAACAAGGATTTTAGGACTTGCGTGCGACGCTCCTGGCTGATCTCCTTGTGGATCCTGATGTAATGCTTGCTGTAGTATCATCATCCAGTTCGATTTTGACCCTCTGACCATTGCGTGCCATCTTTAGTTATTTATTACCAGGTAGGATCAATGCTTGCAACTTAAGAAGCAAAGCTCTGTCAAGGCTAACTAGTAAACAACTGGTTCATGCAGCATTTTCCAGCCTTGTCCAGGCTTGTCCGGTATTTTTCAGGTCTATCCAGCCTTATGCGGGTCTATCCACCCCTATGCACCCAACCAATCCACGATAAAACCAGACCATCCAGCCCCCCTCACCCAAAAAATAATCTATGGCCCGCACCAAGCAGACGGCGCGCAAGAACATGGGAGGCAAGGCCCCGAGGCGTGCATTGGCCACGAAAGCAGCACGCAAGGCCGCGCCAGTCACAGCCGGTAAGAAGCCGCACCGTTATCGCCCGGGCACGGTGGCGTTGCGTGAGATCCGTCGGTACCAGAAATCCACCGAGCTTCTCCTGCGCAAGGCCCCGTTCTGGAGGCTCGTGCGTGAGGTGGCGGCGCGTTTCAGGTCCGAGCTCAGGTTCGAGTCCTTGGCCCTGCTGGCCTTGCAGGAGGCAGCAGAGGCTTACCTCGTGAGCCTGTTCGAGGATACCAATCTCTGCGCGATTCACGCCAAACGCGTGACCATCTACCCGAAGGATATGCAGCTCGCCCGGCGCATTCGCGGAGAGCGCGCGTGAACTTGAAAAATAAAATATTTTCGTGTGTCTCGTGTCTGTTGATGATAGGATTTATTGCCCGAGACACGCCTCCTTCCTCTCGTCATAATGCCCGTCCATCTCCTGTTCTAGTTCACGACAGAAGGATTCAATCGCAGACAAAAACGTGCCCTTGGTCGTAAGGGATAAACTCTCGTTATTTTCTCGCACATTGAACTCGACACTGCCCTTCAAAATCGTGCCGTGTCCGTTGGTCGAGAGCAATTCGAGTTTTGACTTGATGGTTCGGATATCATTCGAGGCCTTTGTTCTCCAGTCATACTCCTCGCTCATTTCCTGCCTAAGCTTGCCACAAAAGCTCTGGACCACAGACAGGAACTCACTCTTGGGTTCACAAGAGGTAAACTCTACGTTTGCAGTGATTGTCATGCTGCCACACGCGTCCATCATCCCTATGCGAAACGGGAAGTTGGTCTTGATTTCAGGAGTGTTCGCGGTCCCCATGTGACAACAGGGGCGGGCGGGCAGGATACTCTAATACGGATTAGGCATTCCATTTAAAACCAAAAATCCATTCCAATTGAAAGAATGGTTTGGTGTGAGGGTTGATTTCAAAATATAAATTTCAATTTACAACCCCACCACAACACGCCATTCTAGCTCAGTTGGAAGAGCGCACGGCTTTTAACCGCGTGGTCGGGGGTTCAAGTCCCCCGAATGGTGGATAATTTTTACATGCAACTTCTTCTGGGAATTTGATGGAATTTTTGTAGTTTGGAAGGTATACTGTCCTCTGGTAGGCAGGTTGACTATCAACACTCTTTGAAATAATAATATATTTTCAAATACTGCTGGACATGTCTGATGATAACGTGGCACTGTATATGAACCCAGCAAAACACTGTGCAACACAAGCCGGTTTTTTGGTACTGAAATGTTTTACTAAATTGAATCATTTGGATATTATCACTACTACAAACAAGGAAAGTTTTCAGAACTTATCCAGCATCAACACACATGAGTCCAAGGACCAAAACATTTTACTAGGAAAATAAAGTCCAGTCCCTATCCCTTGCGCATCCGCTTCCCAGAACGCTGCGAGGGTTGTTTGCCGCGGCTGAGGAGCTCAATCTCCTTCATGAGCATCGTAATCACCGATTCCGCGTGCTGGGCAGGCAGCTTCCCTATGCAGTGCTTCGTGACGATCCCGCCGCCCTCCTCGGTGTCCCAGACAAGCATCGTGCGCGCGGCGTCAGCGAAGACAAACGTCGGGGGGCGGTGCATCCAGGCCTCGATTGTTGTGGGCATGGCAGTGTCAGAATCGTCGCTCGCGTCGCTGTCGGGTAAATCGTTGGGAAACGGCAGGCGGTGAGTGGAGTCGTGCATTCTCTGGGGCGTGGACATATGGGTTTTGCTGTTGGATCTGTGTTTGGGGGGCCTTTTATTGGGGTGGTTTTAATTTTAAAAAGGTCTACAATTTTATTACCGTATTTTTTGTTAACACCATTGTGTCTACGGCTCCTTCTCGGGGGGCGTGCAAATGCGAGGCATCATGAGATTGTAGCGCTGGGTTGTCGGTGGTATCATCATCTTAGCTCCAAATCTGGGCCCGAAGAAGAATTGCCTGAAACATTTGTTACAACAGCATAAAGATACTGCTATTGTTATCACTGCAACAACAACCCCCGCTATGATTCCTCCTATGATGGCTCCAGAATCCATTGCTGGACTGTTGGTTGGTGAGTCTATCAATGCCTTTTGGTTTGAAGATGTAGAGTTTATTCCAGCAGGATTGAGGGCAGAGCCTTGCAATCTGTTCTGGATTCCTTTATTGTTAGAATTGGGGTCAACGCCGTTGGAATGTTCTGCTGGCACTGTACCTCTTGAAGTTGTTTCAACCTTTCCAGATGTCACTGGATGGCTTGCACCCCCTTTACCAGAGACTGAAGTTAAAAGTCGTCGTTTTGCAGTTGAAGAGTTGCCATCGGTGACATTGATTAGAGATGTAATATTGCTGTTATTATTGTTGGGTATTACCACTACAGAAGATGTGCTAGAAAAATCACACGCCACATCCACTGTCATATTATTCACTGCTGTGACATTTCCAGCAAACGGCACTCCATACAGCCCTTCCATGACAACAACCACCGCTTGCACTAATACTTCCAGATTATTGCAGACTTCTTCAACTGTGTTGTTGAGCTCTATGTCCGTAGTTGTCTTTACTATCACCATCTCCACAGCCGCCTCATCCACGCAGTGTGTGCTGTTCCAGACTAGCCCTGTCAGACATTTGAAATTGCACCCCCCCGTCCAGTTGAACGACCCAGGGGGCTCAGGGATTACATTGCATCTAGAGCAGCTGATATCCGCTGTAGCGTTGCACGGAGTGCTGATATAGCTGCCGTTCGGGCACTGCGGGGTGCACCTGGTGCAGTTGGTGCCGTTGCCGCTGAGGAACGTCTGATTCGCGCAGGCGAAGGCGCACTGGCTTGTCCAGCTGAACGGCCCTGCGACAGGGGTCTTGCATTGGGTGCACACGGCGTCCCGCACGGAGCCTGAGGCGCATTGCGTGCGATACTGGCCGCCGGGACACGCTGTAGTGGAGCATGCGGCGCAGCCGGTCAGCGGTGGTGCGAGGAGGTAGGTGCCGGCAGCGCAGGGGACGCACTTGCTGCTGAGATCATAGTAGTACGTGCCGTTGGTGCAGGTGAAGTTGCACGCGCTGGTCCAGTTGAACGGGCCGCTGACGGGTCTGTTGGAGCAGACTGTGCATGACGGGGTGTTGATCTGGTCTGTGCATTCCGCAGCGTACTGGCCGGCGGGGCAGGTTGGGCGTATGCATTCCAGGCAGCGGTTGTTGCTCCGGCTGAAGTACAGGCCATCTGTGCAGTTGAAGTCACAGCCTTCTTTCCATACGACTCCAGCGCCCAGGGGTTTGTTGGGGCAGTCGATGCATCCAGGGGTGTTGTCAGCATCAGTGCACGGGTTGGCTGTCTGTCCTAGCGGGCATTGCGGGAGTGTGCATTGCAGGCATTTGTTTGAGGCGGCACTGTAGTACAGTCCACTATCACATTCAAAGTCACACGTCCTGTCTTTCCATACAACCCCTGAGCCAGTTGGTTTGTTGGGACAATCTGTACATCCAGGATTGTTGTTGGTATCAGTGCACTGGTTGGTGATCTGACCTGGCTGGCATTGAGAAAGTGTGCACTGCAGACACTTGTTAGCAGAAGTGCTGTAGTACAGTCCGCCACCACACACAAACTCACACCCGCTGGTCCAGTTGAATCCACCCTCCACAGGCGCGTTTGTGCAATCTTTACAAACGGAATCTTTTTCTGCTGTGCATTTTGTGCTGATTGTTCCTGGAGGACAGACAGTACAGGCCAAACACCTGCTATTGTTGAGGAAAAACCCAGTATTGCATATGAAGTTGCATTGCTCTGTCCATGTGAATGCTCCTCCTGGTGAGTTTGTACACGAATCACAGAAAGAATCTGCAATTTCTCCTTTGAGACATTGTGTTCTGTATTTTCCTGCATCACACTGGGTTGTTGTGCATTTGGAGCAGGAGGTAGGAGATGATCTGTATGTTCCCTCATCACAATTTTGGCAGGTTTTGTTGTTTGTCTTGTTAAAGTATGCAGTGCCAGAGCATTCAAATCCACATGTCTGATTTGTCCACTTGTACTGTCCATTCACTGGGCCATTGGAGCACGCTTCACACACAGAGTCCTTGTCTTTGTTACACAGTGTTGCATTCCACCCAGGATCACACGTTGGTTTTGAGCAGGTGTTACATGTTCTGCTGGTACTGTTGAAGTACTTTGTAGACACACTGCAAACAAAGTCACATGAAAAAATCCATTTAGTTTCAAGTGGTTTGGGAGGGCATTCAACACAGTTGGTATTGAGTGTACCCCCTGGAAGACATGCAGGAGCATACCTGCCCAATCCGCATGATGAGTTTTGAGTGCATTCAAAACACGCCCATCCAAGACCAGTATCAAATAGGTAGTATCCCTGAATGCATTGAAATGCACAAACTCCAGCGTCTGTCCATTCAAATTCACTTATATCAATTGGTTTGCTGCAATTTAGGCATGTATCAACAGGAAGACTGTCTACAGGTCTGAAAGTACCCTTCGGGCAAGGGAATTTACGCTGATGTGACTGGCAATAATGATCTGCTGGGCATTGCATGCACGTGTTGGATGTAAGGTTGTGCATATACAACCCCAGGGACAGATCACATTCACAGAAGTATCCCAATTTTGCATCTGTTTTTTTGCTGAATTCTGGACACTGAGTACAAGTAGGTTCAGATCCATCAATTGAATATGACTGCTCGTTGCATGGCATACACTGTGTGGAGATTCCATAATTGAAGTATGTGTTATTACCACAACATATATTGAGTCCGTCATTTTTACACTGAGAACTGGTCGTATTGCATTGGTCTGTTTTTTTGCATTCTTGGAATAAACCAGATGTTCTATTTGGAAACATACCTCTATTGCATTGCAGACACGATGAAGCACCTTCTGTAAATGTTATCCATCCAGGTTGGCATGGCTCACAAGTAAATGAATCACTGGTTCCGTTGTTGTAATAGTTCAGCGGGCATGGTAATATTAGAGGGTCCCATGCTATGATCAACACTCCATCAGCACCTGATCCTGATTTGGTTTTGCCTGCTCCTGCAGATGCTCCACCTGATCCTGTATTGGGGTACCCACTACCTCCTGGGGTTGATCCTCCTATTACAACACGATGTGTTTCATTCCATGCATACCCCCCTGAACCTCCTCCTCCACATACCCTACTTCCCATGGAACCATATCCATACCCCCCTCCTCCTGCTGCATATGGAGTTAATTTACCTGTTATATTTACAGAAAATCCCATCCCCCCTGTACATGTGCACGGCTCCCCTACAGAATATGATCCACCTCCTGGACCACTAAAACCATACCCTCTTTGTTCATCCCCTGCCATTCCAGGACATCCGTATTGCATATCAATACTTGGTTGTGTCAAAATAGTATTTGTGTATAGTCCAAATATTAATCCGTAATTGTATACAGCGCATGTGGCTGATGGTGGATCCTGCACACCAGCCCATAACTTACCTGCTGAATAATACTGGGATCCACCGCCTGAACCTCCATTTTTGCCAAGCAATTGGCCACCGCCACCGCCCCCAGATGCACTGATGTATACAGTGTTATAGCTCAGGCTTTTGAGCTCTGTACTGGTGCCACTCTCTCCATCTGTGCCCCAGTAGGGATCATTTGTTATTGGTGTGTCAGTTCCTTTCCCACCAACCCCTACATTAATTTGATACGTCTGGGATATATTGGGAAAAAAACGTTTATAAATCAGCAATCCAGCGCCACCGCCGCCACCTGCAGAGATATTTGCAAACTGACTGCGCACATTTGTTGCATCCGTATAGTACCCATATGCCATGGCCTTTCCTCCAGCACCACCACCACCAACAGCAAAAATTTCCACGTTGATAACATCCTGGTGAAAGGTGATTGAGTTATCCATAGACTTGGATGCTGTGAATGTAAAATACATTCTATCATTTCCAATGCCCCTGTTTCCTTGGAATTTAAATGTTGGCATCTTTTTAAGTCCATTGGAGATGATGGTTGTGGTTGAAAGTTGCTTCCCAGTCATTATTGTACCACAGTCTGTTATGTTGCTTGATCCCAGCGGACTTGTTGTTTTGTAATAGTATTTCTCTGGGCATTTTGTTTGATTAACAGATCCCTCAGGACAAAAAAATCCTGGATCACATAATTTTTTTTCGGTGGAATTTATACAAAAAAAGCCTTTGGGGCACAATATTTTGGTTGCAGGTACAGGACAGTAGAATGGAATTGAACAAACAATCGGTTGAACAGAACCAGCAGGGCAGTGGAATCCAGGCATACATTTTGTAATAGACAAAGCATCAGGACAGTAATATGACTCAGGGCAAGGAGCTGCTGAAGATGAACCAGGTTGGCAATATGTGCCATTAGGACATTGTTCTGGCTTGAATGCACCTGCTTTACAAAATTTTCCAATTGGACACACGATGATTGATGATGCATTTGGACAGAAGTATGTAGATGGGCAAGGCAATGGCACTGCAGTCCCCGTTAGGCAGTATGTGCCTCTTGGACATTCAGTGGGTGTTGTCATTCCCTCTTTACAAAAGTATCCTTTAGGACATATACTGATTGACGATGTATTTTGGCAAAAGAATGTTTCTGGGCATAGGGTTGCATTGAAAGATCCTTGAAGACATAGTGTTCCGTTGGGGCACAGTTGTGGCAAAGTGAAACCCTCTCCACAGTATGATCCAAATGGACAAATGTATTTTGTATAGGTTGTTGGGCAATAGTATGTCATTGGGCATGGCTTCATCTCTGAAGACCCTTCCTGGCAAAATGATCCATTGATGCAATTGATTGGTTCTGATGTATTGGCAGGACAATATGTGGCACTTGGGCATTTGATTGGAGATGTTACACCCTCGCCACAATAATTCCCTTCTGGGCACGGATATATCGTAGAAGCTGTAGGGCAAAAATTTGCTTTTGGGCAGATTCCCTGTTGCGAAGAATTAAAAGCACAATATGATTTGTAACTGCATTTTATCGGTATGCTGCTTTCTTTATTGCAAAAATACCCAACAGGGCAATATACACATGTGGTTGAGTATAAATTTTGGAGATACATATCATTGGTACAACAAGCAGTTTTTCCATCAAGAGTGCAGTATTTTTTTGGTGTGATTGATTGATTGCATACATTTTTGCATTCCTCACACTGACGGGATGATAAGTTGAAAAAAGAATCAGTGGTATTGCATTTTTCACAATAAGAAGAACCTATGGCTGATGTGAAAGTTCCAGGTTGACATTGGGTGCATGATGATGCTGTATTCTTGTCATTGAAATGATCCAACTGGCATGGATATACTGAAGGGTCCCATGCTATAATTACTACTCCACTTGCACCAGAACCAGACCTTGTTCCTTCTCCAGCAGATGCACCACCAGATCCAGAATCAGGGTAACCATTCCCACCAGGAGTTGATCCACCAATGATGGTCAATCCTTTCTTGTTCCACGCATAACCACCATTCATATCATTGCATGAAAATCCAATACTAAATCCCCCACCTCCAGCACCAAGAGGAATTGGAACTCCTGTAATGTTGCTGGTTATCCCAAACCCGCCACGTGACATACACATTGTATCAAAAAGTGTATTGAACCCACCGCTAGTTGCCCCTCCTCCTCTGCCACTGTATTGATATATGGTACCCGTACCCCCATTGCCTCCATTGCATGCATGCCGTCTTTCTGGTAATACTTCATACATACTGTCAGGCGGATTAGGGTATAGACATACAGCTCCTGGTTCTGCTGTTCCAGTGAACCCCCCCAAATTTCCCCCCCCACACCCTCCTTTCCGTCCCTTCCATTTCCCCCCACCCCCTCCTCCTTCTCTTTCACGTGGGCAAACTTCATCCAGTCCGCACGTTGTACATCCTTCCCACCCTCCTCATTCAAAATCAAATCCACAAAATACACATTCTAATTCTTAAAG
>CAYQOJ010000005.1:8527-28366 GCA_964419105.1 uncultured Methylococcus sp.
TTCCAGTGACCCCCCCCAAATTTCCTCCCCCAGACCCTCCTTGCTGTCCATTCCATTGCCCACCACCACCTCCTCCTGATACCACCAATAAATCATCCCCATTTTCCAGACTGATTTTAGTGCTTTCTCCATTGGCCCCATTGCTCCCCCATCCTTCTTGTTTTGTTATTGTATCTATACCTACTCCTCCTGCACCAACATTGATCACATAAGTCTTGTTAATTTCAAATTGAAATATTTTGCTGTAAAATACAGTGCCTGCCCCCCCTCCGCCTCCAGCTCTGGGTAAATTATTGTAATACCCATTTGGACCTATGGAGTTCCCCCCTGCACCTCCTCCTCCAACAGCAAGCACTTCTACGTTTTCAACTGGACCTTGAAATTGAATTGAATTGTTCTGTTTATTGGTATTTTTGAAAATAAAATATTGTCTGAGACCTTCTCTGAATGTTGGAAATTTGTATGTGGGTGACTCAATGCTTCCGTTTGATATTATTTTGACTCCAGTCACCTGATTCCCAGCCATCTTTATCCACTGTGTGCAATTTACTTCAGCTGGACATGGAAAGCAGCCATTAAAAGCTGTACATAACAATGCTTTAATGGATCCTGTGGGACAGTACATACTTTTGGGGCATTGGAATTTTGTCCCTGGTGTAGGGCAGAAAAATCCATTGGCACATGGAATTCTTTCAGTGGTTCCAGGAGGACAAAAATCCCCAGGTGCACATTGCAAGGCAGATGATGTATTCGGGCAAAAATAAGAAGCTGGACAAGGGGATGCATTGATGGATCCTGCAGGACAATATGTCCCGTTTGGACAATGAATTGGCTGTGTTGTACCTTCTGGGCAGTATTTTGCAATGGGACAACGACTGATTGAGGAAGTATTCTGACAAAAATATTGTGCTGGGCATAGACTGGCGTTGGATGATCCTACAGGGCAATATGTTCCATCCGCGCATTTCTGACAAGACGTGATACCCATTGAATGGTCCATGTAATATCCTGGTTTGCATTCAAATTTGCATATTTCATTGGTTATTGCTTGGTATTCTCCTTCTCTGGGGACATTTGAACAATCTATGCATACAATGGAGGGTAATTGACTTATAGATCCATTTTTTCCAGGAGGACATGCAACTGGTGGGTTGCTATTTCCTATACAGAAGAAACCAGTTGGACAGTCTATTTGAATGTTTGTAAAAAGGGGGCAGTATTTCCCTGCTGGGGCTGTACATGGAAAATAGCATTCCTCTTGGCTTGATATACCTTCTAGACCTTTCTTACCTGATGGACATGCAATAGGCATTGTAGTACCCCCAGTGCAATAGAAATCCTGTGGACAGATTTGCTGTTGAGACCGAGGAGAGGAGCAATAGTATTTTGCCAGTGCTTTGCACGGAACATAGCATCCATTACTGCTTGACTGACCTGCTGGACTGTTCTGACCTAGAGGACATGCAATTGGTATTGCAGTACCCCCTGTGCAATAGAAATCCTGTGGGCAGATTTGCTGTTGAGACTGAGGAGATGGACAATGATATCCTGCATTAGCTGAGCAGGGACGATTAGGGCATAATACGTAGTCACTTCCAGGCAATACATAATAACATTCTCCCAAACAATCAGGCTCTCCCATATCTGAACATCCGGGGTAAATGCATTGTGTAAAGTAGTTACAGGATTCAGACAGAACACAGTTGAACCAATAGAATGAAATCAGAAGTGTAAGATGTGGATTCATTTCATTGATTCAGATTTTGGATTATATATAGTTTCATTCAATCTTTCAAGATTCATCCTATTAATTTTCCCATCACCACCACCCCTAAAACAAATTCAGCACATTTGCTGTAGTGATGCGACGATTCCTATGTTTTCCAGTAGCCCAAAGAACCCAGACCCCTTTTGATGATGGCCTAACTGACAGGTTACGTTCCAGTGATGCTTGACCACCTGGAGCTTGGTGTCTTTGTGGACCAGGAGAGGGCTTTATATTGATGTGGGTTTTAATTTTGAATAGATTTTTTATTGTCTGGGATAATTGAGGGCTATGGTTCCTTCTCTGGGGGTGTATGGATGCGGGGCATGAATGTGTAAGGAATGGAGAATTTGTAATGTGCACTTGTTGTATTATTCTGGGGTGTAACAAGCACTACTACATGTGTTTTGGTGTTTGAAATGCAGTACCATACAACTGTTGCTACAACTGCAGCTATAATTGCAATAATTACCACCACTGCTGCTAATGTGGTCATGAATGAACTCTCAACTACTACAAAAATTTGTGGTGTATTTGGCACTTTCTCTACCATGATTGCAGCAGTCAATACTTTTATGGATGAGTCTGTAGCTCGTAGCACATTTGATATTATGTTTTGTTCTGAATTACTACCAACCTGACTTAGTGCTGATGCTTGTTTGGATTCCATGGATTGCTGTGATCTTGTAGATACTAGTGCTCGCGTGTTTGATTGATTGGTTGATCCCAGAAGTCGCCTGGTTCTCACTGTTGTGTTTGTATCATTGTTTCCTGTGCATCTTTTATCAACTGTTTCATTGTTAATAGAACTCATGCTGCCTTCAAAAGGAATCCCATAAACATCTTCCATGACACCTACAACAGCACTTACCAGTATTTCCATGTTTTTACATATTTCCTGGACTGTATTGTTGAATTCCATGTCCATTGTTGTCTTTACAGTCACCATTTCAGCTGTGGTTTCATCCACACAGTGTGTACTGTTCCAGACAAGCCCAGCCATACATCTGAAATTGCATCCCCCCGTCCAGTTGAATGACCCTGCAGGTGCTGGAATCACGTTGCACTTGGAGCACTTTGTATCAACTGTAGCGTTGCATGGAGTACTGATAAAGCTTCCATCTGGACATTGTGGCGTGCATTTAGTGCAGTTGGAGCCGTTGAGGAATGTCTGATTCACGCAGACAAAAGCACACTCGTTCGTCCAGCTATATGACCCTGTGACAGGAGATTTGCATCCAGTACATACAGCATCGCGTACAGAACCCGAGGAACATTGTGTACGGTACTGACCGCGAGGGCATGTGGCAGTGGTGCACGCGGTGCAGCCAGTCGGTGCCGCAAGATAGGTCCCTGCGCTGCACGGGATGCATTTGTTGCCGCTGCCCAGATAATACGTACCGTTGATGCAGGTGAAGTTGCACGCGCTGGTCCAGTTGAACGGGCCGCTGTTAGGTTTGTTGGAACAGACTGTACACGACGGGGTGTTGATCTGGTCCGTGCACTCTGCAGCATACTGACCGGCGGGGCAGGTTGGGCGCGTGCATTCCAAGCAGCGGTTGTTGCTCCGGCTGAAGTACAGGCCAGGAGCACAGTCAAAGTCACAACCTTCCTTCCATACAATCCCTGAGCCTGTTGGTCTGTTGGGACAGTCTGTGCACCCAGGATTATTGTTGGTATCAGCGCACTGGTTGACAATCTGCCCTGGTTGGCACTGAGATAGTGTGCATCGCAGGCATTTGTTCGAGGCGGCACTGTGGTACAGCCCTTCACCACATACAAACTCACACCCGCTGGTCCAGTTGAATCCACCCTCCACAGGCGCGTTTGTGCAGGTTTCACAGTACGAATCTGCCTTGGTGGCACACTGGGTTCTGTACGTGCCAGGGGTGCAAGCCAGCGATGTGGTGCATTTGGTGCATGCCGTGTGTGAGGATGCATACATTCCTGCTCCGCATGGCAGGCAGGCATTGTCGTTTGCGCTGAAGTGGGACGCCCCTACACACCTGAAGTCACAGCCAGTGATCCACTCATATTCCCCGCTAACAGGCCCGGAGCAGTCAATGCACTGTGAATATCCATCATTGGTGCACGGCGAGGCGTACTGTCCAGCATAGGTGCACGTGGGCATGTTGCATTGAAGGCAAGAGTTGAGGGTTTTGTTGAAGTAGAGACCGTATTTGCACGTAAATGAGCACCCGGTTGTCCACGCATACTCCCCGACCACTGCACCGTTGGAGCACGGGACGCATGGGGCGTCAGTGATGGATCCTGCACTGCACTGTGATCTGTTCAACCCTGCAGCACACTGGTCCACTGTGCACTTGTTGCAGGTCGTTGAAGTTGCGCGGTAGGTGTCCTTGGGGCAAACAGCACAGGAGTTGTTGGTCGTGTTGAAGAAGTTGTTGTCGTTGCAGGTGAAGTTGCAGTTGCTGATGTACGTGATGGCACCATATGCTGGTTGGTTGGTGCACAGCGCACATACAGAGTTTGCTGTTCGTGTACACGTGGTGGCATACTTGCCTGGGATGCAGGCTGGTTTGGAGCACACAGTGCACATGTTGCTGTTGAGGTAGTATCCATCACTGCAGGTGAAGTTACACACCGAAGTCCAGCTGAAAGGACCACCTGGTGCATTGGGGCACTGGGCACAGATGGAGTCAGAAGTCTCTCCAACCCCACACACAGTTCTGTAGGTTCCTGCAGCAGTGCATTGGGACGTGTTGCATTTGGAGCAGCCTGTGGCAGATGATTTGTAGGTTCCCCCGCTGCATTCCTGGCAAGTTCTATTGTTTGTCAGATTGTAGTAGGTTGCTCCAGAGCACAGGAAACTGCAGGCTGTCTGGTTAGTCCAGGAATATGGCCCATTCCAAGGTCCGTTCAGGCATGCTTCACACACTGAATCCCTCTCCTTGCTGCAGGCAGTGGCATTCTGACCTAGAGGGCACATTGGTCTGGAGCAAGCAGAGCAAAGTTTGGTGGTGCTGTTGTAGTACTTGTCTGTGCTACAGGTGAAGTCACACAGGCTGGTCCACGTGGTTCCTGCTGGTTTGGCTGGGCAGGAAGTGCACATTTTATCTTCCAGGCTCCCCTGTGTGCAGAGTGGCACATACATACCCAAGCTGCATTTCTGGGGGCAATTGGGTGCTATTTGGCCTATCTGGCATGTATAGTTTTTGGTGCACTCATAACACACTGCTGTGTAGTCATCAATGATGTAGATGTAGTACCCTTCCTTGCACTGATACGTGCATATGCCTTGGTCAGTCCACAAATATTCACCAGATATTGGAGTGTTGCTGCAGTTAAGGCATTCATTTACTGGCAAAGTACCAACTGGTCTGTATGTGCCTACTGAACAGGGAATGGCGGTCCTCTGTTTAGGACAGTAGTGGTTTTCTGGGCATTGAAGGCAGACATTCTGAGTGGAACTGTGGATGTAGAAGCCCTGTGACACGTCACATTCACACCAATATCCGTCGGAGAAATTGGACTTTATGCTATTTGCTGGGCAATTTCGCACACATTGAGTATTGTTTGTATCTGTGCATCTATATGCTTCAAAAAAGCCTTGACTGCATGTGGTGCAAGGGGTGCAGTTTCCACTTGAATTTCTCCAGTAATCAGAGATGCATGGATATGGAGGGGAGCCTTGGGAGCAGTTATATCCAATAGGGCAACATGCAGATCCTGAGACCGATCCTACCGGGCTGGTCATACCAGTAGGACATGCAAGGGGATTTGACAGCCCCACAGTTGGACAATAAAATCCTTTTGAGCATGAAGTTGGGTTATATGTTCCAGGTGGACAGAACGTGCCTACGGGGCACAGTGTTTTGTTTCCAAAATTGCAGGCATAGCCTCCATCACACACCTGGGGCATGTATATATCCCCTGCACATTGATAACCTGCTGGACAGACACCACACGTGTGAGTGCTTGAAAAATAATACTCTTGATAATATCCAACATCACAATCCAAATCTTGACAATACTCTTGAGGGTAACGATTCCATGGTCCATGCCTAGAACAAAAAAAACCAGTGATAAAATTTTCACATGAAACGTAGAAATTTGAGAATCCATATACAGTAGGCATATGAGACCCTAATACGCATGCAGACAAGCCTTTACAATAATTATGATCACCATTATTACATGGGAAATTCAAAGTATATGTGTGGACTTGAATTGTGCTTGACACAAGAAGGATCAATAGAGAATACATCTGTTTTTGGTTTCAATGAATGGTTTATATAAGCATTTATTTTTCTGTATGTCTACAATGCTGCTGCTGTTAGCCAATTCTGAAACAGACAAACATAGTTTCGGTAAAAAAAAGAGTGCAAGCAGCCATTCAAGCTTTCATGATATTTTTTTATTTTTATTGTTCAAGTTCAGTCCCAACCCCTTGCATCCAGGGAGCATTAGACAGTAGATTTAATCAGTCTTGGCAACAACCCCCCAAAACAAATCCAGCGCCTTCGCGGCCCCGGTCCCCATGTTCTCCTCAGTGAGCTTCTCCTGGAGTCTGAGAAACTCAAGGACATGGGCATCACCCCGAATCGCCTGGCGAACAAGCTCCGCGCCGTTGCCGAGGTGCCCGACCTGGGGCTCACCGTCCTTGTGGACGAGGCCGTCAGGTTTGGTGGTGTACCTGCTACAGCCTGCAAATTTCCCCCAAACCCTGTCGGGGAAGCGGCCAGAGAAGAGGTACTTGGACGCGCCCGGTGCGAGGGTGGCCTTATCGGCCTTGACGGGGTCGTGCATCGCGGACTCGACCGGGACGTTGCGGGTCTCGAGGTCGAAGACGAGCCGGTCGTAGAGCGCCTTGTCGCCCGCGTGGACGCGCAGCATGATGACAGCGGCCTGCATGATGGAGTTGGCCCCGAGCTTGCAGAGGTCCCCTGCGTCAAAGTCGCGGTACTTGTGGATGGGGGTGCCCTTGACAACGTTGAACCACTTGTCGGTGAGGATCGGGAGCTGGCCGAGCTTCTTCTGGACGTCGAACGCGGTGGCCTTGCACAGCAGAGTGTAGATGTCGGTGCAGAGGCCGACGACGGTCGCCTGTCTGTCCTCAATGAGCTTGCGCTTGAGCGTGTTGACGGCCTCCTCGTCCGCGTCCTTCCTGGACCTGACCTTCTCGATGCCGTTCATCGTGCGGGTGATGACCGCGTCGTCCGCGTCGGCCTTCATGTACTTCTCGGGGTACGCGAGGGTGGCGATGGCCTTGGCCAGCTGGATCTTGTGCTCCGCCGACAGAATCGCGACGTCCATGGCCTCATTGGGCACCTTGTCAAGACTACAGCCGAGCGTCCGCGGGGTCATGCCCTTGGTTTTGATCTCGTTGAAGTTGCTCAGGACGCTGCACATGAGGCAGGTGGTGAGCGCAGCCTCTTCCTCCTCCGCTGTAACTTCTGCGATGATGGTTTCCTCGGGCATGGCTTGTCCAGGGGCCCAGAAACCGTCCTCGAGCGTGTAGGTGCCGTCCTCGAGCTTCTCCAGCAGCTTGGGATGCGGGTATGTGCTGATGTGCGGCCCGAGGATATGGATGTAGTACTTGCCCCTGAAGGTGACAACGGCCCGGATGCAGCGAACAAGCTTCTGAAACTCCTCCGTCTTCTCCATCGTGCCGTCGGCCGTCTCGTGCATCACGCCGCTGACAAGAATCATCCGATCCTGCTCGAGCCCCGCCCGCATCTCCTCCTCCAGCGACGTCGACGCAATGTCAACAGTCTTGGGCTGCAGGGTGGTGGTGTACTTAGCAGCGAGCTTGTGGTACTCCTCGACCTTGGACTCGCCAACGATCTTGGCGTGGTCGGCGGTGAAGTGAGCGGTGGTGTAGAGAGAGGACATTGATTCTTCTTCTTGGAGATCTGGTGGTTGGAATTCACTTATATAGCGATGTGGAACAGCGCAGTGTAAACCTTTTTGAACTAGTTTGTGGTTTTGGTGTTTACAGTTGGTGTTTTATTTTTTTCTAATCTTAAAATAAACTAATAATTATGTGAAAAAAGGATTCATACACTTCTGTTACTGGGCCTTCCTTCCTTCCTTCCATGTCTTCCACGGCTGTTCTGAACGAGGCTCTAATCGTCGCGAAACAAAGGCGTGCCACTGCGAATGCGCTTGTTGAAAAAAGGCGGGTGAATTCGCTCGTCTGAAACGCGAAATGGACAATGCAACCAAAAGGATGTTGAACTTTAAGGAAAGCTATACTACTCCACAGGATTCAAGTCTCCTCTATGGTCTCAGTCAAAGGATCCAATCTGCAGCGGACGACGACATGGAAGACTGAGTTGCAGCGCTCGACAAGTGGATCAGGGCACACAAGGAACTTCTCGAAGCAGAGGAAGCCGTTCAGCAGCTGGCAACTTCTGCTTCAGAGAACGGAGAGGACCCTGGGATGATGGAGTCTGCCAAAAAGAAGGCAAAGAATGACTCCACGTGAAAGAATCAACCCCTTTGCGTTTTTGTTGTTGAGTTGTAATAAATCAGCTTGAAAACATTTGGAACAACCAACCTCTATAGGAAAAACAACTCACCTTCAGAATGCTTTCACTATTTAAACCCACACTGGCCACGTAGTCACAGAGCACCCCTGGTATATATTTTTATGGCCACCCTCAGCTTCGACCAACTGCACACGCTCAATCACAACATCCCCCGCGGCACGCCAAACGCCACCTTCCTGACCATCATGCGTCTGAGAGACAGAAAGTTTCAGCATCTCCGCAGGAAAGACCCCATCCGGATTCAGGCGAATGGCGATCTCAGTCTTACGATTGAATCCAACACTGTGCGGTTCAGTGGCCCGCCATCAGGGGTTCTCGAGATTTTCTGCCAGTGCACGCCGTTCAAGATGGAGGCGCTGCAGAAGCCGACCATCGTGCAGGACCTCGCGTTTAATTTTGTGCGGCATAATGTCGTCTCAGAGCGAGTGACTCTGGGGTTGGGTGATTTCATTGTGCTTTTCAAGCATGGGCGCATTCCTGACACTGTCATCTTCATGACGGATCTCTCGATGCAAATGGCATGGCCGGCCGCCGCTATCGAACTGGTGTTCCCTGCCTTCGTGGGAACGTTCTTTCAGAATACACCCGATTTCCGGGTGAACTACGGCCTATACTGCAGCTACGTGAAGCGCCACATTGACGACAGCTTTGTGTGGTGGGAATACATGCCAACGGCCTGCCGCGGTGAGTACTAGAGTATCCATCACCTTGCCCCTTTGTTATAAAAGATCTTGAGTCCTCACTGCTGCAATGGACGCGAATGAAGAATTTTCTGACATCTGCTTGTCTGATCACGGCGTTCGACAAAACAAACCTCTCCCTCCTCCTCCACAGCAAATGCCTGATTTGTGGAAGGTCTTTCTCTGCATGCTGCTGGACGCTCGTGTGTACTGGAAAGGAGTTGCTCGGTCGGTGGCGAAGAAGGCTGTTGGCTCATTGTGATGATGACAGGCGGTGATAGGACCGTGCCGAATAAATCCGCAACGATATCCATGTCACACGGGCGTTGCTCTGTTTTATGTAGTTGTTGAAATGAAACTAAGCAACAAGAAAATTTTACTAGGATACCCCTGCTTTGTTTTAATAACAGTGAATATGATGATGAACTTTTTGCGGCTCTGTTACTGAAAAGAAAACAGACACGACTTTCCCTGTCCATGTTTTCCTATCCGCGTGGTCTTGACCCCGAGAATGGCTCTAATTTTTTTTTCGCTGATTTTATTGAACGGCACGGGTTTGAAATAAATCCACTTGTTTCTCATTATGAAGCCTGTGATTTTTTTGAGAAGCTTTTCGTCGCGGACCAGTGACTTGAAACTCTCCAGTGTCTCTTGTGAGTAGCGTGTTCTGAAGAGCATTTTTGATAGGGGCTGTCAGTCGCGTTTGAATATAAGATGATCCCACAATCTTTTTAGGAGGTGATTTCAATTTGTTTATTTCTTCAAACCAACTAACAGTGTGGCAGTGGTGCACATCTAGCAACATGAAAACTATTAAACGCAGCTTGCATACCGCCTGATCCAGCCAGAGACAGGACCTGTCTAAAAATGGAGAAAATGGAGTAACTAATCCTGGATGACGGGATCAATGCTTCAATCAGATGCTTTTCCTGCCAATAGTCAAAGTGTAGAACCGCCTGTAACATCATAATCACCATCACACAACAAAGAATTACTGTTGATAATACTAGTATGGTGTACAGTTATAATAATAGACGGTCTGTAAACAAAAAAAAATAGAAGAAGCACCTGGGCCAGGATCAGCTCATCCCTTTCATTTGATCTGTATTCCACAACACGTGTCATCCTGTCACTATCGTCTGCATTGATCCATACAGTGTATTCCTGCCTGAATTCAGACATGTTGAATACATCATCACACCCTTCTGTCTTGGAGAATAGCCTGACAAACGCTGATGCAGTGAACTGATCGCCTTTGAGAAGTTTGAGATACAGACTGTCACACATCAACCTGTGAGGACTTGTGGTATTATTGTTGTTTGAAAGTGTTCTGATTGTGCTTTCAACAAATTCTCTTGCCGAAGACACTTTTTGCTGCATAAAATTGCCAATAACGATAGAGCTGTGTGCAGCTATCATTGCAAAAATAACAAGCATCAGTTGGCGATCCATTGTGAGAGATAATCTGACACCTAATGTAATCACAATAAAGGAGTCTTGTATTTTTTTTTTCAGCAGTAGTTATATATTTTATTCAATGAGCGTTTCTCATCATTTTCCCAATTGTAATTTCTTTAAGTCAAATAATACTAATAATACCACCACCCTGTGTGCTGCCACCATGACCACATTCAAGTCACCACCACCACCCGATCCACAGGACAACGACGAAGATGCCCTGACAGAGGCGTCCACGGTGGTGGGGTGCGAAGAGGACCATTTCCATGACAGCATTGAGTTTCGAGGACAAAAAAAATCATCGTCCCACCAACCACGGCCATCGTCTTCGCTCCAGCGGATCCACTGGCTCACAGTCCACGCTGGGTCCCGCATGAGCGTGGCAGCGTTGTGCAAGGGCGGGGTGCGTGCAGACGGGTGTCATTCCACGCTCTATAGTGAAGGAGAGGAGGGTCCGGTGATGATCACGTACATACACCTAACTGCAAGATGCAGGCAGACGCAGATCCATCAATTTATTGCGCGAACGTTTGGACCAGCTGTCGTGACACGTGTGGTGGAGGCAGTCAGCGATAGGTCGTTGATCGAAACACCCGAATTCCAGCTGCTTGCACGGCATGTGATTGAGGAAAACAGGAATCTGGTATACGATGGAAAAGTGCTGGGTCTTATGTCCAAGTATGCCAGGTGTAAAAAGGTATCACCACTACATCCTCTTGCTATAACTACTGCCAGTGCGGCCGGAGTGACTACTACTACTACTTCTTCCAGAAAACAGTCAGCACTGCTCCTCGAACTGGAAAACGCCGAGCTTCGTCAGCGCATCGCGTCGTTGGAGCGGGGATGTCTGGGCATGGAGGACCGATTGCGCGCAGCATACACGGAGAAGTTGAGGTTGGAGACAGAGATGGGGGCTCTGCGCCAGGCGCTGTCTGAGGCCAACAACGCGCTGTGCGGACACGAGAGCGAGCTCAAGCGCCTGCGCATCGAAAACAGCGAGTTCAGACGTTTGGGGGCAGGGGAGAAGGAGACGCGCCGGTTGAACAGGGAGTTGCTCACACTGCGGGATCATCTAGACGACAAGGCGCGCGACTGTAAGGTGCTGGAGATGATGCTCAGGATTGCGAGAGAGGACAACGCCAAGTTGGAGAGTATAGCTGCGATGGCGCCAAGGCTGGGCGACTTTCAGAGATTATTAGGTCAATAAAGGATTCTTTCATGACCATCATCACACCCTTTATTTTCGTCGCCTTGGTGACAACAACAATTGCAACAATCACTGCCACCCCCTCTACCGCCGCATGCGCGCGATCTCCTCCCGGGTGCGTGTTACAATGTCCAGTAGCTCATCCACGCGGGCGTTCAGGTCCCCAAGAGTAGCTTGCAGGTTGAACCCAGGGCTGATCTGCAGAATCTCGCGAACGGAGGTCGCTGTCATGTCCCTGACGTGCATCGCGATCCCCACCAGATTGGGTTGCCCATCGGATGCCACCAGCGGAGGGTTGAATACGTCCTGCTGCTGGAGCACCTCAGTTCGAGCGCTGCTGCTGCTGTCATACCGTTCAGTGGGCAGGGGACTTTCCACAGGCAGTGTTGCAGCAGGGCTGTCGGGCGCCCGGAGAAGCGACTCGTCCGCCATGATCTCGCTGCTGCTCTGCCTGGACAATGATTCAGCAGCAGGCTGTGGTTGGGGTGCAGAGGGGGGGATTACAGCAGCAGGACCTGCGTACCGATTCCTGCGCATGGCGTTACGGAGCATGTGCGTGATATGGCGTGCGGTGGTCGAGTGCGATTGAAAGAATGCGGGGTGGTTGGTATCCATATGCCGTGTGAGCGTCTGCTTGATCTCAAATCCGGCACCGCCCTCGCGGAGTTGGTTCCCGATGAAGACAAACGTGGACCAATCAACCCCTTCAACCGGGCGTCGAAAGTTGGTCAGTGGCTTTCTTTCCAGCTCGACCAACGCATTCACAAAGCGGATACGCGTGATGGCATCCCTGAGGCGCATACACACGAGGTGCACGTTGTTCTCCACCGAGAAGAACAGCTGCTTCACCTCATTGGATCTCAAAACCAGGTTGAAATCGATTCGCGCGAGGGGTGTTCCCATCTTGCACTTAAACGCGAAAACGGTGGAGCGCATCATGTTGATGTTGTTGGCAGGGTTGCTAGGCATGGTATCGTTTGCAGGATTAATGTGAACAGATGCCTTTTATACACACGGGGTCCGAAGAACTGTTTTATCAAAATGGATCGTCACTCATGGGCGTGATCTTTCGGCGTTTGGACAAACTTTCTCCTTCCCCTCCTCCTCCTTCCCCGCTCCTTGACCTATTGTTATCGTAGTAGTGTTTGATTGATAGCTCAGTGTTGTCAGTATCATCATCACCTTCCACGTGCTGTGGTGGCATTTTTGCATTCATCAGAGTGGTAATAGTCACAACAGGTTCAAGCGTCTCAATCTTCTCAGTTTCTTGATTGAAGTTAATCACCAGTCCCTTTCTCGCCTTGCCGTCCAAATCAAACAGGTGCCTGACGTACTTGCACACCTGCTTCTCAGCGCCTCCTCCCGGTGGCATCCTTCGCACCGCTTTGATCTCGATAACGTGAGACTCCATGACAATGTCCGCTCTACAAGTGCCGAGCGTGTCGCCCTCGTACACCACAGGGATGATCTTCTCCATCACGCAGGTGCAGTCAATCCTGGCCAGCTTCCTGTGCAGCGCGTTTTGGTAGATTGACTCTGAGTAGCCAGCGCCAAGGTCGTGCATGATTTTGGAAGCTATCTGGAGGATGGTTGTGGTTTCCATGCTTTGGGCAGCAGTTGCGCTGAGATATTCCAAGGCTGTTTCACATAAAATGTTGCTGGAAAAAAAAATAGCAGTAATTTTACTTTCAAAAATTAAAACACTCCACCAGAAAGAAAATAAAATGTCAATGGATGAAATGGCGCGCCGCTTTGGCATTCTCCAATGCAGGTTTGTGGAATTCTCAGAGCAGGTGCACACTCTGCTCAGGACCTGGCTGTCCAGGCAGCAGGTAGAACATCTTGAAATCTCGCTGGACAGCCTTGCTAATTACCTGTTCTCGTTGGAGGGGATCCAGACGTGTCCTGTGGATGCTATGCAGCACTGGCTCAAGACCATTGCGCGCTGTGCGCTGGAGGATCAGCTGTCGTGCGTCCCCTACACGCGGTACGGCAGTTCAGGGACGACTGTGGTGTTCAGCAATATTCCATCAACTTTGTTCGTGGAATGGCCCAAGTACTCGCGGACAAGCATTATTGCGGCGCAGCCAGCGGATGATGTGGCATCGCTCCGGGAGAGGAATTCGATGTTGGAAGTCAGGGCGCGGGAATTGGAGGTGAAACTCGCGGCGGAAACCTTGGTGCCCAAGAAGAAAAATAAGTCCCATCATCACCATCATCGTGATACCAAACTCCCCAGCAGTAGTAGTAGTAGTACCACCGCTCCCCAGCACCATCATCATCGTCCCCTCCCTGCAACCTGCACAGCAGAAAGCACCTACTCCTTTCTTCTGGAGAAGAGATTCGAGGCAGAGGACGCCATATCAACGCTCCAACGGGTGCAGGCCGAGTTTGTCGAACGGAGGCGGGTGCTCGAAATGCTCAACAAGGACCAGACTCATCGGTTCGTCGAGCGACGCCGCGCAGACAAGAAAAGGGCGAGATACGAGATGGCACTGGCCATGGATGAGATCACGCGTCTCCGGGCCGAGGTGGAGCGCCTCAAGGCTTTGAATTCCGCAGCCGTGTCCACCACTGTTCAGTCCAACAACAACAACGCACAGGCAGGAGCAGCAGCAGCAGTTGACCCCTGCCCCATCGTCCCGCGGCGCGCTCTCAAGATTGCAGGGTTCTGGGGCGTGTCACACAATGATATTCTGTTGGTCACCCCCCATCTGGTGAAGAAGTTTGAAAGCATGGCAGGGGGAGGGAAGATCATCAGGCAAAAAAACATGCAGGAAGGTTTTTTGTTTATGTTGGACCCATACTGTATATTTCTGTTTACTCAAGCCTGGTGTTTTATCTGCAGGTCTGCTTTCCCGCTAAGGATCAGCACATCCTGATCAATGCTGTGGTAGAGGTCATGGCGGAACATCTCCCTCAGTACGCACGGGCCGGGGCAGTTTAAAAAAAAAACCCAGAGCATCATATCCACATGCTTTTTGGTTTCGTTTGTCTCTGCCGCAACTCCCCCAACAACCCCCCGCTCTTTGATGCGCTTGGGGCCACCAGGGCGGAGGGTGTGAAAGTTGACAGCGTGGATTACATCTTCATCAAAACGGGTGCATCATCCGCCGTGGTGTCGGTTGAGCAGATCATGACCACGCTCGCCTCGTTCGGCATCCGCCCAATCCGCCTCTCCACTGAAATGCCTGACATTCTCACGTCCAGGACCTGCACGCACAAGCAGCGCCAGGCCTTTTTCAGGCACATCAAGTTCCATCGAATGCGCTACCACAGGGGACTTGACACTTCCTACTGGTACTGGCTGCAGCCTCCTTGTGACACGCTTGGCCACCCGCTTCCCCCGCCAGTCGGGGCCTACGATATCGACACCACCCCCTCGAAGCGCTGGCGGGAGTACTGGGATCGGTGCCCGAGCGGGGAGCACTGCACGCAGGCGATTTTGGACTGACAAGCGGAATGAATGAATCCTCTGAACTGTTTCACACTACTCTGTTTTCAGCATTACAATAGATGCTGTTATCAAATTCGAACCTCCCTGGAGTGTACAAACAAATAGATCTCGCATAATATTTTTTTTAAAAAAAACAGACACATAAGCATGAAACAAATTTAATCATTGGAAAAAACACGTGTCTGTTTCAAGTATGACAGCATCGACTATAACAATGCGCGGCATGCTGTTGCTGTTGGCATCTGCTACTCTGTCCGATGCCTACATATCCCATGCGTTCCTCTTTCCCAGCATCCCATACAGCGCAGGGGTGTACCACATCCACTCCCCCGCACATTTCATGGAAGTACACGGCTTCGCCTTGCCAGGCTTCAAGATACTCGAGACGCGCACACCCAAGTCCATGGGCGATTATGTCACTGCAGAGTTTTTCTTTGAGACGTACTTTTGCAGTAGGATGTCTGCAAAGGTATTCAGCAGCTCACAGAATTCGAGCCATATTCTTGTCATGGATCCAGATGGTGCCCCCTGCCTTCTGGGGCGGTTATCCCTTGGCAAGTGCTGCTCGACCGGCCATCTCATCCGCGCGCATGCTGATCTCCTGCGTCCTGCGAATGGGTGGGAGCGCCTTCTGGGCGGGAAGCGGCTGGTGAAGCAGAGCGAGGTGGAGCGGGCGATCAAGCTGGGGTACAGCAATTTCAAGAGCGACTTGAACCTCAAGCAGTACGTGAATATGGTTATGGAGTGCGACAAATGGCGCAACCCGAACTGAGGAGCGGGGGTGGTAGTGGCAGTGGACAGGAGTAAAGATGCTTAAGTGTTTATTTGTTTATTTGTTTATTTATTTATATCTTTTAAACCCCACAGCAGCTTCTCCCATGCAACACAAAGAAGACACACTTTGTGCCATGAACGCCAAACTGACCCGTCTGGCCGCACGAGGGAAGTCCCTCTCCGCACGAATGGCGTGTTTAGATGAGGGGAACGCAAAGATCAAGAGCTTCATTGCTCTGACCAAGGAAAAGAACACGCGTATGGAAGAACTGTCGCTGGCGGCTGAGAAAAGCCTCCAGGTACTCGTGGATGTTCTTGATCAGAAAAAGAAAAAAGAAGGAGATGCATAAGTAGTATTTAAGGCTGGTTTATTCTTTCGTCCAGCCCAGCAAAAAGCCATGCCTCTTGCGTGTGTTGAATGCCGAAGAGAGTCATCTCCAGCCAATCATGACAAGGCCCCAGTCATCATTTTCAGAGGCTGCCCCTGCCCCGTACACGCCTCGTGCTGGGAGAGCCGGCTCCGAATCTGCATGGCAGCGGGAGTGGTGCAGGTGCGATGCTCAAATTGCTGGACCGTACTCTGGACGCAAAGATGCGCACGAAAGAGGGGGAGGGAGGATTCTGCTGTTTGATTGGGAGTTTCCCTGGAACTGAGGAGCATTACTGCTGCGTTGGGTGTACCATCCTTACTCGACGTTGCAAAAGAACGAATCTGCAATCATCACGTCCTCCTCCCCCAAAGCAAAGGAACTCAAGCTGTTCTGTTGCTGTTGAGCAGCCGAGTTCAATAAAGTAAACGATGCCGCTGCAGCCCCCTCCTCCTTCCACGACTTCCTGTTCCAAATATCACGAATTGTCTTAGCATCCACGCCAAATCTTTCGGCCAGCGCGTTGCTCAGCTGCGACTTGACCCCCCTGCGCATTTTCTCTGCGAACGATGAGGGTGCGAGAGACTCTATCTCACGCGCCACTCTGGGATTCAGTACAACACGTTTGCGCGCCATAATATCTTGTTTCACACAAAAACAACGGGCTCACGAGCGCGAGGGTTCCGAAAGAGATTTACTCCGGGGCCCAGGTCAGGCCAATCACTTGGCGATAGTCGGCCGCGGCGGCCTCTGGCTGGGTACCCTGCGGCGAACCACCGAAGCGCAGCGTCTCGTCATCCACCTCAAAGCGCTGAGTCTCATCATCCGCACGGGGGGTGGGGAACACTGCTGCGGGAGGATGAGCGCTGCGCTTCTGATCCAGCTGCACCCTCAGGGTCTCTATCTCCGAGCGGAGAGCGGCGATGATTTCATTCTCCTTCCTCGCTCTCTCCTCCTGGAACTGTTTGAATGCAGCCCTGTGCCTGGCGGCCTTCGCCAGCGGGTGGATCTGGGCCCTGATGGCCTGAAGCTCCTCCAGCTTCGCAGCATCGCCAGCCAACAGCTGCTCCAGCAGATCGACTGCAAACACCTCCTGCATCATGCCGCTGGTCGGGCCGCTGTGACGGAGGAAGTTGAGCATTGTCGTCAGGCTGTGGCGCTCGCAAAAGGCGACAACGGAGGATGACATGATTGCTTGGGGTGTGCTGGGCTGCGTCGTTTTAATTTATATAGTATTCTTTGCCGTTGTCTGGATGCATTGATGCAGGATATCCTGCGCTTCGCCGAGGTCGCGATCGCACTCCCCGCTCCATCCGTGCTCCAGCGCGCGCGTGCGGATGCTTGCCATGAGGGTCAGGATGCGGAGGATGTTCTTCTCGGTGGCGCTGGCAGGGTGTTTAGTAGAAGTAGTAGTATACATAACACACTCCAGTCCCTCATTGATCGGCTGCAGGGCGCTCTCTATGATCTTCTGGGAGTGAGTCATCATTTTCCTCTGGCGGACACGTGTTTTTATGCGTGCTGACGGGATTCAGCTGGGTATCATACCCTTCTGCTGGTGTATTATGACATGAGCAAACACTACAGTGGTGATTTTATGCGTTTGCTACTACTGTTTCCAATTCATGCTCTTCTTCAAGTTTTTCCATCAACAGCATCTCTTCCTCAGACTGCTCTCCTGACCCTAACCCCGCCTGCGTTATCCGCGCGAGCCACAGGCCTGCGATGAAGCCTATAATGTTCTGTAGGTATCCGTAGCAGACTATGGTTATCTTTACTTCTTGAACAAACGGGTCCTCCGACGAAGTGTGCAATAAGAGAAAGTAGCTGCACGCAAACACCCCCGTATTGACCACGAGGAACACGAGCCCGAGCAGCACATCCACCAAACGCGGGGGCGTGAGGAGCATTGGAATCTTCAGCGTGACCACGACTTTTATTCGTTTCTTTCCCAGATCCACTCATGCAGCGCTTTCTCTCTTCACCCCCGCCATCGCCTCTTTCACCCTGTCCAACAGCCCCCTGGGCAGCTGCTCCATCTGGAAGTGGAAGTCCTCGTACCCGCGGCGGCATATCGGGCAGCGGAACGTGCGCCGCGCGACGAAGTGGAAGAGCAGCCAGAGCGCGTTGAAGCGGTGGCCGCACGCGAGCTCGGCGCACTTGTGGTGGGGCTTGCGCGGCTCGACGACGATCTCCGGGTGCTTGGCGTCATAGGGTGGGTCGCTGGAGTTGATGGGCTGCAGGCTCAGCGGGCAGATCTCGCCGTCGTAGGCCTTGCACGTCTTGAACGACGCGACCTGGGTGCCCATCGGCTCGGGGATCCCGTTGTCGCTGAGCAGCTTGTGCAGGCGCTGGATCACGCGGTGCTGTCCCATGATCATGTGCCGGTCGCGCGCGTGCTGCGCCTTCATCACACGGAGTTCGCGCATGAGGCGGATGCCCTCGATCTCCTTCTCGAAAAGCTCGGCCTCAGCCCGGCGCTTCAGCTTGCGGCGCTCGTGCTCGGCGTTCATGAAGAGCCGCTTCCACTTGCGGGGGCTGTTGATGTTGCTGTTCTTCTTGTTGTTGTTGTGCTTGGTATTATTGTCTCTTTGCATTGGATGGAGAAGGAGTGATGTGAAACAGTGGGTATTTTTTTATATCTATTTATTCCACAAAAAAATCTAAAACAATCAAACTACTACTACTACAAACTACTACTACAAACAGCAGCAGTGCAATGTCCATCGTCCGTTACCACCCGCCGCAACACAGCTCCAAAGCAGAACTCATCAACGCCGCCGTCCTGCGCCTGTACGACATCCTGTGCTCCCACGTGTTCGTCTGCTGCTGGATCCTCTACGCCCAAGTGCGCCTGCACCTCCTCTCGCCGACCGCGGGCGTGTTTCTCATGAACGTCAACCTCCTGTGGCTCGCCGAGCGCTCCTGGAAGGTCCAGTCCAGGACCATGCACATCTGGCACCCGATCGTCCAGCTCTTCTTCTGCGTCGCGCGGGTCGTGCACGGGGCGGGGGTGATCCTGGCCGCTTGCGTCTGGATAAAGATTGTCATTCTGTGTGGGAGAGAAAGATTTTGCCAGCTTTGAATGTAGAAATACAGATTATCATGCCTATTACTTTTGAGTCTTGGGCCCAAAATCAAATTTACACGATTCTGTACAGTATGAAAACCAAGTAATTGGATTGTATTTGGAATATTGAGTGTGAGTTCCCTGGGTCTGTTGTTTATTTGAATCTGGAACTACTGTTTGTGGAATTTGTGGAAGAGGTGGAGTAGGTGTACTAGTTGCATTACCATCAGGGGTATTTTCAGTTGATACAGCTTTTTCTGACGCTCTCAGCATATGATTCGGCACCGCCATCAGCCTATGCATCCGCCCTCCCCGCCGCCCGCGTTTAAATACACGCCTTCCACAGACGGGCACTGAAATACGGGGGAGGGGGTGTTGTTGTTATTTACTACCTTTTTTTGCTATTGGTTTAGCTGGTCCTGCTGTATTTATTTTTGCCTTTGCAGCTTTTTCAGATGCTTCCTTTGCAGCCTTTTCCTTTATAGCTTTTTCAGATGCTTCCTTTGCAGCCTTTTCCTTTGCAGCCTTTTCAGATGCTTCCTTTG
>CAYQOJ010000005.1:28466-39053 GCA_964419105.1 uncultured Methylococcus sp.
CCTTTGCAGCCTTTTCAGATGCTTCCTTTGCAGCCTTTTCCTTTGCAGCCTTTTCAGATGCTTCCTTTGCAGCCTTTTCCTTTGCAGCCTTCTCAGATGCTTCCTTTGCAGCCTTTTCCTTTGCAGCCTTTTCAGATGCTTCCTTTGCAGCCTTTTCCTTTGCAGCCTTTTCCTTTGCAGCTTTTTCAGATGCTTCCTTTGCAGCCTTTTCCTTTGCAGCCCTTTCAGATGCAGCCTTCTCTCCTGCTTCTTTGGCTGCCTTTTTAGTTGCTTCGTTTGCTTGATTTTGATTTTTAAATGTTGGTGTTGATGGCTGTTGAAACCCTGGAAGAGGAGGGCTGCTTTGGGCTGGATACAATGTTTGTGGCTGTTGAAACCCTGGAGGAGGGGGAAAGCTTTGAGCTGGATACAATGTTTGTGGCTGTTGAAACCTTGGAGGAGGAGGGGGGAAGCTTTGAGCTGGATACAGTGTTTGTGGCTGTTGAAACCCTGGAGGAGGAGGAGGGAAGCGTTGAGCAGGATACAATGTTTGTGGCTGTTGAAACCCTGGAGGAGGGGGGAAGCTTTGAGCCGGATACAATGTTTGTGGCTGTTGAAGCACTGGAGGAGGAGGAGGAGGGAAGCTTTGAGCTGGATACAATGTTTGTGGCTGTGTAATCCCTGAATTACCTAATGAACTTGCACTTTGAACCTGTGGTGTTGAACCATAGACAACAGTCTGAGTATTCAATGCAGAGTCTTGCTTTTGACTAGGTAATCCGTGTATTGACGATACGAATGTTGTTGTTGAGGTTTGATCTGTGCTATGCAGTTGAGGATGTTGTCTATTAATCTCATCAATACACTGTTTTACTAAAAACTTTGCTTTGTTTATAGAAGGATCCAGACTCAATTTTTTAGCTGCTTTCAATGCTACTATAGCAGCCCCATTTAAAATGGGATTACTCAAAAGTTTGATGTTTTTAATGTAAATTTCGAGCTCTGAGTCCAATGTTTCTAAATGTGTTTGTAATTGGAATAAGTTTTGGGAAAGTATTGCTGGGTTGCTTGAATCCAATTGATCTAAAATGCCCTTGATATTGATTTCAGATCGAATTCCAGTCAGATCAATTTTTCCTATGGCTGGAATGGTCAAGCCTGAATCAATCATTGATGTGACAGTTTTCAGAAATGTTTTCAATTCAGTAATTTCAGTAAAATAAACATTCATATTTTCATGAACTATTTCTTCCGTAGAACTTAATCTGTCTGCACGATCAACTAGCACCCCCCATCCACTGTCCCTCCAATGTTTGACCATTCATGCATGACGTGGATTCAATTTTTATATCCTTGCAGCTCTAATTTGATTTGAATTTCAAGAAATCTACAGACAGAAAATAAAACAATTTAATTTTGTTCCACAAATAACTTATTTAAAAACTTCTACACGTCCAAATAAACCCAACAACTGTAGTCTACTTCTCTTGCTCCCTCTTCCTCCATCAAAACCAAACCAAACCAACCCCATCCAACAAGCAATGACGAACCCAGCCCCTTCCTTCCTCCTCAACCCAATCATCACCCCAGCAGTCTCCTCCTCTTCCTCCCCCAGCCCCCCAGCAACAATCCTCCTCCAACCCCCGCCACTACCCCCCTTCCCCTCCTCCCTCGACCACCACTCCGCCAACTACGGCCTCCTCCTGCTGAGCACGGTCGCCACTGCGCAGCCCACCGCCAAGAGATCGCGCGCCGCCTCCCGCAAACCGAACCCGCGGTGCTCGAAGCCCGGACACTCGTCGCAGAACAAGGCGAGCATCCAGCGGCACACGTGCTTCCGGTGCTTCTCGGAGCGGGCGACGGCACTCGCGGCGAACCCCCACCTCACGCGCTGGGACGTGGCGTGTTTGCTGGAGCGGGAGTTCCGCAACTACTACTGCTGCTGCTGCGTGCTGGAGGCGTGCGTCGACAAGGACTTCACACGCGTGTGCCTCAACAAGCTCTGCCGCAACGGGCACGAGTTCATCTGCAGGCAGCACTACTGCACCGCGCACAACAAGCGCCTCACGGTCTGCCGGGAGTGTCCTGATCCCCGCGCGGGGTCGTCCTTCCACGAGTGCGGCGTGCGGGTCTGTCGGAAGTGCAACTGCGGGCACGCCCCGCTGGGCGACGCTCCCCAGGATCCGGCGGTCGTCGAGCGCAAGGAGGCGTACGCTGTCAGCATGCTCGATCGCGCGAGGACGATGCGTCTGGAGGCGGAGCAGCGGGAGCTGGCCAATGCGCAGCAGCAAATTTCATTTATGCTCTCCCCATCAAATGATGCATCATCAGGCAGCATGGCCTAGTGATGATGATAATGATGGTCCCTCGTGATCTTCCTGCGCTTGTTACCACTACTACTACCACCAAACCCCACCGGCGACGCATCCCCCCGCTGCTTCCCCAGCCTGTTCACCGAGCGGGCGAGGCGGTCCATCCCGGCAGACAGCGTGCGCTCGAGGCGCTCAATCGACTGCGACAGCGTCTGCAGGATCGCCTGCTGCGTCTGCACGTCGGCGCGGAGAGTGAAGAGCTCGTGCTCCTTGAAGCACAGGGCCGTTTTGCACATGTCAAGCTCCGTCATTGCCGCCGTGCCGTTGTTGGACGGGGGGAGAGAGGCCTGCTGTTCGTCTAGCATGAGTGGGGGGAGGCAGTAGCAGGACAGGAAGTAAGGGCTGTTGCGGGTGCTGTAGTTTTTCAGTGGTAGGTTTCCAGCATCTCCACCCACTGCTGGCGCCAGAGTCTGTAAGGCATTGTTGCAACTGATTCGTAGTGCTCTATGGTTATCAGGACTAAACTGAAGCTCATGATCAGAAACATGCACCCGCCTAACACGAATGCAAGGAGAGCAAAAACTAACGCCACTGCCTCGAGACACAGGACAGCAAAAAAGCGTATGTATTTGGAAATGCTGGTGGCCATTGGATGGACAAGACGAAAAAAAGCTGACAATCTGACAGGAGTAAGCAGGGGGTTGACGTAAAAAGAACATAAGGTAAAGCACTATACGTAAAAAAAATCCACACACAGCGCACACTCAACAGCGATCAAAGCACAGCCCTCTTATTCATGGAACAAGACCCGCGCGAAGTTGAGCTCTCGGAAATAAACAAGCGTCTGAAGTCTGTGAAGCATCTCCTCAAAAACAACCTCACCCTTGACACACTTGATGCTGATATAGCGTGCGCATATGAGGGACTAGGGGATGAAACTGACGTCTTTATCTTCCATGATTCCTCTACGTTTAAAGGCTCACGCCATTTGCAGTCGCTTCTAAAGCTGGAGAGTGCGCTTGATACACGGATGCTATTCAACGGGGAGAGAGACTTGCAAAAAGAGTGCGTGAGACTGCTGGAGAAGAAGATCAAACTGGTGAAAGAGCTCAATGATAATAATAATTTACTCAAGAGATCAACCCCAGGGTAGAAATAACAACATCCCCTGTCCTGAGCCAAAGAAAGCCAGCCACGTTATTTCCCATATCACCTCTTCCTGTCTCTGTGGATCAAGTTGCTGACTCATCGTTGCTTTAAACTGCACATCCCACACATATACGCTCAGGCGGCGGTCGTGTTGTTGTGCTGCTGTCTCCAATCATTGATCATCACCCTCAGTACAATATTAGGCATCAGCGCATTTTCCACAGGCTCGCCAGTCAAAGGGGAAATCTTTCTGATTGCCAGCCACTCGATGATTGCAGCCCTGTTGTAAGAGAATCCATCGGCCAAGACTACTGGATCATCCATGAGCTCATGGGTAATAGGGCAGAGGAACTCGTTAGGCGGCTGCTGAAGGGCAATGAGCGCTTGTTGCTCTTGCTGGCTCTCTTTCTCCTTCTCCTGTGCATCAGCAAGATCAGCTGTTCCAGCGTGGTAGCTGAGGACCTCACACTTGACTGCGCAAATGGGGCAGAAGCTGCAGGCAGAAAAATTGGAATCCTCTGGGCAGTTCACGTTAGCACATTGATCACAGAAAGAATGAAGGCATCTGCATTGGGCCAGCTCCTCCTTTTCGGACGGGCAAGCAGAGCAGAAAACACAGACCAGCATGCAGAAATTACGAATAATTTTTAGCTGTGGAATTTTAAAAAACAAATAAAATCAAACCATTTGTAACAAAAAAAAAACACGACCGTGTTGATGAATCCAAGTTGAAAATTTCTATTCAGAATCCAACATAGTATTATCTCTCACATCTGATAATTCCAAATATCTCAACACTCATAAAACCCAACACACTAAATGCAACTTGCTAGCTTTGACAGTTTTGCACCAAGACATTACACATTATAGAGGGTAAATTGGATGTTTACTCAACAAACCACGTAAATGTCTGGATTCAGACAACAAGCTTGTGGAAAATTTCCATCAACTTCTCGCCATTACGCTCAGCAAGAATCTCCTCCTCGGTCATCAATGAAGTGACACGGAACCGCCCGTCCCGGAGTCTGGCACTAATCGAAATGATTTTCCTATTGCGGGAATGAGTCGAAGGGAAAAGCGGTTCGAATACCCTAGCCCTCTTGACAACACGTCCACAGCGAGTGAGTACAGACTCACCATCATCCACCACTTCCACGGGAGGGATTACCTCAACAGCAATTCCCCTCCCACGGGAAATAGCGAAAGTTTGGATGCCATTGAATTTGTTTTTCCACGCAAAATAGAATCGCCCGTCCTGAAACGTCTGCGCAGAGGCAGCTCTGAGCTCCCATTCACGCCGACCGCCGAGCTTGTACTGGCGCCCAACGAAACGCTTGACCTTCTTGCAATCCTCTTCTTTTTTCCCTTCCTTTTTCTTAGCAGGTACAGGCTGACGTTCTCGAAACCCCACCTTGCTTTCACTCGATGGAATGGACAAGGGTGTGTTGTCGGCAACCAACCGAGAGAAAAACAAATTCCCGGGATTGTCCACAATGGTTACGTGAAGGTGTCTCATCTTTCCACCAGGACTTGCATGCTCCCCGTAAAATGGTCTGAATTTATCTTCAGCAGAGACGGGCTTGAACACCCTGCGCGCACGATTGATACTGGGATTTGAGAAACTACCGGTTGACGAGGGCCGCGCATGGTCGGTCGCCCCACCCCCGAGTTTATTTCCGTTGCCACAGAACGGGGCCTCGGGTTTGCCGCCGATCATTATGCGGACGGCTGGAGGAGGTTGGATCACATAGACGCCACAGTAGAGCTCCTTGAGATCCTGGATCATCCGACTGGTAACATCGCCAAGCACGGCAGCCTTATATACACACAGACGGATCTTCTCCACGGATAATCGGGAACTCAGGCAGACGGTGCTTGCTGTTCTTGCTGGCTCTCTTCATTCTCTCTCTCTTGCTGCTTGGGCGAGATCAGCTGCACCAGCCTTCCTTCAAACTTCCCGTAACAAAAACGGCAGGCCCGAGACTATCGGCAAACAGGCTGACTTCAGCTCCAAGTAAAGCTGCGAGGGGGTCGTGGTGCGGCTGTGGACATTCGAGAGTATGGTCTGCAGCGGATGTTCCCGGTCCAGACAGCTGCGCAGAATAAGAATCATGGCCTGCGAGCAGAAGAGGGACTCAGCCTCGAAGATGTCCTTTTCGCGCGGTTTGCGCAGCGGTAGAGTGCAGAGCACCATGTCTCTGGTGTTGTAAGGCTTCTTGCTGTTGACACACGCCTCACACAATTCGCTTATTTTCCTTAGCTCCTCTGGCGTGACATCCACAAACAAAAAGTCATGCGTGTTGTTTGAGAAAGGGAAATCGCGCTGAAATACACGCCCAAACCCTTCCCCCATAAATGATGAGTAGGCGGTATTGACATGCGTGGGATGAACCTGCGAAACAATGATATCAGTGTGAACGTACGGCCCTGCAAATGTCTTGACAATTTTTTTAATGAGTGAATCAGCTTCCTTTTCAAATGCAATGTACAAAGCCATTTCCTCCAAATCATCCCGTTGTCAATTAAATACATTATCCCAGCCCTCTTCCAAACCCATCCATCATCATAGTCACTACTACTAGTACGACGATCGGCACAATCCCTCAAGCTGCTCCCACACGCCAGGCACCACTGCCGCAGACGGCGGTTCCATCTCCTTACGCTTGCGCGACTCCTCCGTGTGGAAATTGCCGCCATCCATCTGTTTCTTGAGTTCATTGTAATCCTCAGTCAGCTTCTGGATGGTGTTCACCTGGTTCTGGTGCACGCTCGATGCACAGCAGACCACCTGCGGCGGGTGTGAATGATGATGATGGTGCAAGTCAGTGGAATGAAATATACAAACAACTAGGAATGACAATTCTTCTCAAGTTCAAGTGTGTGTGTACACCAGGGGAAGGATTCTCACCTTCCAGATCCCAGACTCATTGCCCTTATCCACAAACTTCTCCACACCACTCAAAAACTCCTCCTTCAGCGTGTCTGGCACCTGCTTTGAATCCAGCGAGCGCACCCATCCCTGCACCACATTGTTAAAATCCTGCTTCATGGCCTCGCGCTTCGCCTCAGTCAGCTTGGAATTCACCTCGTTCAGCTGTTCCACCTGCCTGCGCGCATCCTCCTCACGATCCCGCGTCTCCTTCAGCTCTGCCGCCTGCGCAGCGAGTTGCCGCTGGAGGTTCTCCACCTGGATCATAATAGAGTTCAGATCCTTGCCAGTGTTATTAGTGGCGTTGGTATTGCTGGGTGTTGCTGCGGATGCGCTGGTGTCCATTCTGATTGTCTTTTGCCCCCATCTTATATACACGTGCCACGGTGTTTACCACCAGTCAATCACTCTTTGCCAAGAAATGCTGGCACTACTTGCTCAGTCATCGGTTGTCATCTCGAACTGCAGCATGTCTTCTTCATTGTTATTTAAATGATTATTATTATTGTTATCACTATTCAAACCCTTCCCCCTCTTCCACTTTTCTAAAGAAGACGAGGTTCGCCACAACCCAGCGACGACGAAGCTGTCAGTCAGCATTTGCACCCGCCGCTCTGCGCGCTCCATCCGCATGCGCATCTCACGCATTTCGTCCGCTATGCATTGGAGCTGTATGCGGAGCAGGTCCTCCTCCATCTGGGTGCACGGATTGGGAGGTTTTTGTACTCTGAACAGGACAAGCGCTGCCACGACGGCCATCGTAGGCAGGTGTAAAATAAAAAATTCAAAAAAAAATTAATAATAAAACAGGACTTCCACAAACAAATTCAATTGAATTCAGTATACAATTGCAGTGGTTCTAATAACTCTACATCTCCCAATATAAACAAACAACAACACACGCCACAACCACCACAACATTGACCAAATGCAGTCCCCTGAAATCACCACTACCACCACCATAACCGCTGCCGCCGTGGTAATCCAACGCGCGTGGCGCAGAAGTGAGAATCTTGCTTCGCTGGCGCAGAAACTGGACGGGGATTTCATAGCCAAGATGAAGGCAGAGCAGTACTCCTCAGCAGATCCGTGCAGCATGCTTCAGCAAGAAATGCGCGAGAATTTCAAGCAATGGGTGAGGAAGCTCTTGATCCGCGGCGGCTCGGCCCTCGACCCCGACGAACTGTGCCGCCGCAGCCTTGAGATAGCTGCTTGCTGGTTGTTGGCTGTCCTCAAAGACGAGAGGGCGTTCTGGCAGGAGAACAGTCCACTCATCTCTGCGGCGGTGAATCTCGTAGAGTCATTACTGGATCTCCACGACGGCGATTTTGAGTTTCTGCGGGGCCTGGATATCGAGATCAACGGCTTCCTCAACGAGCTGGACCTGTGGAGGCAGCATGAATCCAGACAGTTCTTCCCTGTGCTGAGAAGGAGCGTGGTGGAGCTGCTGCATCGCGTGCTCATCTCCCGTCCACAGGACGCAGCATTCAGCTTGAAGAGGCAGCTCACTCTGTACTCGGTGTTGGACTCCAGTGCAGCGTCCGCTTTGATCGAGTCCAATGTGTACAGGGCCGTGTATCTTGCAAGCAAAAACGAGTTCTGGAAATCGGCCACGGTATCACGCGCCAAGACACTGCATGAGATCATCATCCACAACGGGGTGTACACGGTGCCCGTGTCGCAGAGCTTTCCCAGTCTGAGCACCAAGCATACTGCCCAGGATGGCAGGATTGTGGACTCCCCCGCGTTTCGGGATGACATAATGAGTTGCCTGCTCAGCTGCGTGAACGAGGGGGATGTGCTGGAGCAAATTGCTGATATGTTTTATGCCACGAAAGGCAACACCACCAGGGAGTTTGCGGATGCTGTCATAGCCGTTTTCAGGGACATCTTCAGGGGCTCTGCTGTGCTGGAGGGGGTGATCGAAGCGGAGTGGAGCGCCAAGGGGGACAGCGAGCCGCTGGAGGCGATCGTGCACTGCGTGTGCAAGGCGCGCAACATGCTGGACAATGCGGCCGTCGGGTACATACACGAATCCGCGGAGCAGTTCATTTCGGAGAACACTATCGCTGCGCCTGTGCTGAACCTGTTACAGGTGCGCAAACTGGACCGCACGCAGCGATGGATCCACGCCCTGCTCCCGGCGTGCAACAAGGAGATGATTGCAGCACTGTCCGCTGGAAATCCATTTGCTCTGCTCGAATTCTTCAACGCATCGGTGCTGGGGCTTGTTTTGTCCGGCAGCCAAGTGGTGGATTTCTTGTCCGAGGACCACATCCCAGAATTCCTCCACTTCGACAGGGACAGACTGGTTGATATCCGCTTGGATCTCTCCACATTATCGCCAACGCTCGAACCCAAGCACCTCACGGAGCTGGTAACCGCTGACAGATGGATGGGACCCTCTCACGCCTGCACCCCCACCGTCAGGCGGTCGGCCGAAATCCTCCGCAGGGTGCTCCAACTCCATCGCTACTGCCACGGGCACGTTCTATGCTCCTTCATAGTGGACGCGGCCGCAGAGCTGGCGTAGGTCTAGGATGAAGAATCCTTGCTTATTGGAGTAAAGAGCATTTCGCTTGGCTTGCTCTTGTAAAGCGTGTGGATTTGATTCTGCAGTCGGATGTATGCCTCTATCATTTTAGGATCCAAGCCTAGATTCTGCCCATTGGCGTCCAATTTGTACAGATCCCCTTTCATCTTATCCTCCAGATCCAGCAACCCCCTGAGCATGATCCCCATGCGCACTGTGGGGTTCAGGGTATGCATCGTAATGTGCCTGCGTATGGTATCGTAGCTCGGGGCATTTTCGCCCTGCCGTTTTCGCAGCTGCGAATGCACTTCGTTCGCCAGCACGTCAGTGCACATGAGGCCGATGTTTTCGTGCACGAACTGATTCATGTCGATTGCATCGTCGTGGTTGTTGAATGTGCATAAAAAGCATGACAAATGGTTCATTTTACTGTGCACTTTCGCGTCTTTTATATGCCAAGCAGTATAAAATGCCCGGCTTGGGCGCTTTGATGCATATGTGTGCTGGTCAAGAAAAAAGGAGATTGATGCAGTTTTTACTTTTACAGATTTTGGGATCCAGGATGGTTTCAGCACACACCACGTCAAATAATAACGAGGGTTGCTGCGGGGATATCCCAGAATCACTGATTTGGACGCTGTCTTTCTTTGTGCTGATAGGTATTCTCGTAGTGGTGTCGTCGTATTTCTTCTACCCTTTGTTACCCACAGATCGTAATAACAATGTGATTACTGGCGGTGACGGGGTCTGTAATAGCGCTCCCACCCCTGCAATGAATATCCGAATCAACAAAAATGATATCGAACGAATTGCCCGCGCTGTTGCCAAGTACACCAATAAAAACAGTAATAATGCTGACAAGGGTGGTTATTATACAGGCGACGCAGATCCAAGACACGTGTCATCATCATCATCATTATTGTAGCAGGAGAATAATAATGGACGAGCTCTTCTTCAGCAACCCTGAGCACCTTCGCAAAATGTTCGTCTACATGTGCTCCCAGTGCACCGCGCTTGAGGACCCCATCTCCAACGTCGCATGCCAGTTTCTCCAGGGGCGGCTGCACGTGTCGTTTGGCGTGTCAGGAATTGCATTTTTTGAGGATGGCATCATCTTCCCCTACTTCTACCTCACGCGGCAGCAGCGACAGTATCTCTACTCCATTGCAGCGGCCATCGCGTGCAACACACCCAACGAGAGCCCGCAACCGCGTTACCGTTTTTGTAACGGGTGTCTGGTGCTCACCGATTACACTGGCAAGTGTCTGGACCAGAAGCTCGTGTGGCGCATGATCCTGGGCTGTGTGGCGACGAGCTCCAAGCACAAAGACTGCCTCAGGCTTCTAGCCAACGTCGTCATCCAACGCGTGCTCTGCCGAGCGCAGCATTCCAAGGACATAATGGCGCACGTGTACCAGATGTCGGATGAGATTTTTGGCGAGACCGATGAAACCATAATCACCCCAGCTTAATGGAGTTTAGCTTCACCAGCACAAACCCCAGCGTCGCCATCGCCACTACCAGCATCATCTCCAGCAGCGTGTGCTTGATCTCCGGGTACATTTCCCGCCTGCTCATCCGCTTGTTCGCCAGCGATACCACGACCCGTTCACCACTCCGGATGAAGTATCTGCCGATGAAGGCCTGGACCAGGAGCTCCGCGTGCGATTGGTTGTGCAGCACGA
>CAYQOJ010000005.1:39064-40658 GCA_964419105.1 uncultured Methylococcus sp.
TGTCGCGCAGCATGTTTTGGTAGAATGCAGAGGCAACAGTGACGGGAGTGCTGTCCTCAGTGGAGATGCATGCATTAAGAGAGTTGAGGATCTCCATGTCGTCCATTGATGCTCTAGAAAACCTATAATTTAAATATTATAACGTGTGATTACGATGAAAATCCACATTTGTCCAACTATTGTATGAAGAGCAAAAGGCACAAAACCAATGCGCGTTTCAGCGCAGAAGCACTCATTGCACAGCTCAAGCATCCCATGGGCATAATCCTTGTGTGTAGAATTGATGATGATAATAATAAAAAATTGGATTTGAATCTTCTGTTACTACCTTGATTTGAAAATCCTCACTTGGTTAATTTTTGGTTCCAATGGAAGAAGAAATCGCTGCAATCCTCATGACCTTTGTGCGCTCCATCGTCGACAGATCTTCCTCCTCCTCCACCGAGGCTGTGCTTCACCGCGTGCACGTGCTGCGCAATGCCATCGTCTTTCGCATGGATTGGCAAGTTGTGCATTGCCCTTTCCACGTATGCAACCACCTCCTCACCCTACTGCGCCAGGAGCAACAGGGCGAGCGCCGGCGGTTGATGGCGGTAGTGTGTGATCTGGTGTTCTCGACGCTGATTGGGCACAACGCGTATTTTACCCATTTTATTAATTTCGGTGAGGGGCCTGACCCTGCCTATTGGCGATTGGTGCCCAGAGGGCCGATGGAAGATGATGAAACGGTGGTGTGAGAGGATCAGTAAACACACGAAACAAATCCTCACATCTCTTCTCCAGTCCCTGCCAGATAACCCCCGACGGACAGATCAACTTCAGGAACCTGCGTTGGGATGAATTGCCCATCCACGAACCCCCCATCATTATCCATTTTGCCATTTCCCATCTCCCCGTCTTCCTCCTCCTCATCACCTTCTTCCCCATCTGCGCCAAATACTTTTCTGTACGAAAGGACAATCTCATCCCGCTCCTCGCGATCAGCGTCCTCGTTGGATGTCACAAACGAGTCGTCGTCGCTGTAGTCGTCATCCTCTTCCTCGCTATTCTCCTCCTCTTCTTCTTCTTCTTCGCAACAGCTCTCCTCCTCCTCCTCCTCCTCAGTATCAGACGACAGGTCGCTCTCGTTATCCACAACAGCGTCTGCAATGTCCATCGCCGCATCAGCCTGCTCAGACGGACGCTCTGCCGGACCACGCGAGCGCGTGCGGATGGTGGTGGAGGAAGAGGGGTGAGGTTTCTCTGTCTTCTCCTTCTGCGACGAATTTGAGGAGGTGGAGGTGGAACAACAACTGCTGCTGCTGCTGCCTGGTGTCCAGGTCTCATCATCGCTGCTGCCCCCCCCCTCCTCGTCGCCACTGCTTTCCACCTGGTGCTTCTTTCGTTTCATTCCTGCTTGCATCATTTCAGTGACACGTATTATTATTGATTCCTAGTTGCCTTTCCACGGGAGCATATGGCCTGGATTGACATTTTTTTATTCCTCTGACACGTTTCACCAAGAAAAAAAAAAACATCTTCCCCCAGTGCATATCATGGCTTCATGACTTTATAAACAGGCCCACCCAGACTCCCCCGATGAACGGCGCGCTCC
>CAYQOJ010000005.1:40668-53716 GCA_964419105.1 uncultured Methylococcus sp.
TACTACTACCATCTCGTTCCAGTCTATTTACGACGCATACCACCGCACGCACCTCCCCCCTGCCCCCAAAGTCCCATTGAGCGCCATGGAGCTCTTCTGCAAGCGCCGGCAGATCGTGGGCTCGATGAGTGCGTTCGAGCGGATCAACATGTGCCGCAAAGGGCTCGAGGCGTTGGACCGCCAGGGCTGGAATAGGAGCTATCACCAGAGGCAGTTCCACGAGCAGTTCATCCGCGCGTGTGCCCGCATCTTCTACAAGACAGAGCCCCCCGGCACGTTCCAGCGCGACCACCAGCGCCTGCTGCAGGCCAACGGGTGGAACAATCTGTCGCAGGAGATCCTCATATCCACCCCTCGGCGCTTTGGCAAGACCATATCCGTCAGCCTATTCGCCGCGGCCATCCTGTACAGCGCGCCTCGCGTGGAGCTCAGCATCTACAGCACATGCAAGCGCATCAGTCAGAAGCTCCTGCGCAACATCAAAAAGTTTCTTGACCTGTTGTACACAGAATTGGGGATGCAGCCGTACAGGGTGGTGAGGAGGTATGTGCTGGAAATTTTGATTTAGAATTTATGTTTCTACATCATCACAGTAGTACCCATATCATCATTTTCATCCAGAAAGCACAAAACAAAAAAAAGCAAAAATAGTGGTATGATAATTTCTCAATATTTACAACAACCACAATCACAATAATAATAACCATATGATCCACCTCCCCATATTCCCAACGCAGCAATTGCGAGGAGCTCGTCGTCCAGGGCCCCGAATCAAAGCAAGATCTGCGACAAGTCAACAGCTATCCTTCCAAGGTAACAGACATAGTACACACACCATCACCCCACGATTTCATCGTTGCTCGCTGCCGCTTTGTTGTTGTTATTATTGTTGCTCTCCACCACAATCGACTTCTGCAGGTACGACAGATCGTCAGAGTAAAAGTGAAAGAGCTTGCTCACCCCGTCCATGGTCGCCACAGCGCGCATGATGCCAAGATGGGAGCTGTGCTCTGGCTTGCTGTTGAACTCATCCACTTCCTTCTGCGCGCACTCCATCAGCTCCTTGAGACCCACCTTCTCACTGCTCGCCACATGCACCATGCACGTCAGAAACGGCCGTCCCTGCTGCAGCTGGTCACACCCGTGGAATGGCGTCATGGGCGCCCAGTTCAGCTTGGATCTGATCAGGTCATGGTCCACGAGCGGCATGTGGATCTCAGCACTCCGCGCCTTGACGTACTGCTCGAGCTTGGCGTACTCCCCCTCGCCCAGCACCTTGCCCGTCACAGGCAGATGCACCTTGATCCCGTTGTCCGAGAGGTACTCCATATCGACCCCGAACTGCATGGGCGCGCTCCCGATCTGCGAGGCCAGCATCATCCCGTTCTGACAGAAGGCGGTGCGGTAGAACGACCCCCTCTCGTGCGTGACGTGCATGGCCATCTTGGCCTTCAGCTTCCCCTTGGATGCAGCACTGATGTTCAGTATCCCGTTCAGACTGTTGGCCAAATCCACCACCGGCACGTATTTTCCGGCCAACTTGATCTTCTTGCCTGCCGCATACAGATGGTCATCCACCATGCACGCAGTCCCCTCGAGCATCATGGCGGCTGGGTGGTCCGGGATGTTGCACACGAGAGACGCGCACGCATGGGCCTGGATCTCCTTGTGCGACACCTCGGAGCCGAAGGACGCGCCCATGGCCGACGCGAGCGTGATGTGGCACTCGATCTTCTTGTTGGCGATGTGCTCCCCCAGGTGCAGCGCCATGTCCATGAGCCGGGCCTGGTACGACACCGGCACCCCGGAGAACAGGTCGTCGGGGAAGTAGGCCTTCATGAGGTGATTCCCGCCGAGACTGGAGGAGCCCCCCCGCCCGCGTGCGGCGATGATGGGCTGCAGCTCCTCCCGGTGCAGCGTGAAGACCAGGCCCAGGTGATTCGTGAGGTCACGCATCAGCGCGGCGAGGCCCTCGCAGTCGTCGTCGATCAGGCATCCGTGGTACTGCCCCTGGAGCAGGTGATACGGGTGCGAGAACGGGCGCTTGAACACCTCGGAGAGCATGGTGCAGCGGCGCGTGCCGGCGAGCTGGGGCTCCTCGTTGAGGATGAGGTCGTCCGTGTACGGGGCTGCCGTCACCGAGCGCATGGGCGCCTGCGCATAGGATCCGATGAAGTTGGTCAGCTTCTCCGGCGCCATGGCCTTGACCTGCTCCGGCGTGACCGCGTTGTGGTGGAGCGTATCGGCGAGCAGGTAGGTGCACAGCCACGGGGGCACATTTTCGGGCCCGTTGAAGTCGTGGTGGTACAGCGGGTAGAGTGTGGCCTCGTTCTGCATGGTGTGAGCGGTGAAGAGGGACTGGAACATGGTGCCGCCGTTGTCCGCGGTCACCGACGTGTGCTGCTCCAGGCCCTCCTTGACGCTCTCGTCGACGCGCCGGAGGCTTTCGACAAACTCCTCGGTGTTCTTCCCGAGCACGGACGGGGCCAGCGCGCCGACGTTGCCGAGCTTCAGGAGGTCGACCTGCATCCCGCGGCTGTGCTCCTCGTTCCGGACGAAGCGCATCTCGACGCTGTTGCTGTTGAAGTTGCACTGCACCCGAAGGGGGTCCTGCCCGGTGCGGACGCGGTTCACGAGGTCCTCAAGCCCAATGTGTCCCGCGCAGATGGGCTTCAGCAGTTTGTCCGCGTTGTCGCGGAAGAAGAAGTGGAGCTTGACCCTGTCCGTAAGGCGCACCCCCTCCTTCTGCGCGCGCATGTCGTAGTCCACGCTCATGGCCCCGTCCTTGCCGACAGAGGCTTCGTGGTAGCTGCAGCCGTCCCGGTTGGTCACGTACACGGCCGCCACGGTGTCGCTGGGGAAGGCCCCCTTTTGCGAGGTGACTTTCAGCTTCGCGTCAAAGCGCACGCGCATCGAGTGGGAGGTGAAATCATCATTATCACTGCTACTTCTGGAAGACAGCATGTCAAAAGCCTCAGCGGTTGGCCGACTTTAATACATGAAAGGGTGGTTTTCACGGCAAATACTCTGCAAAGCAGGTCACCTCCAGCACCCCCTCCTCGTGCGCGCGCGTAATCTCCACGGCGATGGAGGTGCCGGCGAAGCGGTGGATCGTCCCGGATTGCAGGTAGGTCGATGGCGCCGCCACATGGGCTAGCGCGCACGAGCGGAAGAAGATATAGCCCATCGTGTGGAAGGCGTGGCACTCGATGCTCTCGCACTGCAGCATCCACCGGAGCACATACTCGACGTCGATCCAGTCCATACGATTCACAACCCAGAGTGGCGTAACAGCCGAGCGGTGTGTTTGCTCGCAAAGAACTCGGTCCTCAGGTTGTACTCCCACCACGCGCTCAGGTGGTCCTCCTGCGGCCGCTGGATCATCGCGTCGAGCGCCTCGAAGGTTCGAGAGTAGGCATTCCCACTGCTCCGCAAGGCCGTGTGGATCCGCATCTTGGTCCGCGTATCCTGCCGCCGCGGCAACCCGGGCATCATCATCTGAAGAATCACCGCATCCAAAGGCAGCATCTGCGTCTTGCCCCGCTTCATCCGCCACAGCTGCTGGTAGCACGCCTTGCACACGTTCATGCTCTCGCCCTCCCACGCCATGGTAGCCGGGTAGGCTATGGGCCCAGGACACGCGCGCTGCGAGATCAGGGCCTTGACGCGGTCGCTGGGGTGAGGCGCGGTGGTAGGGTGCGCAGTATCCCCGCACAGGAGGCAGAAGTGCTGCATGTTGTTGTTGGTTGTGGTGGTTCTGGCGAACAGGTGGCATATTATTATGATGATGATGATGATTCTCCTCTTCTCAAGACACGCGGCAAGGACACGTGGTGTTGTAGTAGTAGCAGTAGTAGTCGTCTTGGATGACGGAGCCTGAAGTTGTTTTCTTTGATGAGGATGATATTGAGCTAATTATGGCCAACGGCGGCAATGAGGCCTCGTCATATTTTGTTTTTTTGCTGTTTTTTGAACTAGGGGTTTTGATGTGCATTTATTATGCAATGTTTTTGGCTTGATTGTTTTTCTTTTTATTTTTCTGTGGTCCACCAGCAGAGCTTCCGTTGCAGTCATGCCCGTTGAGTACTACGATGATGAGGTAACAGACGATGCGGCAGGGGATTCAGTGTCTGGATTCATGCTCTTGGTATGCTTTGAGGTGTTCATGCTTCTGGGACTGCGTTATATGGGATTTCAGTTTACCAGTTGACGCAGGGACAATGGAAAAATAAATGAATGAGGTCTGGCAAGAGAATGGCCAGTTATACCAAACACCTGTATGCAATCATAAATGAGACTGTAAAAACAGGCTCCAGTCCCAGTGCTGTAAGGGTTAGGATAAAAATGATTAATCTAAAAACAAGTTCATCATCTACCAGACACTGCATAGTATGAATAGATTTCACCCTGACAATGTTATATGATACATACTACTACTACTACTACTACTAGGTAGTGAAAGACCTACCTCTGGGTTTTATTGCAGGCATAGGTTATAATCATAGCAAAGCATGAAATCACATCCACAAATATAAAAAAACCAGTGGCTGCCATCAACAACGCATGGTATGTGCTTGAATTGGATCCGTTCATGATTAATTTCATGCAGTCGGTTTTGTTGATTTCCATGTAAAACACAACGGCTTCAGCAACTAATAACAAAAAAATGATAAATGCGCTTGATACTTCTGCGATGAACTTTTCAGCCAGGCATAAAGGACCAAACATAAAAATACATAACGCAATTATGTGCAGACATAAGCTTATTAGTGTCATAACCCATAATGCATTACCACAAAGTTCACCGACTTCCTGCTGTTTGGAGAGGTATAAAGCAGTCACAATGAATACTACTAACGCAACTATGCCTGTTACCATTTTGCAGTCATCTTCTGTGAATGTGGAATTCTCATTCTTTTTTTCTGTTTGCATTCAAATGATGTAGCTCTTCCATGCTTTTGTATGATTACACCCTTACCGCAGCTGACGTACATCTGATATATTATTTTTATTATTTTCACGGCTTACTCAAAATATAAATATCCATTCCCCTGTACAAAATCATACGATCATGGAAAGTACTGATACAACTACTACTACTACTACTACACCAACTCCACGCAAACCGATCCCCTTCGTCCATAACATAGTCGCGACCGCCCAGATACAGACCTCCGCGCCCCTTCAGCTCGACCGGCTCAACCAGATTTTTCGGTTCTCATCGTTCAACCGCAAGAAATTCGCAGCGGTCACCCTCCGCCTTATGCGCCCCAACTGCACGATCCTCCTCTTCACCAGCGGTAAGCTCGTCATCACGGGGTCCAAGTCCGCCTCCGAGGCGCTCCTCTCCGCCTACCACGTCCGCGCGCTGCTGCGAAGGGTGTGCACCGGGCAGCGCTTCTCGGTGACGGGGTTCGAGATACAGAACGTGGTCAGCCACTGTGAGCTGGACGTCGGCGACGGTGAGATTCTCAACATAGAGGCGCTGTACGAGCGGTATCACATCTACTCCACGTACCAGTCGCACATTTTTCCGGGGCTTATATTCAGATACCCTAATCTTAAAGTCGTTGCGCTCATGTTCTTCTCGGGAAAAGTTGTCCTCACAGGCGCGCGGTCGCTGGAGGATATAGATGAGGGGTGGGCTGTGATTTATTCGCTGCTGAAGTCCTATGTGGTGAAGAGGCAGTGATTTTTTTTGAAAAATTAAAATTTAAAACAAATAATAATAATATTTTTTTTCTTACTGAAAAGAAGAGCGTCCCAACCAAATCAATTCAAATCCTTTTGGTTGTTTTAATAATTATTAAACTTCCCTATAAAAAAATCTGTTTCGCTTCCATCCACAACAACCACAGCAACAATGCCGATGACTACTACTATTACTGACTGCAACAACACTAGTACCTCCTCCTCCTCCACTTCCTCCTCCTCCTCCTCCTCCAAACGCTCCCGCACCATGGTCACCGAAACAGCCTTCGACGTCCGCCTCCACACCCTGGTCCCTTACTCCCCCACTGTCGGATGTGTGCGCATAACCACGCCGAACCTCACCGCGCCACCCACGAAGGACGACACCATCTCGCTCGTTGTCATCGCCGACGCCAGCGGGTCCATGGAGAGCGGAAGCCGGATTGATGATCTCCGTGCTGGCATCATGCGCCTGGGTGAGCTGTCAGGCCAGTTTGCGTCGATGAACGTCGAGCTCACCGTCATCCGCTTCAGCGACGAGGCCAGCATCGTGTGGGGCCCTGCGCCCGTGCCGAACGAGGAGAGGCTGCGCCAGCTCTGCATGGATATCAAGCCCAGGGGAGGGACCAACATGTGCAAGGCCATCGAGTTGGCGCTGAACGTCGCCGAGGACCGCTCCCTGGGCAACAACAAGAGTGTGCACATTGTCTTCTTCACCGACGGAGTGGATACTTCGTTTCTTCAGACCAAGCTGGAGAATGACGCTACTACACCGTTCCTCGACAAACTCAAGTCCCTCAAGCGCCTGACTTTTCACTGCGTTGGGATCTGCGCCGACGCCGACGCCCCGCTGCTGGATACGCTGGCTCGCACGGCATGCAGGGGCACGTTTCAGTGCATCAAGGAGAACAACATCGCCAAGCTCATCGGCTGCATGTGGGCTCTGATGATGGAAATGGTCGACGACAACGTCAGGCTCGTTGTGGAAGCCATCGATACGGAGGGGGTTGCCCGCGCCATGGTCAGCAGGGACGTGATTCTAAGGGTGTGCGAGACCCCCTTGGTTGTTGGCTTTAAGGTGCCGCAGCTTTCCTTCACACTCCGTGCTCGCTTGGCGATCGACGACCGCTGCCTCGAGACTCGGATCTCCCTCCCGCGCGAGGACTCCCCTGCTTTCGACATGGTGTGCGCGCAGGAGGCCGTGAACCAGCTCCAGGGCGAGCTCTCCGAGAAGATTGTCGCGCTGCTCCGCGCGGGGAACCCTGCCGATGCGGTCCTGGAAGTTGGCGTCACGCGCCAGGTGATCCAAGCGTTGCTTGAGAAGGCCGACACCGACGAGCAGAGGGCCGAGTTCTCCATCATCGTCGACGCCGCTATGCTGGAGCTCGACACCAGCGAGGCAGACCTGCTCCGGGCGCTCAGCGACTTCGAGGAGGCACGCGACGCCGAATTGCGCGCCATGAGCCGCAGCGCGACCGTCCGCAACAGCGGGGTGTCGATCCTGCCCGACGGCCGGTCGCTGTCAGCGCTGCAGAGGCAGTTGAGCAGCGGCGCGTGAGGGGATACATGTAAAAAAGGCTCAAAGAAGGCTTTTACTGGCTGCTCAGTGTTACCTAGGCACCCCATGTCCCACGGCACTACTGTAAATCACATTGCGAAGAATCTGGCGTTTTACGTGAGCGGCACGATGCTGTACGGGTTTGTTCGTTCGATGACGTACGATTTTAAAGCGAAGAAGCGATACTTTAACGAGAGGACCCGTTCGTTCGAGACCAAAGACATGCTTCTAACGGACGCTGTGGGGCGAATCACATTCAACACAATAGCTGCAGTGTCTGTGTGGCCTTTTATGCTCAGCGACGACCTCGTGCGCTTGGAGTGTGCAGTGTATGGAAAGGACCCCCAGGAGTACGGGATTGCACGCGAATAGTTTAATAATAACAAAAGTCATCACATAGCGTTTAGCACGCGCCTCACTCCTTAGCAGCCTTGCATATCTCCGTATCCGCCTGCGAGCACTCTGACGGAGGGGGGCTGGGGGGCTTGGTGATCGCCGGTTCAGGAGTGGTCGTACTGGCGGTGATGGTGGCAGAGTCGTTGGCCGTAAGAAGGGAGGGGTCCTTCTTTTCCTTATGAGAAGTGGTTTCTTGGTGGGATTTCTTGAGGGCAAGCACAAGTTTGACAATGTCGTCCAGCTTTGAGTTGTCGTGCTTCACAAACTTTACAGCTGTTTGGGTTTCAGGAATCACTACTGTGGCTGCAATATCGGGTGCAAGAAGCTTTGAGGTCATTGCATCAGCAGAAGCGAATTGCTTCATGAGACCGAGAGCAACATTAACAAGGAGGCACGTCACCACTGCAAAGCAAGCATGAAAGAGCAGGGAGTAGGGGCAGGCAGGCTTCACGTGTTCTGCAGCTGCAATCAGCATGAAGAGGCTGAATTCAACAACCCCCATTGCAATGATTGCAAATGCACAGGTGGACATGCAGCCGATGACCATGGTGACATGCTTCTCGTAAGGTGATGATGCCATCATGGCCATGGTGTGGAGCTTGGATGTGTTTGGTTGGTGAGAAGAAGAAGATTGAATTTATACACGTGTTGTTAAAAAGTAATTATAAAATCGTTGCAACTGTAGATGTACATGAGGATGTGGAAACGTTTATTGTATTATAATTTTTAAACAACTAAGATGTGAAAGAGATTATTTCCGTTGAAATGTTTCACTTAGTGGGCAGGAACTTCACCTCACACCAGTAGTACATACGAAGCTATCCTCTTCCGCGCAGTGGCACTGCTGGCGCTGATCACCCTGGATTTCTGACGGTCTCTGTGGGAGCTCGACTGTTCAGACTGCATCCCGATTGCGTGTCAGCAGGATGGAATGCTGTTAATACAGAATGTATTCTTTCCTCTGTATATGCTTAACCTTGCGTGAGATGTGTGTATGCATGCTATAATATATATATTTTGCTTGGATCTAATAGTCTAAGATGTATGGTATTACTACACTTAAAGACCTGGATTTCGTGTACGATCCTTTCTGCGAGAAAGCTTTCTGGGAGAGGAAATCGCCGTTCACTAATCCTATCTGTGCATCCACGGGAATTCTCATGGTTATTATGGCGCTTTTTACGAAAAACATTATTGATTCGCCGGCTGATTCAGGGGCAAAACAATATTATGACAATAATAATAATAATTCCACTGGTCTATTATTATTCACCATGTGCAAAACATCGCTTGCGGTCGTCGGAATAGGAACTGCTATTTTTCATTTGATAGACGACCAATCCAATGTAGGTCCCTTCAATTTCCGTATGGCAGATCGATTCACTATGATTTTAATGTGCACGAATATCTTTATCCTGTATTTTGTCAAGCTTTTTCACACCAGTAGCAGAATAGGCAAGTATCTGTTCATGTGCAGTATCTTCTTGCTTTATGTCTACATGAGTGGATTAGTACTGGCAGTGGACTCTGCTACGTACGAATTCATGACACTGGAACTGAAAGATAGTGGCAGAGAAATCAAAATAGGCAATCTGCAGAACATGTATGAGACGTATATGAACTTATTCATGCTCCTGCCATTGGGGTTGATTCTGATCTGCGCTGTCTGCATAACAAAGGGTCGCCAGCGAAGACTCATAGGCTGGGTATGGATTTGGATTATCCTCAATCTGGCCATGTGGTCTGTGAATTCGTATGCCTGCAGGAGCTTTCCTGCTCTGTTTGTGCTCCATGCATTTTTTCACGTGACCATAGCGCTTACGTTTCTTTTTGCCTCGTGTGTGGGGATGACGCTGGATGGAGCGTGGGAACTGGAAATGTACTTGCGCGTCTGGCCCATGATAAAAGAGGCAGAGTCAGAAAACAATGTGGAAAAAGGGGTGGACACAGGTGGTTCAGAAGCAAGTTCAAAAAAAAATCATTGCGTAGTGTGTTCAACTGTTAGTACTAAATCTATGTTTTCCTTGGCCCATAGACACCCGTGTGACATCCGGATCACTTGTTGATGGATTTAAATTTAATGTCTATTAATCTTATCAATGAATTCGTTCACAAATTCTGGAAAATAACCTTTTATCGCCCGGAATATGGCAGCACCCAACACAGTAATGATACAAATGGAAGATAGTATAACAGAGATTGATCCATTTACATAGCTGCAGTGTCTGTGTGGCCTTTTATGCTCAGCGACGACCTCGTGCGCTTGGAGTGTGCAGTGTATGGAAAGGACCCCCAGGAGTACGGGATTGCACGCGAATAGTTTAATAATAACAAAAGTCATCACATAGCGTTTAGCACGCGCCTCACTCCTTAGCAGCCTTGCATATCTCCGTATCCGCCTGCGAGCACTCTGACGGAGGGGGGCTGGGGGGCTTGGTGATCGCCGGTTCAGGAGTGGTCGTACTGGCGGTGATGGTGGCAGAGTCGTTGGCCGTAAGAAGGGAGGGGTCCTTCTTTTCCTTATGAGAAGTGGTTTCTTGGTGGGATTTCTTGAGGGCAAGCACAAGTTTGACAATGTCGTCCAGCTTTGAGTTGTCGTGCTTCACAAACTTTACAGCTGTTTGGGTTTCAGGAATCACTACTGTGGCTGCAATATCGGGTGCAAGAAGCTTTGAGGTCATTGCATCAGCAGAAGCGAATTGCTTCATGAGACCGAGAGCAACATTAACAAGGAGGCACGTCACCACTGCAAAGCAAGCATGAAAGAGCAGGGAGTAGGGGCAGGCAGGCTTCACGTGTTCTGCAGCTGCAATCAGCATGAAGAGGCTGAATTCAACAACCCCCATTGCAATGATTGCAAATGCACAGGTGGACATGCAGCCGATGACCATGGTGACATGCTTCTCGTAAGGTGATGATGCCATCATGGCCATGGTGTGGAGCTTGGATGTGTTTGGTTGGTGAGAAGAAGAAGATTGAATTTATACACGTGTTGTTAAAAAGTAATTATAAAATCGTTGCAACTGTAGATGTACATGAGGATGTGGAAACGTTTATTGTATTATAATTTTTAAACAACTAAGATGTGAAAGAGATTATTTCCGTTGAAATGTTTCACTTAGTGGGCAGGAACTTCACCTCACACCAGTAGTACATACGAAGCTATCCTCTTCCGCGCAGTGGCACTGCTGGCGCTGATCACCCTGGATTTCTGACGGTCTCTGTGGGAGCTCGACTGTTCAGACTGCATCCCGATTGCGTGTCAGCAAGATGGAATGCTGTTAATACAGAATGTATTCTTTCCTCTGTATATGAACGACCCCTTCTTGCACTGTGGCTGATTCCACGTGGTGTGTCCCAGCGGCAGCTTACCGCTCACATTCACGCCCCTGAGGAACACCCTGCGGCCGGCAGAGTCGAGCAGCCCTTCATCATGCATGTAGAAGGACGGGACCGTGTTTGGCCTCGCGACGTCGGGCGGCTCTGTGAGCGGTCGCTGCTGCTGGTCCATCCACCGCAGCCAGGGGGAGCGCGGGGAGAGGAGGAGGAAGGCGGCGATGAGTGCGATGAGTGAAAGCAAGAGACAGGTGGGGTGCAGGGCGTATGATGATGATAATGTGGCAAAGACTGTAACATACACTGCTAGCAGGACATACTCCTCGAGGTAGAGAAACCGGTTGAAATACATCAGCCAGTAACACACGCAGCGGAGCATTTTCCGCGCAGTAAGTGTTTATATGATGCTCTCTCCCGTGCGCTATGACGATGCAGAAATTCTTTTTAAAAGCAAGGTTATTATTATTATTATTATTCATTTCCTTTTTTCCACAACCATCGTACACCTCAGTTATCTTCAGCACCCTGCTCCTCATGGACTCGTCGAGCTTCTCGGCCAAAGCCTTTTCCTCCCTGGTCCTCACGCTCACCAACGCCACCTCCCTGACGCTGCACTCCGTAGAATCCGACACCATCACGGGGGTGCAGGGCAAGCGACTGTTTGCTGAGAATGCAAAAGGGTTCTACAACTTCCAGCTCCTGCACGTCACGCGCGTCCGGTCGTCGGTTGAGGTCGAGGACGAGAAGACCGCCTCCGCCATCATCCGCTTCAGTCTCCCGCACGAGGCTCTGATTCGGGGCCTGGGCACCACGGGCATCGAGAGCGTCGAAATCGGCGAGGCAGCAGCAGCCGACGTCCATGTGTGGCTCACCACCACCTACCTGGAGCTCCCGCCGTTCGTCGCACAGTATTTGCTCGTCGGATGGGCGCTCACGGTGCTCGGATTCGTGGCGTGCGTCGTGTGTTATTGCTGCTGCTGCAGGAGGAAGAGGAGGGTGCAGAGTCCTGCTGCTGGTTCTGATGATCATCATCAGTACAATGATGTGGCAACAGCAGTAGTAGTTCCTGTGCAACAACAACAACACTTTGAGCAACCTCCTTCAGCACCCCCTCTTCCCCACGCTCCTCCTCAAGCAACACCCAGAGGAGAAGGGTCCAGACTAACACCCCCTCCTTCAGCAGCCCAGCCTCTTCCACCTGCCACGATTTCTCCTGGACCAACTGCTGTTAACACCAACAAATCACAACCACCGCCAGCTGCTGCTCAGGAGATCCCAAAAGCATCATCATTATTACCAGCTGCTGTCCAGCAAAACACCCCAGCTGCTGGTTCCAACGATGCTAAATCCTCTCTAAGTAAACCTGTAATCATCCAAGTTGCTGAGACCAGCAGACCACCACCCCCGTCTGTACCACCAATGCTTCCCTATCACAGGAGTGCAAGTTCCAATCGTTTGAATCAAGCCAGCAACATGGAAGCCATCAGGAAAAAATTGGAGCAACGAAAAAGATCAAATACATCTGGTTAATTCCCTATATAAATCCTAGAGTCTTAGTACTACAACTACACATTCCCCAAAATGTCCACCCTCGTCGTCGCCCGCCGGAACCGCAAGCTCGCCGCGTTCAGGGACGCCGTGGAGGAGTTGCTGGGCCGGGATATCGTGGAGGAAATCAGCCGGCTCGTGGTCGTCATGACCGTCCAAGTGCATCCGGAGCCGCTGCTCGAGGACCACAGCATCGCGCTTTCCGCTTCGATCACCAGGCGCGAATCCATCCACGTTGGGCTGTTCAGGGCCGCAGACACCCTCTTCGGCACCCGGCCGCGGTACCTCTGGGGCGGCTTTCTCCCCGCTGGCGAACGGTCGCACGTCCTGTACACCACCGGCCACGGCTTCGTGATCAGCGTAGCGCGCCTTGGGAAGCTGGTGACTGTCACCGCCAGGAGCCAAGAGGGGCCTATTTTTGAGGGCGATGTGGAAACGTACGAGGTTTTTAACGGGGAGCTCCATTCCTGCTACTTCGAAGACTACCAAACCCAACCATGAGGCCATGCCATGGCATGA
>CAYQOJ010000006.1:0-15243 GCA_964419105.1 uncultured Methylococcus sp.
TATGCCGTCATTCTGGGGTTGGTCATTTTTGATGCCATATCGAACTTTCAGGCTGCCTCGCTGGCTGTAAAAGATGAGGCCAAGGCAATCCTCGCGGTCTATTCCCTTGCCGACCAATTTCCGGGCAATGGGAAGGAGGAGATCAAGTCATTAGCTGCGGAGTACGTGAAAGAAGTGGTTCAGAACGAGTGGACGCTTATGGACCAGAATGCTTTTTCACCCAAAGCCCGAACTACTATGTGGGGGATTTTGGACAGGGTGAAGCAGATCGAGCCTCGATCTGAAAATCAGCGTGTCATCCTGCCAATTCTAATCAATGAAACCCTGATGGCATGGAGCGCCCGACGCGAACGGATTGAAAAGATCGGAATCGGCATTCCAGCTCTTGAATGGTTTACGCTTCTCGCTGGCGCGGGAGTGACCATCGTCTTTACTTATTTCTTCACGATTGCTATCGGGACTCTGCAGTTGCTGATGACTGCGATGGTTTCCTTCATGGTTGCCATCAACCTTTATCTGGTCCTCATGTTCGGGAATCCCTATTCAGGCGACTTGCGAATTCCCTCGACAGCGTTTGAAGTTTTGAACCAGTACATGAACTCACATCTGTCTTTTTTGGATGGGGCCGAAAAGAGTGGGATAGAAGAGTCGATCAGCAAGGCCCCGAATTGGGCGGCGCGTAATTCTCTGGTCTTTGATGATTGAGTTCTCTTGAGACGAAGGCAGGGTCAATTGGGGGCAATTGAGTGTGATTTAGTCGTCGGATCACCGATAGGTGCAGCCCAGGCATCCTCTACCAATGGGCTGATTTTTGAGCCGGTCAGGGATTCTAGAAAGGCAATCAAGAAACTGACCTCGGAAGAGGTCAGCGCTATGGGCTTTATCAGAGGATCCAGACCCGGATTCTGAATGCCCCCTCGCTGATAGAAACGAATGACCTCTTCCAGCGTTTTAAGCGAGCCGTTGTGCATGTAGGGGGCTGTCAGGGCCACATTTCGTAGGCCTGGGGTTCTGTATTTCCAGCGATCCGATGGGTCTTGCGTCACTTCATAGCGTCCAAGATCTGCAGGTTTCCTCTCGCTCACCGTTGCGATTGTCGCGGCATCCAACTCAGTCCAGACCCCAGGAGCAAGCTGGACATGGGTTTTTTCCCCTTGAGAGCCCATGGTGTCCTGGTATCCGATGCCTGTGTTATGGAAACGCTCATCGGTGAGCAGGGCTTGGGTGTTCTCTAGCGTATGGCATTGGCTGCAATGGGCTTTTCCGGTGAAAAGCGCATAACCTCTTTGGGCCTCCGGGCTGATAGCGGTCTTTTGTCCGCCGAAGTGCCATTGGTCGAACGGCGAGTTGCCTGCAACCAGGGTTCTTTCATACTGGGCGAGTGCTTCGCCGATGGTGTCCATCGTGGGACCCTTGCCGAAGGCACGTTCAAAAAGTCCCTGGTAATCAGGGGCCTCCCGGATCTTCTCAATGACCTGACCCACGGCGGGATTGCCCATTTCGTTAGCAGCCAGAAATGGTCCCCAGACCTGATTTTCGAGGCGATCTTCCCGACCGTCATGAAATAGACGTTGGAGTCGCCCGGAATTCAGAATCGTCGGTGCATTTCGACGTACCGTCCGACCTTCAACGCCGATCGCCGTTGACTGTTCTTGGCTGGTGAATCCCTGTTCAGGAATGTGGCACATGGCGCAGGAAAAGGTTCCATTGAGTGAAAGGCGCCGGTCGAAGAAGAGCTTCCTCCCCAATGCCACTTTGTCCTCGGTCAGCGGGGAATTGGCTTCATATGGGTCTTTGGGGAGACCCAGCGAAAAGTCGGATTGAAGGTGAATTAGATCCTGGGATGACCCTTTGCGCTGAGCCAGAGAGGCACTTTGGGTCTGATAGTCAGAGCGGTCGTAATGCGACTTATCATCTCCGGGGCCCACTTTGGGGTTGGCAGACTGGCTGACGGCCGTTCTATCTGAAGGGGACAGAGGGAGCTTACCTGCATCCAAGCTCAGTGTCTGGATGTCGGCCAGAAGAAGCTCTGAGTGCAGCACCGAAGGGGTATAAATGTTACGAATTCTGAGCTTGGAATCGACCAAGATCACTCGAAGCACATGACTGATCGCCCCGGTTTTATTCCCCCGCACATTGACCTCAGGCATGATCGACTGCTGATACGCGGAGAGCAATTTATCAACGGTTTGTAGCGATGAGGCCGTCAGAAAATGCCAGTCGGAACCTTCCTTGATGAAAGCCTGGCCATACCTTGCCATCACGCTCGGGGTGTCATGGGCGGGATCAAAGCTAATCGTGAGGAACCGAACCTGATCCTGAATCTTGGGATTTTTCTTCAGTAAAGCTAGCGTTCGATGAAGAACGGAGGTGGCAAGGGGGCAGCCATTGACTTCACTGCAGCTGGCATAGATGAAACTAATTACGGTGATCTTATTCCGCAACAGGGCGTGCAGATTGACCTTGGAGCCGGTGGATTCGACGAGTTCGGCATCAGCGGCCGGGCCAAGATCGGAGAGTGAATAGCTTCCAGGCTCCGGTGTCTTGAACTTCAGTGGCTGATAGCCGGGAGCCAAGGGTTCGGTTGGCTCACGAATGGGCTCTGCTGTCTCACCCGATGCGGTAAGCGTTGCGAGGATGAGGAGGAGGCCCGCCAGGAACGGCGAACCTCCAGTCAATCTGCTCCTAGGGGTTTTGGGCGATCTGAGCGCCATGCGCTTTTCCTGCCACATTGGTATAGAGCGCGTGGGCCCCAAAACGCATCTGATGCGGGCGGCCAAGCTTTGCGGCAGTGAAGTCGATGGCAAACGTTTGTTTCAGCTCCTTTCCATCCCAGGCAAAAAGTTTCAGAAACTGTTCGTTATCAGCCCCTTTTTTGTCCCAGTTTGCGAGAAGCGAAGAGGTGTAATAGAGGCGTTTACCGTCCCAGCTAGAGGAGACCATATTGACCTGTGCCCCGATGTGCTTCTCGTAGATCTGCACGGGTTTTTCGGGATTGCTGATATCGAACAGTCGCGTGTTGCCATCTGAGAAGGTGTTGACCCAAAGGCGTTGATCATCACTGGATATTGAAATATCCACGGGCAGAGGGACCTTGGCGGGATCGCCGATGTTAGCGACAGATTTCGCCTGCCATTCACCCTTGTCGTCTTCGTGGATAAGCCAAATCTGGGAGGTCAGGGCGGTACTGGTGAAACAGTAATTATGGGTCTCGCCCCAAGCACACCGGATTTCAAGGGGGGCACCAGGGACATCGAAAACTTTCTTCGGCGCCTTGGTGTGAAGATCCCAGGTCACCACCGTATTGCCGAAATGCTTCATGGCCTCGGCATCAGTTAAAAGCTTCCCAAAGTCCATCATGTAGTTGTTCCAACCGGTGAAGCTTGAAGTCACGAGAAGGTTCTTGCGTGGCAGAGCCCTGACGTCGTAGTTGTAGCCATCAGCAAACTGGCCGGTTTTGATTGCTCCCCGGAGGTCTGCATCGGTAGGGATCCAATAGGTGGCAATGTACTCACCTTCATTGGTGTACTCGACGAGTGCGGTACGACCGCCGTGGTCCTTGTTATTCGAGAGACCCGTAATGATCATTCGTCCAGGAAGGGCATAAATGGTGTGCGGCCCTACGACCCCGCCACTTTTGGCGACAAAATCATTGATGGTACGGACCAGTTTGGGTTTGGATGGATCCGTTTTGACATCAAAGACGAAGATCTTGGAGGTATCGAGACCCCCCGCCCAGAGGAATGCCCGATCATCGGTGAAGTCAGAGTGATGCGCCTCATTTCGGCCTCCAACGGATAGGGCCTGGACCACTTTTCCAAATTGTTTGGATTTGGGGTTCACATCCACAGTCACTAACTTGTCTTGGCCGTCACCCAATCCTTCCACACCCAGCGTCCAAACATAGACAAAGTCTTCCTGACCTGTGATCTTCTTCATGTAAGGGGAGGCACAGGTTTCATCAGCAGCCACCGGTGCGATGGCCGTCATGGATAGCTCCGCAAGGAGACCCAGGGTGAGAGCGCTGACCATCGGGTGGAGTCGACGCATTAAAGTTTTGTGACCTTTCATGGTGGGTTTACCTCGTGAAGCGTTCATTATTTTTTTATCCGCACGGGAGCGGTCTTAGTGATGGTAGTCGCGGGCTCTTCCTGGTGGCAAGAGAAACTGTAGTTCTAATGACAGCAAATGTCGGTCGCAACAGCGTCTTCCCCGGGTTTGGGCTTGGGGGAGAGGATCCTGAAGGAGGCCCGCATCAGGGCAATGCGAAGCGCGCCTGTGAGTGTGGAGCTCATGCCCATGCCTACGGCTATCGCGGGTACGAGAATGAGCGATGAGAAAGCCAGTCCCGTCGCAATCATCATGGATTTTGTTTTTGGTTTCTTTTCAGGTTTTTCCATCATCAGAACTCCTGATCACTCAGTCTCGGAGCTATTAGAATATTCTAATACAATGATGGAGTCACCACTTCCCCAATCCAATCGGGCTAAGCCCGCTCTCGTTAGGATGTCGGATGGGATTCAGGAGTGATCGACATCGGGTGTTTTTCGAAGCCCCCCGCTGGCATCCTTCAGGAGCCCCAGTAGTGCCAGGCTTGAAAAGGTTGCACCCAGATAAAATGTGCTGGAGGAGCCCCATTGATCCCAGAAATAGCCGGCTAACCCACTGGCAATCAACATGGCGAGACCTGTGATGAGATTAAAAAGACCGAATGCTGTGCCGCGAAGATCTTGAGGTGCATGATCGGCAATCATGGTGGCCAATAGGCCTTGGGTGATGCCCATATGAATGCCCCACAGGCCGACACCTGCAAGCAGCGTGCTCCAGTGGGTCCCTGCAGCCAAGATTATGTCGGCAGCTATCAATACGGAGAGACCAATGGCCAGTAAGCGCTGATGGCTTACTCGATCAGAGAGCTTCCCGAAGGGATAGGCAGTGACTGCGTAAACCAGATTCATCGCGACCATGACCAAAGGCACGAGCGCAACAGGCACGCCTTCTTGTTCTGCCCTAAGGACCAGGAAGGCTTCGCTGAACCTGGCCAAGGTGAACACGGTCCCTATCAAGACAACCCACCAGTAACCAGGGCTCAGGCGTACCAGATTTTCTCGCCGGATCGGGTTGGATCGTTTTTCATCCCGATGACGCTGGGGCTCCTTGACCCCCAGGATGAGCAGCCCAACGGCTAAAACCCCTGGAATGACCGCAGCCCAAAAGACGGCCCGAAAATCATTATTCCAGACCAACATCAGACCGACTGCAATCAGGGGTCCCAAGAATGCTCCAACCGTGTCCAACGATTGACGCAGTCCGAATGCAGCACCTCTGAGGGAGGGGGGGGCAATGTCGGCAATGAGTGCATCCCGTGGAGCCCCGCGAATGCCTTTACCGATGCGATCGATCAGCCGTGCGCCAAGGATAAAGCCCATTCCCGGTGCCAACGCAAAAAGGGGTTTGCTCATTGCACCTAGGCCATAGCCCAAAACGGCCAGCCCTTTCCTCTTTCCAAGATAATCACTCAAAGCCCCTGAGAAAATCTTGACGATCAGTGCGGTGGATTCCGCAAGCCCTTCAAGAAGGCCTACGAGAAGAGCGCTGGTGCCAAGGGTGCCCACCATGAAAAGAGGCAGGAGGCTATGGATCATCTCTGAGGAGACATCCATCAAGAGGCTGACGAATCCCAGCATCCAGATGCTTCTGGGGATACCGGGCTGATTGCTTTTACTCAAGGGTCTGGCCTGCGTTCAATGTGAGTATTTGGTTCAGTGCATGGCGAAGATATTGGATCCTGAGCCGGTCAGGCTGGAGAGAAAAGGAAGAACAATGGCCAAGGCATGCGGCAGGTGTCGTCGAATCCGGAACCCTAGGTCATGGTCTGTTATGAACAGTTGGGGATCAACGTTGGGGTGATTGATGCTCAGGATGTCCGTCACATTCATTTTCCATGTCCACTTGGCCCCACCATAGACCAGCAGCAACATGACGCTGAAGGAAATACCCCAATACTCATATACGGAAGCGGTCAGGGCCATGACAGTGGTTTTAAGGTCTGAATTCGACCAGATTCCCACGGGCCAGTCCATCCAACACCCCATGTGAACCAGACCCATCAGCATCATGACTGATCCGATGAGGACACTCTGATCAATCGCGCTATCCCTTTCGATAAGGAGATCCAACGAAGATCTTTTTTCGCCGTCGGGTACTGTCAGGGCCGCAGAAATACCCATCAACAGAAAGCTAGGGGAGGAGATGGCAAGCACATTGATGAGTTTGATCAAAAAGGTGACCTCGGCCATAAAGTCCGGCGTGACATAGGGTGAGTGTTCTAATGCCTCAAAAGTCGTTGAGAAAATCGTATTGAAGCTGGCTGAATCTTCTCCGGAGGTTCCAATCCTAAAAAGTTCAGAGGCAATTGTCCCGACACCGACCAGTATGATTGGATGCCGCATAGTTACCCCGACGCACTGGAGATACGTTCGAATGCCCCAGATGCATGCCGCGAGATAGGCGACGAGAGATCCCAGAATACTGGCTTCCCAGTAGAGCCGAAGCCGATATTCCCTTGCTTTGCTGAGGTCCGTCACTTCCTCTCGTGTCAGGGCATTCAGAATGATGGACTTGAGATCCAGGCTTAAGCTGGTATTGAGTTCAAATAGCTCGTGACTCAAAAAGTTGATAAAAAACGCGGCCATCCAGACAAGTAGCCATCGATGCTTATTCAATTCAATACCTCTCATTCTTGAATAGGGAGCCGCAGGCCATCGGCGGAATTCGGTTCACACCCCAAGGTTTTGGTCTCTAGGATCCATCATGGGTAATAATGGGCCGGAGTTCCAAGTCCTCCTATATCGATAGCACATGGTCAGAGCGTTTTGGGTTTTTATTTTTATCCTTTGGTGTATCTGGACTCCCTGCCGGGCGGAAAACCCAGATCAAAAAAAACGAGCCATTGAGTATGCCCCTCTCGGTGCACTGATTACCGATGTGGGTGATTTTGACCGACAGGCTAAACGTTTCGATGCAACGTTCTGGCTATGGACGCTGACCCAGAATCCAGCGATCAATCCGATCGAGGAACTGAGCTTTCCCAATGCAATTGAGATCAAGGAGTCTCAGACTCTTAAGGAAAAGACCGATCGGGGATTCTGGATCGCGCGCAAGATTCGGGGGAGTTTCAGGCATCCTTGGGATATGAGTGATTTTCCCTTTGATGGTCAAACCTTGGCGATTCAGCTAGTAGAGGCTGGAAGGGATTATTCGAAACTCAGATTCATTGATGACGGCGTCACCTCCATTGTGGATTCCAATCTCAAGATTCCGGGGTGGGATATCGAGGGGGCATCCCTTTATGCCGGTAAGACCACTTATCGTTCGAGTTTTGGTGACCCCAGAGCCCAGAGGGATCCGGAAATCACCTATGCCGCTGCGGATGTCTCCATTACGCTCAAGCGCACGAACTACGCGGCTTTCTGGAAGTTGACCATTGCGGCATTTGTAGCAGCCGGACTTGCGGTCCCTGCATTCTTTGTTCGCCTCGATGCCCAATCGCGTCTTGGGCTTTTGACGGCATCGGTCTTTGCCGATGTCCTCAGTATGCAAAGTGCTTCCTCTGATCTGGGGGCTGTCGAATACGTCACCTTGGTCGATAAGATTCACATTGTCGTTCTGATATATACCTTCATTGCCACCGTATTCGTGCTTTGTACACATTCGCACCACATGAACCATGAGAGCTTGAGGGCCCTGAAATGGAATGGTTTTCGCGTTGGCCTTACCAGCACGTTCTTGTTGGGGTTTGCGATCGCATTTTTGGTCTGGAGCGTCTGGTCTCAATGAGACAATACATGAGGGAAAAAAGGCGCCTTATTCCTCCAATCGGAGCCCTGATGCTGGCGTCCCTCACATTTGGGGGCTGCAGTGATGAAGGTCTCTCTGAGGCCTCTTCCGCATTTCAAGGTGAACTTAAGGTGGGGATTCTTCATTCGCGGAGTGGAACGATGGCTTTTTCTGAGGGCACAGCGGCCGAAGGGGAAGCCTTGGCGATTGAGGAAATTAATCGTCATGGCGGAATCCAACTTGGAGGAAAGCGCCTCAAGATCGTAACGATTGAAGAGGATGGGGCTTCGGATCCAAAGGTCTTTGCTGAAAAGGCCCAAAAGCTGATTGATGTCGATCATGTCAGCGTGGTTTTTGGCGGATGGACATCAGCAAGCCGCAAGGCCATGCTGCCCGTATTTGAGGAAAGAAACAGTCTTCTGTTTTATCCAATTCAGTATGAGGGCCAGGAATGTTCACCAAACATCTTTTATGGCGGGGCGACGCCAAATCAACAAATTGAACCGGCCTTGGATTGGTTGATCCATCACAGGGGAAAGGACTTCTTTCTGGTGGGATCAGATTATGTCTTTCCTCGAACTGCGCATCGGATCATTCGAGGGTACGCACAAAAAAATGGGGCGAATGTCTCTGGTGAGTCATTGATTCCTCTGGGAAGTACCCTAGTGGCCCCAATCCTTAAGGACATCTATAAGGCGTTGCCTCATGGCGGCATCATCCTCAATACCCTGAATGGGGACAGTAACGTCGCCTTCTTCAAGGCGTTGAATACGGCATACCTGACGCCCGCCAATGGCTACTACACGATGAGCTTTTCCATTGCGGAAGAGGAAGTCACCGAGATTGGAGCTGAAAACCTGGTCGGTAGTTATGCGAGCTGGAGCTTTTTTCAAACCTTGGACACATCAGCCGCTAAGCAATTTACCAAGGCATTTAAATTTAGGTTTGGTCAAAAAAGGGTGACCAGTGATCCAACTGAGTCGGGGTACACCATGGTTCATCTTTGGGCCCTTGGCGTCCAGGCCGCAAAAACCTCAGAGACTGATCAAGTGAGGGAAGCCCTTCTCAGGGTTTTCTTCGATGCGCCCGAAGGACGCGTTCAATTTCGCCCGAATCACCACTTAAAGAAACTGTCATTAATTGGCGAAGTCCAGCGCGATGGCATGTTCAGAGTGCTCAGTAATAACGGGTCGATCGAGCCCAAGACCTGGAATAAGTATCTTACCGATGAGCAAGCGGAGGTCTGCCAAAAAGACCGACAAGCACGGTCTATTTACCCGCGGCCATGCCAATCGTGCTAGCGTTGCAATGGGACGGATCACTGGCTCAACCGATCTTAGTGTTTGGTTCATCCAGATTAGCGAAAAAAAGATCTACGTCATTACCAGCCTAAGGTCTTGAATCACATGTTCAAGAAAGATTGAAAACGGCTCAATCCACCGCAAGGAGACTTCCCTCATGATGCCCTTTCCCATGATCGGCGTTGGAGCATCGGCAGGCGGACTTGAAGCGCTGATCTCCTTAATCGAAGCCTTAGATCCTGGACAAAATCTGGCCTATATTGTTGTTCAGCATCTCAGCCCGCACCATAAAAGCGCACTGACTGAGCTCTTGAGCTCCCGAACGAAGCTTCGGGTCGAGGAGGCCTCTGATGGATTGATCATCAGTCCTAAAGTCATCTATGTCATTCCCTGCAACAGCGTAATGACCGTAGATGAGGGCCACCTTGTGGTTTCACCCCGTGTTGCCACCATGTCTCCACCGACACCGATAGACCGTCTTTTTGAATCCTTAGCGGACGAGGAGGGTCACAATGCAGTCGGTATTATTTTGTCTGGAACCGGTAGTGATGGGGCCGCAGGGCTCAAGGCCATCAAAAACGCGGGCGGTCTGACGTTTGCCCAAGATGAGGAAACCGCCAAATTCTTTGGCATGCCGAAAGCTGCAATTGATCTTGATGCCGTGGACCGTGTTCTGCCACCGGCTGAAATTGCCAGGGAAATCATGGGGCTTGTCGAACATCCCTACTTTTCCCGAGAGGCGACATCCAAAGCGCCAGACCTTGGTCCCGAATCGGATCATGACAGCCACATTCGAAAGGTCCTGATCGAGCTTAAGGTTCGAACCGGAGTTGATTTCACCCTCTACAAGCGAGGCACAATTCGACGCCGTCTTGCGAGAAGACTTGCGGTCAATGGCATCAGCGGACTAAGCGAGTATCTGACTCTGCTCAAGTCCTCAAGAGAGGAAGCCGAAATCCTTTCCAGAGAGCTCTTGATTCAAGTCACGGATTTTTTTCGAGATCCCGATGTTTTTGAAGGCTTAAGTCATCTGGTCTTTCCGCACCTTTTTGGAGACCCTTCGCCCCATCGGCCGGTGCGTATCTGGGTTCCGGGATGCTCCAGCGGGGAGGAGGTCTACACACTGGCCATGACGGCCCTTGAGTATCTGGGTCCAGAGGAAAAAGAGCCGAATATTCAGCTTTTCGGTACTGACCTAAGTGAGTCTGCGATCGAGATTGCACGTGCTGGCATTTACCCCGAGACCATTTCCCGTCATGTCTCAGAAGACCGCTTGCGACGTTTTTTTGAGAAAAAGAATGGAGGTTATCGGATTGGTCGAGCGACTCGTGACCTTTGCGTCTTTGCAAGACAAAATGTTGTGGATGATCCCCCCTTCTCAAGGATCGATCTCATCAGCTGCCGAAATTTGCTGATTTATCTGGATCCGGCCCTTCAAAAGAAGGTGATGACGCTTTTCCATTATGCCCTCAAACCGGGCGGATACCTCCTTCTGGGGCCATCTGAAACCGTGGGTGCAAGTTCGGAACTCTTTAGCCCCATTGATAAACGACTCAGAATTTTCTCCAAAAAACTTTTGCCCGGAAGAAGTATTACGGGCCTTCTCGATCATCCGGATCGTTTGCCTCAGGTTTCCAGCCCCCGAAAGATTATGCATAGCGTGGAACAACCCGAATCAGAGCGTCTCCTTCAGGAAGCCGATCGCATTGCCATGAAGCGATTCGTCCCTCCGGGCGTTCTCTGTGACAGTGATTTCAATATCTTGGAGTATCGTGGAGACACCACGCCATTTCTTGGGAACCCCATCGGCCCGCCCAGTCATAACCTCCAAAAACTGATTAAGCCAGAACTTTTGGTGGATCTTTGTAATGCCATTGAAGCCTCAAGGCTGAGTGGTGAGGCCACCGTTTGCAAGGGACTTCGGATCGATGAGGGGGATGAAGCGTCGCCTTATTCGGCAGAAATCATGCCTTTTGGTCTTGGGAATGAGGAGGCGAGATGGTTTTGGGTGTTCTTTGTTCCAGAAACCACCCATAAAAAAAGCAAAGGCAGCGCTGAGGGCTTTCTTCAGCCGCTGCTGAAGGGGCTTTTTCCTAGCCGAGAACAGGCAGAGGAAAAGAATTCGGAAATTCGAAGGCTTACAAAAGATCTTGAGGCCACACGATCTTACGTACGAAACCTCATGGATTCTCATGAAGCGGCGATGGAGGAGCTCAAAGCGGCTGAAGAAGAGTTACTTTCCAGCAACGAGGAATTCCAGAGCACCAACGAGGAGTTGGAAACGGCGCAAGAAGAGCTCCAGTCCAGTAATGACGAACTGAGATCTCGAAATCGAGAGCTGAACTTTCTCAACGATGAACTTATTCACGCGCGTGACTTTGCTGAGGCCATCGTTGAGACGGTCCATCAGCCCCTTTTGGTTATAGATGGCCACCTGACGGTTCAACGGGCTAATCGGGCGTTCTATCGTGTTTTTCAGACGCGCCCCGAACAAACCCAAAACGTTCCTTTTTTTGAATTGGGACAAGGGCAGTGGGCGATATCTTGCCATCCCACACGTGTATTGAGGGCAAGGAGATTCGCGTGACGTTCAGCAAACTGGGTGTTCGCACGCTGAGATTGAATGCGCAAAGTCTTCGCTGGAGCCAGGAGGCGAGAATTCTTCTGGCCATTGAAGATGTTTCTGAACATGAGGAAGCTCTCGAGGAACTGCGATTGATGGATCGCCGCAAGGATGAGTTCATGGCCATGTTGGCGCATGAACTTCGAAATCCACTGACGCCGATCCGAAATGCTCTTGAGATCTGGCGAATGGGGACCGCAAATGAAGCAGAGATTCGTGCTTCACAGGACACGATGGACCGCCAGTTGACGCAGGAGGCCCGGCTGATTGATGAGCTTCTTGATCTCTCGCGAATGAATCGGGGCGCTGTCGCGCTCCGAAAGGAGCCCGTAGATTTTGCCCGGATTACCCGGGAAACCATCATGGACATTCAGCCCGAGGTTAAGAAGCATCAGCAAGAGCTGATCCAGAACCTCTCCCTAGCTCCCGTCATCGTCGAAGGGGACAAGGCACGCTTAGGTCAGATTGTTTTGAATCTTCTCACCAACGCCATTAAGTACACGCCTAAGGGCGGCAAAATCAGCGTCGCGCTGATTCGTGAGGGGGCACAAGCCATGCTCAGCGTTATGGACACAGGAAATGGAATCGATCCGGCTTTGATGGAATCTATTTTTGATCTCTTTGTCCAGGCCGATACATCCTTGGCCCGAACTGAAGGAGGGTTGGGTATTGGTTTATCGCTGGTCCGACGGCTGGTAGAGCTTCATGGCGGGAAGGTCCATGCCTTCAGTGAAGGCCCCGGGAAGGGCAGTTGTTTCACCGTTCGAATTCCCGCTTTACCTGACACGACCCGGCTTGAGGTGGTGGAGCCAACCCCAAAACTTATCCCTTCAGCGGGCGTTGGTCGCCGAATTCTGGTTGTGGATGACAATGTGGATGCTGCAGAAAGCCTTGCCCTCCTTCTCCAACTGGAAGGGTTTACGACGCAGGTTGCCTTCGATGGATTAGGGGCACTTGAGGTCGCGGTGAAGTTCCTTCCAGATGTTATCTTTCTTGATATTGGTCTGCCTGGTCTTGATGGCTATAAGGTAGCAGAGCGGCTTCGCAGCATGAAAAGTTTGGGGGATCCGCTCCTGATCGCTTTAAGTGGTTATGGACAGTCGAGCGACATGGAGAAATCAAAGGCGGCAGGATTTGATCATCATCTGGTCAAACCCGCAAATCTCGATCAGATTAGATCTTTGATCTCTGGCATTCGCGCTCCGTCAAACGCCTCTTAACGTCTTAGTCCTGTGTCGCATTCTCCTTCCCCAGGAGGAGGCACTGGATTTCGATTCCTCGTTTATCTTGGGCCAACGGACCAGGAGTAAATCGGGCATGCCTCATCCCTCAGGCGACGATTTACTTTTGTTCCCCCCCAAGCACGGGTTTCTTCCTCTGTAGCCTTCGAGGCTTCTGACATTTTGTCCCCGATTTCCTGCCGCCCCTGGCTCGCTAGGTGGTTTTACGAATAGGGAATTGCGAATGCTCCCCATAGGATTCATCCCCAGAGCAAGCGATCAAACCGGAGCACTTGTTCTCATGCTGTAACGGAGAGCTTCGTATGTTTAACGTTGAATTGGGCGTGCATTCTTCCCGGCGAGGAGTGCATTTTTTTTATGCCGCAATTGCGTTGGGTTCACTGACCTTCAGTACACAGGCTTCCGACGTGCGATTAAGCGGTGATCTTCCCTCTGAAGAGCTTGACCTAAAGGTTCATCAACATCTCGAAAATGGCGAGTTGCAGAGGACCTGTGATTTGGATACCGAAGCAAAGTTTGAGAAGGCCAAACGCTTGAGTTGGGCCCATCGATACCAGGATTCCTTGAGGGAATACAGTGAGCTGGTGACTCATTGCCCCTGGAATTCCGACTTTCTCTTAGGCATGGGCGATGTCAGCTTTTGGGCGGGTGATACGAATGCCGCTGTGGATCTATATCGAAGGGCCCTGTTGATTTCACCAGACCGACTGGATGCCCACCAAGCCTTGGCGAAGGCGCTGAAAAAGAAGGGGGATTCCAGGGATTTGCAGGTCGCGATGCGCAAGGCAAAAAACGTGATGAACGACCAACAACATGCAAATCTGGTGAGTTACGTCGCGGGTCTGGATTACTCCGCGGAACCAGAAAGCCTGAGTGAAAGTAAAGAGTGGGAGGCTGAGCTTGGAGGAGGGTATGAATACCTCAATCATGGCTACAAGGATTGGAGCAGTAGCTTCGCCGGTATTAAGAAAAAGGGCCCTGATCAAACGATTTACGGTCGCGTGGCTGAACTCAATCGGTTTGGACTGACCGATGCGGCATTCACCGCCGGCGTGACACAGAAGTTTTTGGATAATTGGGTCGGTACGATTGAAACCTACGACAGCCCCACGGGCCACTTTATTCCCCAATGGTCCATGTTAGGCAGCATTCGTTACCAGACGGGATGGCCTGTGGGCATTGAGTTTGGATTTCGACATGCCAGTTATCGGAGCATCAATAACGAAATTGGCACGGTAACTGTCGATGGATACTTCAATCAGATTCGGTTGGCAGGAACACTTTACATGAGTGATCTTCAGGGTGCAGGGGGTGTGAAATTTAGCGGTCTTTTGGATGCATCCTGGTATTACGACGACAAGGATTATGTGGGTGTAATGCTAGGTTACGGGACACAACCGGTCATCGTCAGTCCAGGTGTGTTTCGAAATGATCAGGTACAAACCTATCTTTTAAGGGGCCTTCAGGAAATCGCAGGGCCATTTTCGCTTTACTACGACGCGGGGGTGATTGTCCAAGGCAGTAGCTATACCCGGGCCGGCGCCAATTTGGCCTTGAAGTACAGTTTCTGATGCCCATGAGTCTCACGTACCTTTGGTTTCAGATTGATCAGCTCCCTTTTTTTTCGCGGATCATTGGAGCTGCAGGCCTTCTGGGCATCATCGTCTGGACTCTGTCATTTCCTCTGCTATTGCTCAAGCGCTTAATCCTCAGGGTTGGAAGGCTAAGAGGCGACTACAGGGAGTGGCTGGCGATCAAAGTCAACCAAATGCGAGCGACGAATCCTTGGGGTTTTCTTTTTTCATCGGGTTTCCTACAGGACTTCAATGGTCGGGCACATTCCTTCCTTCTGGCCCATCAGCCTCGATGCGAAGGCCATTCTCTTATCCACCCCAAAGAAAGAGATCGATTAGGCCGGGAAGCACTGTTCAAGCTCCGCTTTTCGCCCTCCCTGACCACTCGAATCTACGCTCTCAAGGTTTTGGCGATCCTTCATCCAACGGGTGCTTGGGAGTCGATAGCGCCCTATCTAAAGCGTGCAGAAACCCCCGAGTTTTTTCCAGCTGCCAAAGCATTGCTTCAAATCGATACGCAGAAAGCACTTCGTACGATCTTGCGCATGGGGATGAAGCACTCGGCAATGAATCGACACATTTTGGGCCAGCTGATAGAGGACGTGCCGCCGGTAATCGTAGAACAAGCATTCATTAATCTGCTGGTTGAAGGTGGCTTTGATGGT